>JAYTHE010000008.1:0-8238 GCA_043732705.1 Candidatus Omnitrophota bacterium | reverse complement strand
CCGCAGACCAAAAGTCCCAGCCCTGCCCAACTCATCCATGCAGGCACGGAATTCCAGGACTCGCGCATAGAAGCGGATGAGAAGAATGCCATAAACATCACTATGCAAAAACCGGACAATCGGTCAACCACAAGACTGGAAAAAATATCCGCTTTATTGCGCGCGTTTTTCGAAAGGTAAACCGCTTTTACGGCATCACCGCCGATCGCAGACGGTAAAAAAAGATTAAAAAAAATACCCATAAATGAAACATAAACGGTATTCATAAAACTTCCGCCGGCATTTTTAACAGCGAGTGAAATATGGAGGCGCCAGGCCAGCACAATAATGCTAAAAAAATAAATGGCTGCGGCGATTAAAAAATAAGGTAGTTTTACTTCCGTGCTTAAAATATGAAATGCTTCGCCCAATTTGCCGCGTAAAAACCACGGAATCAGGATTAACGCCGCAACACTTACCAAAATTCGAAGCAGTGTTCCAATTTTCATGGTCAGGCTTGATTTGAAAACTTCAGCTGAAGCTCGGGCAGAAACGAATTAAAAATTGCATTTTCTTCCGCGGAACAATTCCCCGCTGTTTTTTGTTTAAGCATGGTCAGAATATCAATCATCTCTTTTGCGGTAGCAAGATCGATTTCACTTTGCCCGGTCATAGGATTGGGTATTTCACCTAAACTCATAAGTGCTTGGGTAGCCAACGACTTCAAAAAATTCATAAAAGCCGGTGAAGTTGCCTTATCACCCGCGGACGCCGGCGCGGCCCCGGGGACCGGCGCCGCAATCTTGTCTTTTGTGATTTGCTCTTTCCAGCCGGAATCTACTTTCTTTTCGGGAAATTTAATGTCTTTATCGCGATTCATGTAAAAGCCTAAAAATGAAATAGAAATGAATTAAGAGAGGATGATTGTATAGAGCGTGGTCAGCTTGTCAACGGGCAAAAAGGATTGAGGAAAAAAAAAGGATTGCTTATCGTGGTTGGGCTAAGCCAGAACGAAAATGATACCGTTAAGCGATAAATTCGATACCGACGCCTAACTGTTTCCCCCGGACTTCTTTGCGGCGGATGATTCCCATGACATCAAACTCACCGGGAAAATGGGCACTAGGAAAAATATGGATTTGAACCTTCTTACCCGTCAGTGCGTCAATCGACTCGATTTTTTCCGCAGCATCCAAATCCAGATATTCCGCGAAAAGTCCGCCTTCACTGATATTGGTCGCAAGCGATGTGGTGACAATCGGCTGCTGGTCCACGATAAACACTTTGATTTCCATCGGCAAAGCCACATGCATACGATGACTGCGACGGCGTTCGATTTCACCGCCGGGACCGCGGCGAGCGGGATCCAACGCGTCTTTGATGACTTTTTTTGATTCATCTTTGTCGAATAAAAAAGTCCCCATTTGTTCGGCAACTTCTTTTTCGTTGGAACAAATACCGATATTCTGCGATAAATGATTATCAGCGATAACTTTCAGTAATTCATGCGCCGCCCCATAAATAATGCTTTGCTTAGGCCGGATGCAAGCGGCAAGAATTTTACGCATACCAACGGCATCCATGCTTTCGACGCCTTTCATATTCAATATCACACGCTGAAGTCGATGGCGTCGAATATTTTTTTGCATGCGCCATGCAACGTCCTGAATGTCATCGGACTGATCTACAGCGCTTCCCATTAAGTCGAAAATGGATACCGAGCCGATTTCACGCGTATGAAATTGAAATTTACTCATGGCTGCGCTTTCCTTTTCCGCGCGCTTGAAAGCAAACGCAGATTTTTATGAAGCTGTGGCGAAAGATACCCTGTTAACATCTCTTGTATTTGCACCCCAAACGGCATTCGGGGATCCGCTTTCCGCATTTGCTTTATAATTCCATTCCGATTCATATATCCTCCGTTACTGCATCTTATCTCTTCTATCAGAAAGTTAACTTTTAAACTTAGTATTGTCAATAGCACCTTAATAAATTATTTTAGATAAAATATTATACTTTATATAGTAATTACTAGCATTTATAGCGCTGTATAGCCTTTTATGGGATAAGCCCGTTGGGCGCAGCCTCAGAGAAAAAAATTACAGTTACGGCTCGACGCCGTGGGTAGGATAGTTCTTGAGATGGTCTGGTATAGCACGTGGACCGGAGTTTTTTAATTCGGCCAATGCCGCGTTTATTTTGTTATAGGCGGTCTTATCTTTCTTCGTCAGTGAAAGGTATAAAACCACCTGACTGAGCGTAATACGCCCTTCTGGGAGGCCTATGACTTCAAAGGCACGCAGGGCACTCACCGTCATCAAAAGAGCCCGCGGATCGGCATTACCAACATCTTCACTGGCAAAAATAATCATGCGCCGGAGAATAAAAAGCGGATCTTCCCCCGCTTCGATCATGATCGCCAGCCAATGTAAAGCTCCGTCTGCGTCACCCGCACGCATACTTTTGATAAACGCGCTAATCGTATCGTAATGCGCGTCGCCGCCGCGATCATAAGCAAGCGATTGCCCCGTTGGCAGCCGGCGAATAATCTCTTCGGTGATAAAAATTTTATTATTTTGACCGGGCTGGGCGGAAAGCACAGCCCATTCCAAAGTTGTCAAAGCCTTGCGCGCGTCACCGACCGAAAGCGAAACGATAAAATCAAGCGCTGCCTCATCAACCGCTACCGATATTTTTCCGAATCCGCGCTCGGGATCGGCAATCGCGTTCCGAAGAATTTTTTTCAGATCCTCAGGCCCCAAGAGTTTCATTTCACAAAGCATCGACCGCGACACAATAGCTTTATGAATCGCAAAAAGCGGATTATGAATGGTTGCAGCGATTAAAGTCAGATTGCCGTTTTCAATATCCGGCACAAAAAAGTCCTGCAACCCTTGATTGAAACGATGAAATTCATCCGCAAACAAAAGCGTTTTTTGTTTCTGACTACGGCGGTATCGGATGGCTTCTTCCCTGATTTTTTTTAGCTCTGCGATTAATGTGTGGGCAGCCTGAACCTCAACAAACCTCGATTTCGTCTGAGCCGCAATGATCCGGGCCAGGGTTGTCTTTCCTGTTCCAGGCGGGCCGAAGAAAACCAAAGAACGGATTTCATCCTTTTCAATTAAACGGCGCAAAGGACCGTTAGAACCGAGCAAATGGTTTTGCCCCGCAACTTCATCGAGGTTTCTTGGTCGCATGCGTGCCGCAAGCGGCATACTGGCAAGATCAAGCGGTTCGGGCTTAGCTTCGAAGAGGTCGTCAGGCGTAGCCATTCTTTATTGAATCGTCAGTGGGATTGGAATTGCGCCTGGTACTTTGTGGCGAGAATCTGGGCAATTTTTGAATGCAAAGCATCAATCTCTTCCGCGGTTAAAGTCCGCTCCGGAGAAATGTAAGTTAAGCGGTATGAAAAATTTTTGTATCCCTTAGGAATACGTCCGCCTTGAAAAAGATCGAAAAGCTGGATGTCTTGAACCAATTGACCACCCGCGCTTTGAATATCTTGAATCACCTGTCCGCAATAAACCTGTTCTGGAACCATCATGGATAAATCACGTTCCATCGCCGGATACTTTGGAATATCCTTATAAACTTTTCTGCTCATGTCCGCAGTAAGCGCGGCAATCCGAATCTCGCCGTAGAATACCGGCACCTGAATATCCCAAATTTTCATCCAAGCCGGCGAAACTTGGCCCGCATAGCCAATCTCTTTTTTACCCGCCCTAATTTTCTCACTCACTGACGGCATTAAACCTAAGACGTCTTCCTTTTCCCAGCTTACGCCGGTTATTCCGGCTTTCAAAAAAATTCTCTGCATCAATCCTTTTAAATCAAAATAAGAAGCTTCCCGCGCTTTATCGAGCCATTTTCCGGACTGAACCTTGCCTGTCAAAACAAACCCGATTGATTTTTCTTCAGTGACTTCTTTGCCTTCGCGTTGATAGACATTCGCGATTTCAAAAAGCGCAATTTCATCCGCGCCATGCCGCAGATTATTATGAACGACTTGCAGCAAGCTTGGCAGCAAAGCGGGGCGCATCCATTCCAAGCCGGCCTGTAAGGGATTTTTTAATCGCACCATACTAGCTAAATTATCTTCACTCAAACCTTGACCGGAAATCAAACTAAAGGTCACGGTTTCATTAAAGCCCGCGCCGACCATAATCTCGCGCAAATGCTTTTGAATCAAACGTTCAGGCCGGATAGAAACCGCGCCCGGAATCAAAATCGGCAGCTTTTCCTGAATATTGCTAAAACCATAAAGTCTTGCGACCTCTTCAACTAAATCGATAGGACGCGTCAAATCAGCACGAAAAGAAGGAATCGCAACCTTCCAAGTTTTAGGTGAAACTGTTTTTACATCCAGGCCAAGTCGGTTAAGTGCGGATGAAATTTGATTGGTTTTAATTTCACTGCCTAAAGTCGAATTCACGAAATCTTCGGACAAATGCAAAGTTGTCAGCACGGGATTGGGTTTTTGTCCCGCCTGAATCACGCCGCTGACATGCCGCGGTTTCGCGTATTCTTGAATCAGATATAACGCCCTTAGCCTTGCTAAATCAACCAAAAAAGGATCGACGCGGCGCTCAAAACGATAACTTGAGTCCGTGCTTAATTGATGCCGGCGCGCGGAATCACGCACCATGCGCGGTTGAAAATGCGCCGCTTCAAGAAAAACATTCCGCGAATTTGTCGTTATCTCGGAGTCTTTCCCACCCATCACGCCGGCAAGCGCCAAAGCTTTTTCGGAATCGGCAATCACCAAGTCCTGCTCGGCCAGATTTAAAACTGCGCCGGAAATGGCTGTCAACTTTTCATCCTTACGGGCACGGCGCACCACGATTTGTTGACCGGCAAGAACATCTGCGTCAAAAGCATGCAAAGGCTGCCCTAATTCCAAGAGAACATAATTTGTGATATCAACAATTAAGTTAATGGAACGCAATCCGCAGCTTTCTAAACGTCGCTGAATAAATTCGGGAATCTTGCGTTCTGAAATTCCCTCGATCAAAACACCGGTGTAATAAGAGCAAGCTTCTAAATCTTTGGAAATAATTTTCCAGCCCGGAGGAGGCGTGCGAGAAATTTTCTTTTCATCCGCAATCTTCGGCTTGGCAAGCGAGCTCCCGTGAATGGCGGATAATTCGCGGGCCACGCCCCAATGGCTCAGCCAATCGGGACGATTCGTCGTAACTTCAACTTGAAAAACAGTATCGCCTGACGCTGACTTTTCAATTGCTTCAACTTCCAATCCCGCTTCTGTTAGAGCCAGCGCGTGATCCGGGATGGGCGGCTTCAAATCGACAAAATCTTTTAGCCAATCAGTGCTGATTTTCATCCCGTTAGAAACTCCCCGTACAAATATAAAAAGATAAACTCATCATACTTGCCGCAAATAGAAGCACAACCAATAAATCCCCGTTGTTTAAGTTTCTAACGGGACTCATCAGAATTGCCTCAAGAAACGCAAGTCATTTTCATAAAAAAGCCGGATATCCGGAATGCCGTGGCGCAGCATCGCGATGCGCTCCACGCCCATACCAAAAGCAAAACCTTTTGTAAGCTGCGGATCATATCCCACCGCACTAAACACATTTGGATCCACTAAACCGGCGCCTAAAACTTCAAGCCAGCCTTTATTTTTCCACTCGATATCGACTTCAACGCTTGGTTCTGTAAAAGGGAAAAAATGCGGACGAAAACGCATTTTCACCTGACTGCCGAATAGTTCTTTCAAAAATAAATTAAGAACGCCCTTCAGTTCGGCGAAAGTTACTTTGGAGTCAACCAGCAACCCTTCAATCTGATGGAACATAAACGAATGGCTGGCGTCAACCGTGTCCGGCCTGTAAACGCGTCCCGGCGCCACCATGCGAAAAGGCGGTTTATGCTTTTGCATATAACGGATTTGCACCGTGGATGTCTGGGTACGCAGTAAATTACCCTGCTCGGTGTAAAACGTATCGTTGGAGTCGCGCGCCGGATGATCTTCGGGCACGTTTAAAGCTGTGAAATTATGAAAAGTATTTTCAATTTCAGGACCTTCCGCAATATCAAACCCCATGCGTTCAAAAATAGAAACAACTTCTTCGACGGTTTGTGACAAAAGATGAACAGACCCGCGCGCCGGCAAAATCCCGGGAAGTGTTGAATCAAAAAAGGCAGCGCTGCCGGCTTGATCGCCGAAACGAGACTGCAATTGCTCAGCCGACTCCTGCAGCCAAACTTTGAGAGTATTAATCAAGGCTCCCGCAACGGATTTCTCTGCAACAGACACATCTTTTAATAAAGAAAAAAGCCCGTTCAGGCGGCTTTTCTTGCCCAAAAACTGGACACGAAAAGCTTCCGCCTGAGCGGGATTTTGAATTTGCTTGAGCGCCTGTTCGGCTTCGGTTCGAATTTGAGAAATGTGATCAGCGATCATAGAACGCGATCAGGCTCTCTCGCTGCGGTTACGCGCAGCGCAGAGCCCAAACATTTGTTAGGCCTGACCGGCGAATTTGACGATTTGTTCGAAACCCTTGGCATCGCGCGCTGCAATTTCAGCGAGAGACTTACGGTCGAGTTCAATATTTGCTTTCTTCAGCTGAGCGATAAATTTCGAATAGGAAATTCCATTCAAACGGCAAGCCGCATTGATACGGGTCTGCCAAAGCTGGCGGAATTCACGCTTACGAACTTTACGGTCGCGTGTCGCGAACGCCATCGCGCGAATGACAGTTTCCTGCGCCGTACGAAAAAGGCGGCTGCGGCCCTGGTAAAAACCTTTAGCGCGCTTAAGAACCTTGCGGCGGCGGTTGCGTGATGCGGGATTATTTGTTGAACGTGGCATTTTTTAAAACTCCTACTTTCTATACAGTTGCTTTTCGTTTGCGGTTGCGCTCAGCGCAGAGCTAAAATATTTCCGCGCGGTTGGGCGAAGCCCAGAGCTAAATTGAATACTTACTGCCCGTACGGCATCGCTTTTTTCATGTTAAGAATATTCGCACTCACGCTAGCGTTAAGCGGGCGGCGCAACTGTCTGCGTTTTTTCGGCGATTTATCAGCCATTAAATGGCGGCGGTTCGCGCGATTCGCAATAATTTTTTTGTTTTTTGTAACGCGAAACCGTTTGCTGATCGATTTCTTTGTTTTAAGTTTGGGCATGATCCCCGTCCTTCGTTGTTATGGCCTCCGGTGCCTGCCCTTCCGCGTCTGCGGTTTTTTTGAGCTGCTTATTCCGGGATGGCTGAAAATACATATGGATTTGCTTTCCCTCGAGTCCGTCGTTGCGTTCGAGCTCGGCTAAATCCGCTAAATCTGTTTTAAACTTATTGATAAGAACAACCGCGCGGTCCTGATACATAATTTCACGGCCGCGAAAAAAAATCGTGAACTTTACTTTGTCGCCGCGCTCCAAAAACCGTCTTGCGTTACGCAATTTAGTTTCATAATCGTGATCATCAATCTTCGGCGTCATTTTGATTTCCTTAACGTCGAAAACTTTCTGCTTTTTGCGCGACTCTTTCTCTTTTTTATTAATCGCGTAAAGATATTTGCCCAAATCTAAAATTTTGCAAACCGGAGGACTTGTATTGCCTGCGACTTCAACTAAGTCCAAACCAAATTCACGAGCTTTATCCAAAGCTTCGCGTGAACCGAGAACTCCAAGCTGTTCACCTTCCGGACCGATCAATCTGACTTTAGGAACTCGAATCATGGCATTGGCCCGAATCTTACTGGCTGCGCTAGACAATCACCCTCCCAGGGTTAAGCATTCTCGCGCGAGTCAATTGACTGGCGCAAAGTTTGAATTAAGGTATCCACAGACATACAGCCTAAATCCTTGCGGCCGCGCTGACGCACGGCGACTTGGGAGGCTTGCATTTCTTTATCCCCGATCACACACATATAAGGGGTTTTTTGGACTTCCGCTTCGCGGATTTTAAATCCTATCTTCTCGTTGCGGAAGTCACATTCTACTCGAATTCCGGCAGCAATCAACTGCTCTTTCACGGTTTCAGCATAGGCCTGCTGTTTGTCGGAAATGGTTGCAATTCGCACCTGATACGGTGAAAGCCAGAGCGGAAATGCGCCAGCATAATGTTCAACCAAAATTCCATAAAATCTTTCCACAGAACCAAATACAGCGCGATGAACCATAACCGGTCTTGAGGGTTTATTGTCGGCGCCGGCATATTCCAAACCGAAACGTTCCGGCATTTGGAAGTCGAGCTGAATAGTTCCACATTGCCAAATACGGCCAATTGAATCTTT
>JAYTHE010000007.1:0-10134 GCA_043732705.1 Candidatus Omnitrophota bacterium | reverse complement strand
AATTCGTCCCTTGCATTGATCTCGGCAAGCGGGGGGCTGCTGCGGGGGCAAAAAGAAGTTCTGCGACGGTCGGCATATCGTCCCACTCTGTGACAATAATCCCTTTATCACGGTTATGGTTCACCATGGTCTCAATCGCTTTAGACCTATCGCCCGCTTCGATATAACGCAATAATTCTGCAGTGAATTGCTCGTCTCGAAATCCATAATCAAGCTTCAACGGGTTATTTGTTTGGTTGTAACCCGGATTGTCCAAACCAACAGGGGACAATTCTGTATCTTCTATCCAGTCGCCTCCAAACCGCGCATTGAAATGTTCGATAAAATATTCTTTTATTTTCGTGAGATCATAATCGTCGCTGGAGTAAACAATTTTTGTCTCTTTTCGCGCTTCCGAGCGGGCAATTTTAGGCCGGAGGCCAGAGACCGGAGGCAAGAGGGCGGCGTGCGATTCAGAATGGGCTGATTCTGTTACGGGCAGATTTAAATTTTTGAGCATTTCGGAACGGGGCTTGAGTCTCGCGGAAGGCACGAGGGCTGATCCAAAGTAAGGTACTTGTGCGGCAGTTGTTTTTAAAAGATTGGCGATGTTTTGCGAATTGAATTGGTTTTGCTTTTGAAGGCTAAAAAGACCGTTGATAAATTTTTCGACTTTACCCATCAACTTGTCATCTGACTGCTGATTTCTGATTACTGATTTCGGATCCAAAATTTCATCCAGAAATTTTGTGTATCGTCCAGCCCGTTCGACTTTATTTTGATCCGACAAATCTCGGATAATTTGATCGCGCCAACTCTTTAGTAGTAGCAAATCAGAAGAACCCGCTGCGCCACCTCGGGGGATGCCGCGGGCAACCCCCGAGGAGTCTCCGCCAATTAATTTATCACGAACGGCGCGAACAAAAGCTTTGTAAAGATTAATGCGGCCATTTTCAACTTCGAAATAATTTTTCCAGGAAACTTCTCCGCGCATTTGCGATTGATACGCGGAATGTTCCGGAAGATGTTTAATCTTGGGCATAACAAGCACGTAACTGATTCCCGCTTGCTTGAATCTTTGCGTTAAACCCTCGGCATGAAAACCGCCAGCGACCATAATACTAGCCCCGAGGCCTGAGGCCCGAGGCCCGAGGGTTGAACCTGTCCACCTCCCGGTGCTGGACATGGTTTGAATATTTTTGAAAAAGATCTCATCACGTTCTTCGGCATTGGCGTAGAAAGACAAATGATAAACAAGATCCGCAGCACTTATTCCAGCAATTTCAAACCACCCGTTTACGTCACCTCGGGAGAGCGCTTCACGCACTCCCGAGGAGTCGTCCGCACTTGCATTTTTTTTGTATCGAGCCTCCGGCCTCCGGTCTCTGGCCTTGATTGCATCCCATTCAGACCGCGAAAGTTCAAGTTTGACGAGTTTCGTTAGTAATCTTAATTCCTTGGTCCTTTCCCGTAACTCTCGAACCTCGGAACTCCGGCCTCCGGCCTGCTGCTCTGCAGCTTCAATATATTCTTCGAGCTCGCGGAAAATTTTGGTTCCTTCGAGATCTTTGAGGCGTCTTTGTTCGCGCACCATCCCCAGCAGCTCGGAAGACATTTCAACATGCAGGCCGAATTTTTGTGCGGTTTCCTTTAAATAAAGCGCAAATGCCTTGGTGCTGATTTCTCCCGTTTGCCAAGCTTGTTTTTTGAAATTGAATGCCTTCAAAGCATCTTGCTTTACCCGCTGCGCCACCTGGATTCCCGCCTTCGCGGGAATGACAGAGGTGTTTAAAAATTTTTCAATTCGGTCCAAAATTTCTCGAACTTCAACATCCTTTGTCTGTTGTCCCTTGTCTCCGGTCTCTTGTCCTTTGCTAATTTCTCTCCATACCGTTTCTAAACCACCGCCGGACTTTGGAGTTTGAATCGCTCCCAAAACTTTTAAGAGATCAGTAGTCTCGCTCGCATCGGAATAAAACTTTTCAACAGCGCGATCCACCTTAATTAATTCTTCGGGATAAGCCTTTTCTTTTTCCGCGTTTAGTTTTTGTCTGACTGCTGACAGTTGATCGCTGAGCGCTGGCTGTTTTTCAAGCGCGGCTAAATAAAGTGCCAAACCATCCTGATATTTCTCCCAATCTTCGACGCCGCGATATTCGGCCACCGCATCTCCAAAAATGGCGGCAGCTGTTCCCCCGGCAACTTCACCCGCATCGAGATAGGTTTTAAAAACTTCACGCAAAAGTTTCTTGTCCGGAAAACTTTTAAAAATCTGGGGATCCAAATCTCCGCTCGCGCCTTCCAAAGCAACCGAATTGATTCCATAATTTTTCTCAAAATGTGTAATCAAATTCGCGATATTCTTTTGCGCATCAGCAATCGAATGCGCATCCTGAATCAGGATGACGCTTTGATTTGATTTACCGGTAAAAGATTCAACGACTTCACCGAATTGATCCGGGACTTTCAATGTGTTGAGATCAATCGTTTGGATTTGCGCCTGTGACGGCGGTGCAATCTCCGCGGCATGCGCCAAGGAAAATCCCAAGTGATTGGTAATCACATAGATTAATACGGTCAACCAAGCTGTATAGCGGATGGTCTTACCATGCTTCATAGAAATCCAAATAAGGCACACTGAGTGCCTTTTTAAAATAGTTTTTTTATCTAATCAAAAAGTACCGAATAGATTAAAAAAATTCAATACCAAAAGGTTGTTTTTAGAATCTTTTTGTTTAACAAACTATCAATACATATTAAAAACTATCATTTCATTCAAACCAATCCCACTTCCCGAGGTTGGGGTCGGTTAGAAGACAGTCGGGATTTTAAGTGATACTCAAGGTCAGACGGAAACAAACACACAAAACTAACCATTTTTACCACTCCTAGAACCGGGAGCTAGGAGCAGTTAGAGAATGTCAGGCAATGTTGAGGTCGGACGGAAGCGGGCATACAAAACCAACAATCTCGCCGCTCATGGGATGCGGGAAACTTACTCGAAAAGAATGGAGCGCGGGACGAGGAAATAATTGGTCATTGTCTTTTCCATATTTCGGATCACCCGCAATCGGAAAACCTTTGGCGGCGCATTGAACACGAATTTGATGCGATCTTCCCGTTTCAAGCTCAATTTCAGCCAGGGTTAATTTACTGCCCTTTAGCTGCGCGTAACGGATGGGTTTTAAATTCAAAATCGCTTCTTTTGCATCTCGTGTTTTTTGAGAAACAACTTTCACATGATTTTTGGCTTCATCTTTCAAAAGCCAATGCGTCCATTTTTGGGGGCTGCGAATTTCTCCGTGCAGCCACGCTAAATAAGTACGTTGAATTTTATTTTCGCGTAAAGCTTCCGATAAGCGGCTTGCCGCTTTGGTGCGCTTCGCAAAAATCATAATCCCTGAAGTATTCCGGTCAAGGCGGTGAATGGTACCGACATATTCCCTGCCAAAGTGTTTTCGCAGCCATTGCTCCAAAGTCGAATCTCCGGAAACATCTTCTTGAGTTAAAAGGCCCGCGGGCTTATTGACGACAACCAGATGCTGATCTTCAAAAATAATTTGCGGTGGAACCGTAGGCGTGGCGGCATGAACACGCGGCGCCATCGGCGAATTCAGATGAGCTTTGGATTTAGTTTGATGTTTGAGGAGATTTTGCTCTCTTTGGAATTCCGCATGCGCAATCACGCGACGCTGCTGTTTGTATTTCCGGCTGACGCGCTGCTTCAAAGGTCAGAGGCTCTTGAGCAATAAATTTGAAGGGCTTGCGGAAGCGGATTGGCGGAGCTGCATCATCGCGGTTTTAAGCTTATTAAAATCAGCTTTTTCTTCCACGCCTAAATCCATCGACCCTTCATTGTCCCAAGCGGAAAGAATAAATTCCATGCTCAAATCATTCACATCGCGTGCCGGATAATACAGCTCTGTTTGCTTGGTATCATCTTCAATTTCACACAAAATGCCGGCTTTTTTTAATTTTTCAGATGCCATCCGCGCCAAGCGAATGGGAATTTCATATTCATGCGCGAACGCATGCACTTCCACCGGTTTTTTCCCCTCGCAAAAATTCTTAATGCAGGTCCGGGCCAAGAGCAATCCAACTATTTTCTGAAGTGCGATACTCGCATTGCGGCTTTCATCTTCAAATTCATAAGTTTCTTCGTTTTGATGCGCAAAAGCCAGCTCCGCGCCATACAAAACAATTTGCCAGGAAAGCTGAAGCCACGTTAAAAACAAAGGTAGCGCGGCAAAGCTCCCGTAAATCGCGCCTAAATTGGACGCCACCATCTGTGATTTAATATAAAGAACCTGAACCAGCTGATAAAGTGTTCCCGCCACAAGCGCACCATAAAATGCGGATTTTATTTTGACGCGCGTGTTGGGCATCACAACATAAAGAAAAGTAAGTAGAAGCCAAAAAATAGCGAAGGGCAAAAACCTTAAAAGTTTCAGCATGTAGGGCCCAACCAAAGCTCCGGCTTGTCCGGTTTGGTGAACAATATTCGTGATCTGTGTGGAAATAAAAACGGTTACGCTGCCGGAGAGAATCACAAGAATAGGACAAATCAACATGATAGTCATGTAATCCGCGAGCTTGCGCGTTAAGGTACGCTCTTTTTTAACAGCAAAAATATGATTGAATGACTTTTCGATGTTTTGTAAAACATTGATCACCGACCAAAAAAGCAGCATCACGCCCACGCCCGCAATCAAGCCGCCTTTGGTATTTTGCAGCATCGTCTCGGAAAATTGGACAACCTTTTGAAGAATTTCCTGTTGGCCTTCCACCGCGGCTAAACGTTCGTGTAGCATGGTTTCAAGGCCGAATCCCTTCGCGATTCCAAAAGCCATCGCAAAAACGGGCACAATCGAAAGCAGGCTAAAAAAAGTGAGTGCGGAAGCATGCAAACTGCATTTATCTTTATTGAACTCACTAAAGGAAAGGACAAAAATCCGTAACGCTCGCAGCGACACGGACTTCGAATAAGGCAGCTTTTTAGCGCGAATACGCCACATGTCATGCGAAATGAATCGAAATACTTTTTGAACCATAGGCAGGTAATCTACCATAGAAAGAGCAAAATTCAAAAATCAGAAATCAAAGCGCAACCGCTTCGCGCACTCCCGGGGATGCACCGACAACCCCGGGAGTGTTCATACGGGAATCAAAATTCTTCGGTTCGTTTTAGGGTTTTGGGCTACGGCTATGAGTTTTGCCCTTTGAGCTTTAATCTGATATTATTCCCCCTTATGTTAACAGCCAACGGCGTCACAATTCAATTCGGTCAGCGCGTTCTTTTCGACAATGTGAATCTCGCTTTCACTCCCGGAAACTGCTATGGCATTATCGGGGCCAACGGTTCGGGAAAATCTACATTCATGAAAGTCCTTGCGGGCGATCTCGAATCCACCGCCGGTTCAGTTTCTCTCGGCCCGAATGAACGCCTTTCCATGCTACGCCAGGATCAATTCGCTTTTGATGAATATACCCCTGTTAATACTGTCATCATGGGCCATAAAAAACTTTATCAGGTCATTCAGGAAAAAGACGCGATTTATGCTAAGCCCGATTTTAATGATACGGACGGCGTGCGCGCGGCGGAACTTGAAAGCCAATTCGCGGAGATGGACGGCTGGAACGCGGAAGCTGAAGCGGAAAAATTATTAAGCGAACTGGGTATTATCGAAAAATTTCACCGTATTCCGATGAAAAATCTGGAAGGCGATCAAAAAATACGCGTTTTGCTTGCACAAGCACTCTTTGGAAACCCCGACGTTTTGCTTTTGGATGAACCAACCAATCATCTCGACGTTGAAACCGCAATGTGGCTTGAAAATTTTCTCGCTGATTTTAAAAATACCGCAATTGTGGTTTCGCATGACCGCCATTTCTTGGATCAAGTTTGCACACATACTTGTGATATTGATTTTGGAAAAATTACTTTTTACTCAGGCGGCTACACTTTCTGGAAAGAATCCAGCGAGCTCGCCTTGCGCCAAAAAAGTGACAAAAATAAAAAAACCGAAGATAAACGCGCAGAGCTGCAGGCCTTTATCGCCCGCTTTAGTGCGAATGCTTCTAAAGCAAGACAAGCGACTTCCCGGAAAAAAATGCTCGAAAAGCTGACCCTTGAAGACATTAAGCCTTCGAGCCGTAAATATCCTTTCGTCGGTTTCACCGCGGAACGCGAAGCCGGTAATGATTTGCTCGCGATCGATAAGCTTTCGAAGTCGATTGACGGAAAAGTAATGTTCAAGAATTTAAATTTTGAAATCCGCAAAGGCGACAAAGTCGCTTTCTTCGGACGCAGCGATCTTTCGCGCACAACCTTATTTCAGGTTTTAGCTGAAGAAATTCCCGCGGATTCAGGCAGTTTTAAATGGGGCGCATCCACAAGCCGCTCTTATTTCCCGAAAGACAACACAAAGTATTTTGACTCGGAACTTTCATTGATTGACTGGCTGCGCCAATTTTCGAAAGAGACTCACGAACAATTTATCCGCGGATTTTTGGGGCGCATGCTTTTTACGGGCGAAGAATCTTTAAAAAAAGTGAATGTGCTTTCGGGCGGTGAGCGCGTGCGTATGATGCTTTCCAAAATGATGATGATCAACGCGAACGTTTTGATTATGGATGAACCCACCAATCACTTGGATTTGGAATCCATCAGCGCTTTAAATGACGGGCTTCAAAACTTTAAAGGCACTTTGCTTTTTTCAACCCAAGACCATCAATTTATTCAAACCGTCGCAAACCGCATCATTGAAATCACGCCGCTGGGATATGTTGACAAGAGCGGTGTCACACTCGATGACTATTTGGCCGATTCGGACATTCAACAAAAGCGCAAACACCTCTATGGTGAAGCTCTTACGGTATAAATCCCTCGTCTCCCCGTGGACGCGGGTCGCCTCGGGATAAATTTCGGCAATTCACTTGCGCTCGTTTCATTCCGCAAATGAAGCCGTCATTTAAAAGCGGCACCACCTTGGACGATTATCTTGCCGACAAAGATATTCAGCAAAAACGCCTCGCCCTGTACGCTGAACCCCTGCACTCAATCTAGTTGAGATTATCGGCTTTAAGGCCGATAATCATGGATTGAATATGTATAAACCATTTTTTTTAATTCAATTGAGCCTTGGGCTTATTCTTTCGTCCGCGGCATGGGCTGCGGACAGCGACCCTATTATTCCGGCCAATGCGGATATTGCCTCGCAAGTGGATACTCTTAACGATCAGAAAAAAGATAAAATCCGACTCCAAGAAACCCCACAAGTTGAAGAAAAAAAGAAGGATTCGGTTGAAACTGCGAGCGATCAAGCCAAGTTTTTCATCAAAAAAATCCGCTTTGAGGGCAATCAGTCCGTAACGGTTGAAGATTTGCACCGGCTTGTCGCGGAATTTGAAAATCAAAATATTTCTTTCTTGGAGCTTAAAAATGCGATAAAAAAAATCACCGCTTTTTATCGTTCCCGTGGCTATTTAATTTCGCGCGCTTATCTCCCTCCTCAAAAAATTCAAAACGGTGAAGTTGTTATTCAAATTCTCGAAGGCCGGCCCGGGGAAATTAAGGTTGAAAATAATCACTGGTTTAAAAACCGTATTTACCAAAGCTACTTTAAAGATTTAGGATCGAATGGTGCTTTTCAATATGGCGACCTGGAATCCGCGCTTTACTTCCTGAATGAAAAGGAAGACCGTCAGGCCAAAGCCTATCTTGAGCCTGGGAAAGAACCCGGCACCACGGATATTACGCTCCAAGCAAAAGAAAAC
Source organism: Candidatus Omnitrophota bacterium (assembly GCA_043732705.1). Lineage (GTDB taxonomy): Bacteria > Omnitrophota > Omnitrophia > Omnitrophales > Aquincolibacteriaceae > Multiplicimicrobium. The sequence goes on along the minus strand of JAYTHE010000007.1, from coordinate 2,379 downwards.
TTTCCGCTTCACTTAAGTTACGAATTCAACAACCGCGGTACCAAGTTTACCAACCGCGCGCGTCATATGCTGCACTTTAGCGACACCAATCTTTTAGGGTTGGATGATACTTTGACCGGCGGGTTTTCCATGGCCGAGCAGGCGGCACTTCGTGCAACCTGGCTTCAATACTCTTTGCCGATCCATTCAACGGGCACGGAATTGGGGCTCACCTGGAGCTTGGCGAAAACCCGCCTCACAAAAGATTTGCGGCCTTTTGACATCGAGGGTAGTTACTTTGAAATCACTCCCAGTATTACGCAAGCCTTGATACGCCGTCGTGCTTTAAATTTAAGCTGGTTCGCGGCCTTTGAAGTTAAAGACGCGAAATCAACAATTGCGGATGTCAAAACCTATTTTGACCGGATGCGCGTTATTCGCACAGGACCCCGTTTTTCCATGCAAGACCGGTTTGGAAAAACAATTGTCTCCGCGGACACGCATGTTGGCATCGGTGGATTCATGGGTTCGCTTGAAAAAGATTCTCAGAACGCGAGCCGCAACGGCGCGGGCGGGAGTTTTGTCTACTATTCGGGATCACTGGCACGGCTTCAAAGAATGCCGCTCAACTCATTTCTTGTTTTAAGAACCGAAGGACAGTGGTCACCTGTTACGCTAGCATCCCTTGAACAGTTTCGAGCCGGCGGCGCAACTTCCGTGCGCGGCTATCCGGAGTCGGACAGCTCGGGCGACCGGGGCTATGTCGCTTCCGCTGAACTTAATTTTCCCGTTCCTTTGATTCCCAAAGATTTTGAAATTCCTTATGCCCATAAAAAGTTCAATGAAGTTTTTCGATTGGTTGGTTTTTATGATCTCGGAGAAACAGCTTTCCGCTCCCGCAGTACGCCTACCGAAGAAAAAAACCGCTTCCTCATGGGAACTGGCTTTGGCGCGCGCGTCAATTTTGGAAATAATTTCAGTTTGCAAATGGATGTGGGCTATCCCATCGGAAATGACTCCACGGACAAAGATCGCGCGCAGATTCATCTTTCCGTAAAATCCGGCTTCTAACCCTGTACACATCGGATGTGCACAGGGTTGTGGGCTTAGATCAATTCGATGGTGTCGCCGGAAATTTGCATTCCCTGCGCTTCGTGGAGATTGTCGCCGTGTGCGTCAAATAAAACGTTGGAAATAAATATCGGAGTATTCGAATTGACGGCCGTGAATTCATTTTCGCCGCCAGCGGCAACATGCTCTCCGCTACCAGCCTCACCTGAGTTTTGGCTTCCGCTATTGCCCGTTGACACGCTTAAGCTTAAATTTGAGAAGTCAGATGCCGAAAAACCAGCACTACCGCCCAGGTTGCCTCCTCTCGAAATCAGGCCAAAAGCATTTTGGATTGCCTGCACACCAAGAATAATTTGATTTTCAGTTGTAGAATTTGTTTCAGCAACTACGGGTGTAAACCAGCCGGTTGTCCCGCCTAAATTAATTGAATTCGCAAGATTAAGTGGCAATGTCAACGCGCTCGAGTGATCAAGAATTGAATTATCTTGAATACTAATATAATTTGCATCCAGTGTTGCGGCACCGGTTAAATCAAAATTCGCTGCACCATTTAAAATAATCCTGTCATCCGCATCAAACCCATTTAATGTCAAATTATTTATAATCGTTTGTGTTGTTCCGCTTGCCAATGTTAATGTCCGCGAAGTTGCATCATTGGTCGTATCGATCTTCGTTAAATTATAAAAGGCCGTGTTTCCAAAAATTGTTTGATTCCCACCATTCAAAGTCACTACGCCGGTTCCCGCTGTAAATGTTCCGCCCGTATGACTAAAATCTCCGCCTACAATCATATTCGCGGGCGCCGTGAATGCGCCCGCACTTTGCGTAAAACTTCCGCTTAAATTGAAAAGTCCACCCGTAACTGTTCCGGCATTATCTAGCGAATTTGTGAAGGTTCCCCCACTAATAGCTCCTGTGCCATAGTTCGAAACCGCTCCATTAAATGTTCCATTTGTAATCTCACCGCTATTAGTAACTGATCTCGCAATGGACCCGATTCCGCTCAATGTCGCCCCTAAAGCGATTGTGGCATTCCCTAAAACAGCGCCGCCATTGTTGATGGCTCCATCGAATGTGACATTGCCGGCAATCGTTCCATCGTTCTGGCTAGTTTCACTAAATGTAAACGTTCTGGTTCCGGCAATACCCGTGTCATCCCCGCTCCATGAATTCATTCCATTAAAGACAAGATCCGTATTCCACGTCGTTGTTCCGTTGACATCTCCAAAGTTCGTCACCATGCTTTGGTTCACAAGCAAGCCCTGATTAAATGTTGCGTCACCACCGACAGTTCCGTTCTCATTATTGCTGGAGTCGTTAAATGTAGCA
>JAYTHE010000006.1:0-84180 GCA_043732705.1 Candidatus Omnitrophota bacterium | reverse complement strand
TTCCTCCTTCAACACTTTGCCCGGCTGATGAGCGCGTTCAAAAATTTTTAAATGATTATTTAAAAGATGTTTGCGGAAATCATCTTCCCAAGCTTCCGCACAAAACTCTCATTCTTGATCGTCACGGAATTGCGCGAGCCATGTCGCTTCCGCCGGACAACGATTCTTTTGAATCTGAAGTTATTCAATCATTTCGCATCAAACAAGGTGTTTTACACAATCCCGCGAATGACCGTCGCACAACGCAGGGTGTCTTTCATGTCACCGAAGGCGGACTTCCGATTCCGGATGATAAGAAGTCTGTTCCTAAAAAAGTTTTTGCCAATTTATTAGAAGCCGCGTTACGGCCGCCGCGCAAAATGCTGCAGCTCCCTTTTACCTCTTCGCAAAAGGATCAGGCGGAAACCTTTGTTTCGCTTTTAATGCGTCCTATTATTTGCCCCGAAGTTCCGGGTTGGTTACCGGAGAAAACCATGGAAATCCGTTTTGTCGCGCCCGGTAACTTGGTGAGCAACCTCGACTTCGTCGAGTCTATTTTTGGCAATGCGGGTGATCCTTATTTACCGGAAAATAACTCCGCATTGGACATTGAACATTGGAGCGGGCATACAGGCTATGTTGTTCTTGCTCCCCACCTCACCAAGATCACGAAAAAAGAGTTGGGCCTTCCGCAAGAAAAAGACGCGACTGACCGCCAAAAACGTGACGGCATGTGCTGGAAAAAACCGGATGAATTTTATAACGATGGATCCGCTTTCAAAGTCACCTGCCGCGATGAACGCGGCGTTATTGTTACGATTATTGCCGACAATTATTTCGGTTATTGCAAAAAAGAAGTTAAGACGCAAATTAGCTATGCCTGCAATCTTTTCGGAATATCCGAAGAAGAACATGCCGGCGGCGCGATTGCTTTCGCGGGCTACGATTTGGGAGACCAATTTGATCTGAGCCCGGCACTTGTCCGCAATCCGGCAACTTTCGAAGAAATCAGCCGGCAATTCGCTCCGATTATGGATCTACAGCCCGACGGCTACGGAATTGACAAAAAATTTCCCGATATTATGTACGTGCCCGAAGATTCACGTTTCAATATGCACCATCAAACGGTCAGCTGGCAGCGCGGCGAAAAAACGCAAACCATTCACCTCAAAGCTTTTCACACTTATGTTCTGCCCTCGGGCTATAAAATTAATTTGCGCAAACGTATCGACGGCAAAACATGGTATCTGACAGGCACGGCTCCGGAAGGCACGCTTTGCCATAAGCCTTGCACGGTTTCAGGCGGCGGCAAATCAGAAATTTCAAAATCCATTATGGATGCGGTCGTTCCGAGCTCTTTTTTTACGGCCAATTTACCGCAAGACCTCGACATGGTTGAGGCGATCCTAAATCACGACCTCACGAAACGTTATCGTGACGCGGGCAAAAACCGTTCTCAAAGCCGACCTATTTTGAGCCCGGAGCGCTCGCTGGGCTCTGTCATTAAACTGCTATCGCCTTCGCCCGACTATACGGATGACTACAATGCGTGGCTTGACTCCATTATCCCTTCCATCAAAGATTTAACTTACCTCATTAAATGTTATTGGCGCGAAGAATGGGGCAATGATTGGCGCAAACATTTCAGCGTCGACATTATGAATGGCTATCTCGGACATGAACTTAAATTTGACGGACGCAAACTGGTTTCAAGTTATTTGCGCGTAGGTTATGACAAAGACGGCACTCGTCGCGTCTTTCGCGTACGCCAGGATTTTACTGCCGCTCAAAAAATTCAAGTCGAAGATGACATCACGGCCTCAGCTTTAGTTCCGGCCTCAAGCATTGAACATCTCAATCCACGATATAAAAATCCCAGCGTTAAAGTGATCAAAAATTGCGAATACCGCCTTTTCCAACGGCCGGATGACGCGATTTACCGCGGTTATGACAAACAAGCCGAACAAGACCTTTCAAGCCCGAATACTTTTTTATCAAACTATGAACCGCTCACCCACGCCAATGTCAGTGAAATTATTGACGATGCGATCGGTTTTGACAGTTACACCGACGCCGTCAAAAACATGTTGAGCGACTTTCAGAAAACAGAAGAGCCTGCCTTTGCGTCAACACCCTCGCATCCGCGTGTAGTTGACGGCAAACCGTCAAAAAACCCGCGTTATTTACAGACACGTATGGACATTACCAACCCGCGCCTTCGGTATCTGTGTGAAATCGGGACGCGCATCTCGCGCAAAATCCCCATTTCAAAGCCGCTGACTTTTACCGTCAATGCGATTCTTGCCGGCAGGCGCAATAATCCTCCGGAACCGAAAGCCGGCATCAAGGCGCTTGCGGTTTATAACCCGGTCCATTACCAGGAACTCCCGGAACTTTTTATGGATTTCATTTCAAGCGTCACCGGAAAATCACCGTCAACAACCGGTTTTGGAACCGAGGGCGCTTTAACGAAAGGCCCGTTTAATGCGCTTTCGCCGGCTGCCGATCTTAATAACGCCTTGCTTTCTTTTATTCTGGGAAACTATGCAGGTTTTTCTTCCGCGGCGGGTTATGTCGGCCCTTCTTATCGCGTCGATCATGACATTAGCTTGCTGGTGCCTGAAATTTGGTGCCGCTTGACAACCGAAGAAACGGATCCGAATTATCTTATCCGCGAAGGACATCTGGAGAAAGTCGAAGACTTTGATTATAACGGAAGGAAAATACCAGCCAGCATTTTAGGCTATCGCATCACTCATAAATTTGTGCATTATTTTCTGGGACGCATTTTCAATAATCCCAATTTCGTTTTCCCTGAAGCGATGCTTCGGCCTGAAAAGCAAGGCCTCGATATTTTTATCGAAGGCATTGATAACCTTATGACCACACACAAACAGGTTGCGCAGCATTATCTCGCGGATGGCAGCGTCGATACCCTCATTCCCCCGCTCAAGGCCCTTATTCATATTATGGCGAACGGCAGCTACCAAGGCATGGACCGTTACAGCCCTGAATTTAGAAAAATGTTCAACCGCGAAACCGTATTGCAATCAACTTGGTATCAGGCCCGGTTGAATAAAAAGCAAAATTGGGATTTATGGTTATGGCAGCGGCACGAGGAAGAGCTCCTCCATTTTTCACATACTTTGTCCGATCCCCAGCTATTGCGCCACCTTAAAATTGAAGCCAAATTAAAAAAGATTCGCGCTGAAATCAAACGCATCAGTTCCGATGCTTACCTTACAGGCCTTATCGGAACGATCGGCTCCGATGTCATGTTTCCTGTTCCAGGAACAAAAACTCCAACCACCACCGAAAAACTTACCGCCGTTCGTGCATAGTCTCTTGTTTCGATTGGCAGGTTCCTCAAAAAGGTTCAGCCGCAAAGCACAAACCGTAAATCTCGTGCGGATTGCAACCCAGCGGATAACGTTTCTCAGGAATCGCTAAATGGCAAAACATAAATCTTACCGAATTTTTATTTATGCCTTTGCACGTGGCCTAAGCGGCATTCTTTATATTTTACCGCGCGCTTGGCTTTTAAGCTTTGCCCGGGGTTTAGGATCTTTAGCTTTTCATGTTGTCCCGCGGCACCGCGAAGAAACGATTCGCAATCTCACAACAGCCTTTGGCAAAGAAAAGTCAGCCCAAGAAATTCAACGGCTTGCTCAAAATGTTTTTCGAAATCTTTCCCAAACCGCGGCTGAAGTGCTTCAATTTCCTAAATGGAAAAACTATTCACTCGATCAAATTATTGATTTTGGCGATGCCCCCGAAAAATACCGTTCCCTGCTTGCGGAAGGCAAAGGATTAATCACGATTACATCCCATCTTGGCAATTGGGAGCTGCTTGGCGGCATACCAGCAATGAAAGGGTTTAAAAGCAAAGCAATCGCGCGCCGTCTTCGCGACCCTCATTTTCAAAATTGGGTGGAACATTTACGCACGTCAATTGGCGTTGATCTCATTTATCGTAACGAATCGCCCAAAAAGATTTTTCAATGCCTGAAAAATGGCGCAGCACTCGGGCTGCTTCCGGACCAAGATATTGCGGGGTTAAAAGGCGTATTCGTGGATTTCTTTGGCAAGCCCGCGCATACCGGCATTGCCCCCGTTAAGCTGGCACTTGCCACCCACGCACCCATCGCTTGTGTTTTTTTGGTTCGCTTGCCTAAAAACCATTACAAAATCATTTTTAAAAATGTAATCCGCCCTAAAATTGAAACCAATGCAGCCGAAGCGTTGCAAAAATACACGGCGCTTTGGATGAAAGACATCGAAGAGGTTATCCGTGAATACCCTGAGCAATGGGGCTGGATGCATAACCGCTGGAAAACCCAGCTCAAGACAGATGAAAATACCCCGTCTGCGTCGTTATAAACTCACTTCCTTGTGCGACATACCAGTCACGTATGTCTCCGCGGTCGTTCGTTTATGCCTAGCATCCAAGGCATTTTGATCTGTCTTGGTAAAACAACTTCATTTTTTATTTAATAACCCAACACTTTAACGTAAGATAAGCTCACCCTTAGCGGTATCAACTGTTACTTTCGAGTTTTCGGTTACCTTGCCTTCCATAAGAGCCCTCGCAAGTTTAGTTTCGAGTTCCCGCTGAAGCAATCTTTTCAAAGGACGCGCTCCAAAAGCAGGATCATAACCATGTGCGAGAAAATACTCTTTCGCGGCGGGAGTAACTTCAACTTGAATATGTTTCTCTTCGAGTCGTTTATTTAAACCGGCCGCAAGCAAATCAATCATGCTAAAAATTTGATCTTTATTGAGCGGCTTAAACAGAACTGTTTCATCGACACGATTTAAAAATTCCGGACGAAAAGCACGGCGCAATTCCTCCATCACTTTCTTGCGCGTACTTTCATCAATGTCGCCTTTTTCGGCAATCGCATCAATCAAATAGCCCGAACCCAAATTACTGGTCATAATCACGACCGTATTTTTAAAATCGACCGTTCGCCCCTGCGAATCCGTAAGTCGACCATCATCCAACAGCTGCAGCAGCAAATCAAATACTTCAGGATGCGCTTTTTCAATTTCATCGAAAAGAATGACGGAATAAGGTTTGCGCCGCACAGCTTCTGTAAGCTGCCCGCCTTCGTCATAACCCACATAGCCCGGAGGCGCGCCGATCAACTTTGAAACCGAATGCTTTTCCATAAACTCACTCATATCAATACGTACTAAGTTCTCTTCGCTGTCGAAAAGAGCTTCCGCCAACGCCTTCGCAAGCTCGGTTTTACCCACACCTGTCGGCCCCAAGAAAATAAATGACCCGAGAGGCCGCTTGGGATCTTTAATGCCTGCACGCGCGCGTAAGACGGCATCCGCAACAGCTTGAATAGCTTCATCCTGCCCAATAACACGCTTATGCAAAATTTCCGGCAAGTTAAGAATCCTGGCCTTTTCACTTTCCAAAAGCCTAGTCACCGGAATTCCCGTCCATTTGGAAACAATTTGTGAAATTTCGTCTTCCGTCACTTCTTCCCGCAAAAGCCTGTTTTCAATTTTGTGAAGCCGGGCTTCCTCATCCTTAAGTTTCTTTTCAAGCAAAGGAAGCTTGCCATGTTTCAACTCAGCGACTTTATTTAAATCATAATTTCTCTCCGCGGACTCCATCTCAATCCGAATTTTTTCAATTTCATTTTTGAGCGCGCGCGTAGCTTCAATTTCCTTTTTCTCATGAATCCACTTGAGCGCCATAACTTTCTTTTTTTCAGAATGGTCAGCGAGTTCCTTTTCTAAAGTTTTGAGACGTGCCTTACTCGCTTCATCTTTTTCTTTTCTGAGTGCCGCCTTTTCGATTTCAAGCTGCATCACTTTGCGCGACACTTCATCAAGTTCCGACGGCATTGATTCCATTTCTGTTTTAATCAAAGCACAGGCCTCATCCATTAAATCAATCGCTTTGTCAGGCAGAAAACGGTCTGAAATATAGCGGTTTGAAAGCACCGCGCTCGCAACAAGCGCCTGATCTTGGATATGAACGCCATGATAAAGTTCGAAACGTTCTTTCAATCCACGTAAAATCGAAATCGTGTCTTCCACATTCGGCGCATCCACCATCACCGGTTGAAAACGGCGTTCAAGCGCGGCATCTTTTTCGATATATTTACGATATTCATCCAGAGTTGTCGCTCCGATGCAGTGCAGTTCGCCGCGTGCGAGCATGGGCTTCAGCATATTGCCCGCATCCATCGCGCCGTCGGCCTTGCCCGCACCGACAATGGTATGCAGCTCATCAATAAAAAGCAGAATCTTGCCTTCGCTTTTTTTAACTTCATTTAAAACGGCTTTCAGGCGTTCTTCAAACTCACCGCGAAATTTGGCTCCCGCCACAAGCGCGCCCAAGTCTAAAGAAAAAACAATCTTATCTTGCAAACCTTCCGGCACATCGCGCTTTACAATTCGTTGCGCAAGTCCTTCAACTATGGCTGTTTTACCAACTCCTGGCTCACCAATTAACACCGGATTATTTTTTGTTTTGCGCGAGAGAATGCGGATGGTACGACGAATTTCATCGTCTCGGCCAATGACGGGATCAAGCTTGCCTCTCCGCGCCTCGGACACCAAGTCACGGCCATATTTTTCTAATACATTATAAGTGCTTTCCGGGTCTTGCGTAGTAACACGCTGACTACCACGAATCGAGGTCAAGACCTGCATGCATTTAGATTTATTAAGACCATGACGGATCAATAATGCTCCGGCCGGTGACCGTGTTGAAGGATCAAGCGCCGCAAGCAAAACATGCTCAGCCGAAACATATTCGTCTTTAAATTGCTGCGCCTCTTTTTCCGCTTGAATCACGACTCGATTGAGCTCGTCCGACAAATAAACTTTGGAGGGAGAAACCCCGCCTGAAACACGCGGCAAGCGCTCAATCTCGCGCTCGAAATCAGCAACTACAAGTGCTGGATTAATTTCAGATTTCTTAAGAATAGCACTTAAAATACCTTCTGCATTCTGCGCAAAAGCCAGAAAGAGATGAACTCCATCAATTTGAGAGTTCCCCATCTCCGCGGCTTTGCGTTGGGCAGCCGAAAATGCTTCCTGAACTTGAACTGTGAAACGATTGAGATCCATAAATCCCCCTGAATATTCAATAAAATACCGTTACTATAGTATCACCTTCCATACCAGAACCAATCTAGGGGAAAGGCTCAAAACCGGAGCATTCTGTGCCAATTCGAATCACTCTCGTGCCGAATCGAGACAGGGTTAATTCCTATTGATTTATGGCCGATAATGATTACGATAATCTCTGAATTTAAATCGGCTTGGGGGCCACATGAAAAAAATGATTCCGCTTCTTTTGATGCTTTCTTTCTTTGCTTCTTCAGCGCCATGCTTTGCCGCTTTTGACAGTTACAAAGCCAGCGCTTGGACAAATAAAGAAACTACGGCAGACCAAATTGTTGGCAAGCTTGGTTTCGGGTTGTTGAATATTACCGCAGGCTGGACAGCTATTCCCTATGAAATGGATCAATACAAATCCACAAATATTTTTACAGGCCTTGTCAAAGGGGTTTATCGAACTTTTGTATACACGGCTGGGGGCATCATTCACACTGCAACCTTCCCCGCTCCTTTTGATATTCCTCTTCCAGATGGCGGAGTCCACTTCGAATAAATTATGAAAATTAAATTCTTAGCTTTTTTCTTTGCGATTATCCTTACTGCTCAAACCGGTTGGACATCGCCTTGGGCCGAAGGCAAAACTTACGGTGAAAAAGTTGGCGGAAAAGCCATTTTCGGTGCAAAAAATCTTCTCTTAGGCTGGACTTCCCTTTTTACTGAACCTGTCAAATACGGCTATTTCCTGGAAAAAAAGAAAAGCTGGGAAGGTCTTTGTTACGGAATTTCAAAAACCGTGCTCTATACGGCGACCGGCGCGATCCATTTGGTGACATTTCCAATTCCGGTTGATTTTCCCAATATGGGCGAAGGTGTTTTAGAAACTTCGATGAAAGATCAAGCGGCGCGCGAGCAGGGCAAGAAAAAGGTGCCGTCTTCTGAAGATACAGCGACAAATCAAGAGGCGGTGCCCGCCTCCATGCCGGTCGTTAACTCATAATTAACTTCTTTTTGAGCTTGTGGCTCAAAAAGATAATGAGAAACGTACCATTCATTCCCCTGATTAAAACGAAATAGTTCCGAGCAAGCTAAGAAAAATACACGCCAGTAGTTAAACCATTTAAGCGCCTGAGCCTCGCCGTAAGTTTGGCCAAATAGCTCTAAAATTGATTCTTTACGCGCGTCGGCGCGCTTCAGCCAAGCCTCGCAAGTACGGTGATAATGAAACCCGGAAACCTTCCAAGTTTTGGTTACACGTAAATCTTTATCAAAATGCCGAAAAAGATTTTCGGAAGGCATAATCCCTCCACTGAAAAAGTAAGTTGCCATCCAGGATGATGGGTCCGGATCAAACGGATAAGAATATTCACGATGACAAAAAATATGCGCGAACATTTTTCCGTCAGGCTTAAGCCAATTAAATATCCTTTCAAAAAGTAATTCGTAATTCCGTAAATGCTCAAACATTTCCACCGATACAATCCGATCAAATTGCGCCCCTGGATCAAAATTTTCAATATTGGCGGTAATAACATGCAGATTGGTCAGCCCTTCATTTGCCGCAGCTTGATCAATCCATGTTTTCTGAGTGTGAGAGTTTGAAACCGCGGTAATTTGCGATCGTGAAAATTTACGCGCCATTTCTAAACTAAGCGAACCCCAGCCGCAGCCCAACTCAAGAATATGCTGACCGTCCATAATTTCAGCACGCTGTATCGTGAGGCGCAGCATGGCTTCTTCCGAGGCATCCAAGTCCGCGTCATGTACAGCCCAATTTCCAGAACTGTATTTCATGTGCCGTCCAAGCACCTGGCAAAAGAACTCAGACGGAACTTCATAATGCTGCTCATTCGCGGCGGCGGTCATGATCGCAATCGGACTTTGCTTCAGCTGTTCAATCCATTTTCTCTGAAAACCTTTTTCGGCAGAGCGGTCGAGTTGATTAAGCCGGTTTTTTAACTGCCAGCGGATACCCGCTCGGAGGACAGAGTCGGGCAAATAGCCTTTTGCGATCGCCCAGTCTAAACAGCTCATCGGAGCATATCTGACTTCTTAGGCAGCCAGGGGAAAAAGGGCGGGGTTATGCGTTGATACTCTGCATACTCCCCAGAGCGGCTTTTTAAAGACTGCTTTTCAGCGAGAGGAACACCGCTGACTTTATTCAGAAAATAATACATGAGCATAGGACAAACCAAAGCCAATTCGCCATAATGATGCGGCATGGCAATCCAAGCATAGGCAATCCAATTAAGCCACTCAAAGAAGTAATTAGGATGGCGGGAATATTTCCAAAACCCCACGCGACAAACATGTCCCTTGTTTTGAGGGTCCTTTTTAAATGTCAGTAATTGCGCGTCTGAAATAGCTTCTCCGTTAAAAGCGGCAATCCAAATCAATACACCGATGGCTTCCCAAACCCCAAAAATGGAGCGACGGCTTAGAAATAAAATCAAGAATGGAATTGAAAAAACCCAGGCCGCAAACCCTTGCTGAAAAAAGAAAATAAGCATTTTTTGTTTTTCCCGGCTTCCCCACTGAGCACGAAGGGCTTGATAGCGCGGATCTTCACCCTGGCCGCGGCCGCGAAAATAAATATGAAGCGAAAGACGGACCGCCCAAAAAGAAACAAGTCCGAGGCAAAAAACATGAAATGCGGCATGTGGACTTGAGAAATAAAAATAAAAAATCACAGCGGAAAGAATAAACAAACTCCAAAAAATATCCACAATGGATGTTTTTTGAATTTTATACGCGGCGAGCCATACCAAAAAGGCCAGCGTTTGGATCAACCCCAGCGCTAAAAAAGCAAAAATGAAAATATTCATAGGTTATTAAAAAGTGGCGAGCCGAAGCCTGCTCGCCGCTTTATGGATTTTTTCAGTTATTTACTTTTTTTCAAAAGTAATTTGATCAATTAAAATGGTTCCTTGCTTAGGGTTTGAATTCCGGTCATCAAATACAATCACAAATTCCCCAAGTGAAGACCAATCTTTAACTTTTTTAAAACGATCAAACGGCACTTCTATTTTTTGCCAGGTCTCGGTAATACCGCTCACAATATACGGTGAAGAATTCATTGCGGAATCTTTCAGTTCCAATTTAATACGTTTTGTATAGTTATTCAGACCTTCGCCGCGCGCATAAAAACTGATTGCCTTGTAATCGGAAGCATTTTGACCGTTCAGCTTCATCCAAACGCCGTTATACGCCGGATTCGGAGAATCCACATCATAATCCATTTTAAGGGCATAACCAGCGGGATCTTTCAAAGCATCATCCGGTTCAAAGGAAACATTGCAGCGCTGCGTTGAATCATCCGGGTCTTTATTCCAAGCACCAAAATCACCGCCGAGATTATTCGGTTTATCTCCGGTATCAAAATCAGCGATAACAAGTTCGCTTGCATCGGCTAACTTTGAAACGGGTGCGGAAGCAGCAAGCGGCGCCGATAGAGGTGGAACCGGAACAGGCCCAGGCAGAAGGTTAACAGGCGGTGCCGGTACTTGCGGAGCCGTGGTGGGAATATTTTTGGCTTGAGCCGTTTCTTCTTTGGCCCTGGGCTGTGATTTAAACCAGCTCAGTTTGGCAGAGGCTGCCGTCGTCACAAGCAAAGACGCATAAATGAGGCTGATAATGGCTAATTTCCGCATAAGGTGGGGGCTCCCTTTTAATGTATTGAAAACCGACTTAATATACCTTTTTGAGAGCTGTGAAACAAGCCTGGAAGAGTGCTTTTTAAAGTGGCTTTAAGACTGAACGAACCTGCAAAAAAGTATTTTTCGGCCCATTTTGCGCCTAGCAAAATTCCAACATGCGATGTGCCAAAGGCGCAGAGCAAAGCCTAACGAAGCGTTGTCAAATCATTCCTCATTTAAAATGAGTTTCGCAGAGAAGCGAGGAGTGATTTGATTAAGCGAAGTAATTTCGGGACGACAGGATTTGAACCTGCGACCTCACGCACCCCAAGCGTGTGCGCTAGCCAGTCTGCGCTACGTCCCGATGATAGGCCGAGAGTATATCATAATTAGACCCTGTTCCAAAACTTAAACAGGCAGCCCTTTAACGCGCTTCAGGCTTTAAAAATACCTAATGTCCCGTGTGGTAGGGGTGGTTTTTGAGAATGGAAACAGCGCGATAAAGCTGTTCAGCCGCAACCACCGAAGCCAGCTCATGCGGTAAAGTCATCGGGCCAAAAGACCAGATTAAATCTGTTTGAACCGTGTTTATCTGTTCAGGAGTAAGCCCGTCGGGACCGCCGATCCAAATAGTTAAACTCTTAGTTCCGGAATCACAAATTTTTTGAAAGCGGGCGGACAACTCTTCGCTCGCAAGCATTTTGCTTTTTTTTGAACGTTCACAGATCCAAATGAGCCCACTTTGCTTTTTTAAATCTTCAAAGGGCATCGGCATGGCTCCGCAGCCAAAATCATGCGCGATTCGCTCGCGGTATTTTTCGAATAATTCAGCGGCGGATTGATCTTTAAAAGCCCTGAGATGGTTTTTAACGCGGCCCTCTGCCCAGCCTAATCCAAAAATAATTTTCATAAATAATTAATACGGTTGAGCACAGCTCAGAACCTAAAAAAACAGCAAAAGAAAAGCCGCGCACGGTTTCCCGCGCGCGGCTCTTAAATCAGAAAAGCTTAGTTAACAGCTTTCTTCAACGCTTTACCAGCGGAAAAAGCAGGAACCTTGCAAGCTTTGATCTTAAGCGCAGCGCCGGTCTGAGGATTGCGGCCTGTGCGTGCTTTGCGGCTGCGAACTTTGAAAGTTCCGAAACCGATCAAAGCAACATTCTTACCCTTTTTGAGGGAAGCTTGAATGGTATCAAAAGCGGCGTTAAGCGCTTCTGCTGCCTTAGCTTTAGATAATTTTGTCTTCAACGCAACTGCTTGCGTAAGTTCTGCTTTATTCACTTGATGCTCCTGTTATAAAAACCAAACGAAGCTATTTATTAACATCGTCTGACTTTGTTGTTGTTCGAAAAAATCTTTTAAATGGTCACTCAAAAATTCTTAGATGCAAGGCGCAAGCGAGCGACTGCGGAGGCGTATACGGAAATACGCCGCACAAAGAAGCGCTGCTTGCAACGCAGCAGATGAGAGTTTTTCAGGGACCATTAGTACTGTTTCCACTCTTCGTATGCGTCACGGCTCAGTAAGTCGGAAACCGCTTGTTTGGGATCTTTATCCTTACAAAGAATATTATAAACCTCTTCCATGATCGGAAGAGAAATGCCTTCGCGTTGGCAAAGTTCATGCACAGCCTCCGCGGACGCAACGCCTTCCGCGACCATTTCCATTTCATCTAAAATTTCTTTGATCTTACGGCCCTTACCTAATTCGCGGCCGACTTTTAAATTACGTCCATGATTTGAGAAGCAAGTCGTCATTAAATCGCCCGCGCCCGAAAGTCCAAAAAAAGTTGTCGGATTCGCACCCATTTTTACGCCCATACGGCTCATTTCAAAAAGGCCGCGGGTTAAAAGGCCTGATTTCGTGTTATCTCCAAAGCCAAGGCCGTCACAAACTCCCGCCGCGACAGCAACGACATTTTTCAAAGCGCCACCCAACTCTACACCGGCCCAATCATGCTGAACATAAATACGGAAAAATTTGTCTTTAAACGTCTCTTGAATCTTATTCGCGTATTCCACTTTTTTGGAAGCCGCCACAACCAGAGTCGGAATACCGCGCGAAACCTCTTCGGCATGCGAAGGACCGCTTAAAATGACAAGCGGAACATCGCCCAATTCGGCTGAAACGATCTGCGAGGGTCGCATACAGGTTTGTTTTTCAATGCCCTTGGCAACACTGACAAAAATCTTTTTTCCGCGCACGAGCGGCCGCACTTTTTGAAGAACACTACGCATAAATTGCGTCGGAATAGCTAAAATAACGATTTCGGCGAAAAGCAGCGCTTCATTCAAGTCAGAAGTAATATGAATATTTTTCGGAAGCGGTACATCGGGAAGAAATTTAAAATTTTCACGGCGCTCTTTCATTTGCGCGGCATATTCGGGGAAAGCGGACCATAGCAGGACATCATTTCCGCGCCGCGCGTTCACAAGCGCAAGCGCTGTCCCCCATCCTCCATCCCCCAAAACAGTCACTCGTTCGGTTCCAGCCATCTTTCCTTTTGTTTTGCGATTGAGCCGCGGCTCAGAGCGCAACAAACATCGTCCCGCTTTTGAATTTCAATTCGCTTCGTCCATGCTAAGCCATTACTTTGCGGTTAAGCAAAGCTCGGAGCAGAATAAATAGTATCCCGCGGAAAAGCCCGTGGGACAAGGTCTTTCGAAGCGCGGCTACTTTAACACCGTGCGGGCACACAGTCAAAATTTTTCTGTGATTTCTCTGAGATATTTTTTTGCTCTGAGCTTCGCTCAACCGCAACATCATTCTAAAAATTGCAACGCAGAATTTATTTTTTGGAATCAAACAGCGAATAAATCTCTACGATTGATTCGACTTCGTGGGGAACGCGGCAGGGATTCATTTCTCGATCAACAAAAACATGTACCGTAAAACCTTGCGTCAGAATTTTTTCAGTCGCGGCGTTGACAACCAAATATTCGAAACGGATTGTGCTCGGTGTAAATTTACTGACGCTTGTTCTAACGATTAATTTGTCATCGTAAGTCGAGGGCGCGATATATTTGGCATTCGCTTCGATCACAGGCAGGAAAATACCCTTTTTTTCGCATTCTGTATAGGGCAATCCCAAAGCCCGGAAATATTCGGTGCGTGCAGCCTCAAACCAAACAAAATAGTTAGCGTAATAACTGATACCCATTTTGTCGGTATCGCGGTAAATCACGCGGGTGTGATAATCAAAATATTCCATGAGGTTCTGCCGACCTTTTTTGTAAATTAGCGTTATGAGTGCCATGGTTGTCAGTCCAAGGCGTGACGACGACGGCGTAGTCGATGCACTACGCCAAGGAGAAAACAACGCCGGAATGGCAACCATGCCACCATAACCCGTTAATGATATTTTCAGAGGGACAGGACGGATTGCGAAGCATTACTTCGTCACTCCATCGTCGACGCACCACACGGGTGCGCCTTCCTCCCTCGTTCCTTGTACTGCTTGCAATGCGGGCCTGTCGCTATTTTATAAAAAAGGTCGACAGAACCTAACTAAACATCCCTTTTTTTGCTTTTACTTTCTCGCCGCGCTCTTTGGCCAACTCTTCCAAAAGCTCTTTTTCACGCTTGGAAACTTTTTCGGGCACTTCAATCTGAACATGGATGTAAAGGTCTCCCCGACGGTCAGGCGAACGCACAAACGGAATACCGGCGCCTTCAACTTTTAAAGCTCTTCCCGGAACTGTGCCGGCAGGAATTTTTAAACTTGCCTCTTTTTCAAGCGTCGGAACTGAAACTGTCCCGCCCAAAACTGCCGCTGTGTACGGAATACTCCATTCGCAATGAATATCTTCATGATTCCGCTCAAACAAATCGTGTTTTTTGAGTAGCACCTGAACATACAAGTCTCCGCGCGGCCCGCCATTTTGTCCCGCCTCGCCTTCCCCTGTTACTTTAAGACGCGTTCCATGGTCCATGCCTGCCGGAATCTTCACTTCCAGCTTGCGTGTATCTCTCACACGTCCGGCACCGCCGCAAGGCTTACAGGGCTTGTCAATAAATGCGCCTGCTCCGCGGCAGCGCGGACAAGTCGTCTGCATATTAAAAAAACCCTGGGAAACACGAATCTGTCCGCTGCCGCGGCAATCATTACAGGTTACTTTTTTAGATCCGGGCGCGGCACCGCTTCCAGAACATTCACTGCAGTTTTCCAGCCGCGGAATTTTAAGATCCAAAGTTTTCGGCTTCAAAACTTCTTCTAGAGTCATTTCAATTTTATATTCGAGGTCTGAGCCTTTTTGTGCACGGTTGGGATTGCGTCTTCCGCCTCCTCCAAAAAAACCTTCAAATACATCTTCAAAAATATCACCGACGTCTCCGTAATCACCGGAAAAACCTCCGCGCCCACCGCCCAGCGAGTGGCCGAATTGGTCGTACTGAGCGCGCTTGGCTGAATCGCTTAAAATAGCGTAAGCTTCTGCAGCTTCTTTGAACATTTCTTCGGCGGCATGATCGCCGGGGTTACGGTCGGGGTGGTATTGCATCGCAACTTTACGGTAGGATTTTTTAATTTCTTCGCCAGTCGCGGTGCGCTCAACGCTAAGCACCGAGTAATAATCTCTTTTCTGCGCCATAGTCAAATCTACGAAGCTTCGGGCTTGGGAGCCGCGGAACGCACGCGCACTTTCGCTGCGCGTAATAAGCGGTCTTGCAAAAGATAACCGGTTTGAATTTCCGTGATAATTTCATCCGGCTTACCCTCGCCCGGAACGTATTCAATCACCTCATGCTTATGCGGGTCATAAATTTCGCCCAATGCAGAAATCACTTTAACACCCTGGCTTTGCAATACATCCATAAACTGCTTCTTCACCATCTGCATACCGGTCATGAGCGATTTAAGCTGTTTTTTAAGTCCCTCAGCGTCCAAGGTCTCAAGATTAGCCTGGTGTCCCAAGGCGCGGTCAAAATTATCGAGAATCGGCAGCAAATCACCCAAAAGGCTTTCCTGTGAGAACTTAATAAAATCTTCACGTTCGCGCGTCAAACGTTTTTTAGCGTTTTCAAAATCCGCGGCAGAACGCAAAAGTTTTTCACGCATACCTTCTGCCTCGGCTAACTGCGCCTGCAACTTTTCAAGCTCGGCACGTGAAATTTCAACTGTTTCATCCGTCTGCTTTTCAGATTTCAGTTTATCTTCCGTTTCTTTGTCTTTCATGCTTTTCCCCCGTTAACCTTGACGCATCGCGCGAAAAGTTGTTCCCATTAAATGGGCCATTTCCGAAACAATCGGCAAAACTTTCGCGTAAGCCATGCGTTTCAATCCAATAATCGCGACAGCCCCTGACGGGCCATGCGCGCCCGACTCAAAACGGGCGGTCACAATCGTATAATTTTCAAGTTCTTCAAATTCATGCTCCGATCCGACAAAAGCCTGTGTATTTGCTTCAGAGGCATGCTCACCGATCCAACGTTTCAAAGCTTCCTTTTCTTCGACTGCACGCACAAGCGGACGGAGCGTCGCGGAGTTCTGACATTCCGGATTTTCCAATAAATAACGCAAACCTTGCGCCTTCATTTGCATCCGGTCTTCGCTCCAAGTTTCGGGACCGGTATCAGGCACAAGCAAAACACCCAGCTGCCTCGAAAGCTCCGAAAGAACGGCTGTAATCTCTTCGGCAAAAGGCTGGGTGTCTTCCATAGTTTTAAAACGATTCAAAAAACTTGCGGACAATTGGCGTGACAGCTCCCCTTTTATTTCACAAGACTCAATGCCATGATCCAAATAATGACGGTAACCGCGGTCGGTGGGAATACGGCCTGAGGAATGATGCGCCTGAACAAGATAGCCCGTATCCTCCGCGTACCCATTTCGTTACGAATTGTAGCGGAAGAAACCGGCGAAGGGCTGGCATAGGCCACCGCTTGTGAGGACACTGGATGCCCTGTTTCAATAAATGTATCCACAACCCGGTTAAGAATAAATGATTGGCGAGAACTAAGGCTTAGCATGGCGCGTATGATAGCAAATTCGTGGCTTTTTTCAATTGCCTTGGGGAACTGTTTCCTCAGACGGAATAGGGTTACTGTCACGCAGTAAAACATCTCCCAAGCGCTTCTTCTTGCGGTAAAAGAGCTCTAAATGGTCCGGTGACACGATGAGCCTCTCGCCCTCAGCGGGAAGCTCGATTGTCATATTTTCAAAATCTTTATACCCATAACTATGGAAAGTGGCTGCCGCACGGCTTACAAATTGATTCTCCAAATAAACCATGTCCTCATGCTCCGACAAAGGCCTGCCCGAAGTAATGGCCTTCGGGTCTTTTAACGCTGGACGCACCTCAAAAACAAATTCACGTTTGGGCTCACGCCGGAAACGGACTTCAAAGTGCAGGTCGGTAAAGGTATTCGCGATGCGTTCATCCTGATAAATATCATCGTAAAGGCGCATCATCATTTGTTTGGCTAAAAAATCTTCGAGAAAAATTTCTTTTGGTTCAAATTCCGAACGCCATGTCTTGATATTTTCCTGCAATGTCTTTTCGCTCATATTAAATTCCGGCATGCCCGCCAACATCTCATTTAAAAGACTGAACGGAATGATCCGTAAAATTTGAACCGACTTGCTCCGAATCAAAATTTCAAATAAAAACTCTTCTTCCAGGGGTTTTACGGTCTTCTGATCGGTGCGCGAAAGCATTTCCGTTTTTACATAGACCAACGCACGCCCGCCGGCGGGGCTTAAAAAGCTGCGAATATCCTCAATCTCCCAAGTCATCTGTGAAACCGGAAACAGCTTTTTCTTCTTGTCTCTAAAATAGAACCGGTCCATCCAATCCAAAGAAGTGAGTTTTTCAAAATACTTTTGCTGCACGTCTTCCCGTGTTTTTTGATTCAAATCTAAAAAAAAGTTCCGCACCGGAAAATGAACTTGTGCGCGGTTATTCACATGCGTGTCTTTCAGCATACGCTTGTGATACTCGGCCTGAGAAATATCCATGAGCTGCAAGCGATTCATATCCTGCAAATAGCCCTGCAGAATAAATTCATGCCCTGATCTCACGTCTGTAATTTGCGCGGCATAAAAATCAAGCTTGAGATCCGTACTGCGTGCGACGCGCGCCACCGCGAACAACATTTGACCGATCTCATCCTGAACTTCGGGGTGAAGTTCAATCGCGTCTTGAATTTTTTCGATTTTTTTCTTTTCTGCTTTCGTCTCAACCCAATCCATTTTGAACCAGCGGAGAAGCTCCGCGTGATACATTCTCGCCAGCAATTCCCAATAACCGTCCTGCGGACCCGAGAGAATACGTGCAGTCCACACGACAAAACCATTTTTTACGGGAATGCCCAAAATTCTCACAAAAGAGACTTTAATATCATCAAGGTCCGCCGTAAACAAACGTTCGACAGGCAGGTAGAGATGAATCGTTTTCCCGGTAATCTCAACCTGGGCCATGGGAATGCTGTATTCCGTACGAAGAATTTTAAGAATGGATTCTTTGACGTAGTTTTCAGGATAAGTACTTTTCAAACACGCGGAAAGTAGCAAAATCGGCATAAAAACAAAAATCAGTCCTTGCGCAACTTTGCGAAGGACTGATTTTTGTTTATTCGCCATAATGCGGCTTAGAACAGCGTTCTTAACGCGCAGACGGCGGCAAATACTTCGAGTCCGCAGAAGCAGCAGAAGCAACCGATCCGCCGAATTTTCTGGGATTGACCTTCCCAAACTCAGCAAAAATCGCCTCAATTTCGTCATACTGCAACTCGCCTTTAGAAATTAATTCTTGGGCAAAACGTTCAAACAACGGCTTTTCTTTGCGCAATAAATCTTCTACTTCTTTCAAACAATCCGTAAGAATTTTTTGAGTATCTTGACTCAACTGAGTCACCACTTCGCGCGATAATTGCCCTTCGGGCACAACTGTAAAATCTCCGACAAGGCTGGACGGCCCCATACCCAATTTCCAAACCATGGTATGCGCAACTCCCATCGCAGATTTAAAATCCGAAGAAACACCCGATGTGGATGTTCCATATTTGACGCGTTCTCCGGCAAATCCGCCCAAAGCAATCTTGATTTGAGCTGTTAAGGACTCCTTGTCTTGCGTGTGCCACTCTTCCAAAGGAACATGGTAAACCACACCCAAGGTGTTTTTACGCGGCAAAATAGACGCCTTAAAGACATCGTCGCGTGGATGAAGCAAATACGTGATAATCAAATGACCCGTTTCGTGATAAGCCGTCATTTCACGTTCTCTTGAATTAATCGTCAGTTTAATTTTGAAACCAAGCTCAATACGGTCCAAGGCTTCCGTCATATCGCTCCAAGTAATCACGTCGCGTTTGTTGCGTGTTGCTACAAGCGCGGATTCTTTTACCGCGTTTTCAATTTCTGCGGGAGAATAACCGATTGCGCGACGCGCCAAACGTTTGGGGTCGACGCTCGAATCATGTTTTACTTTTTTAAGATAAAGATTAAACACGGCTTCGCGGCCTTCCAAATTAGGCTTGTTGATATAAACTTTGCGGTCAAGACGGCCCGGACGCAAAAGCGCGGGATCCAAAATATCTTCGGAAGCGTTGGTCGCGCCGATGACGACAATATTCTCAGTCGCACCGCCACCCAATCCATCCAACTCCACAAGCAACTGGTTTTGGGTCGTATTGCCTTCGCCGCTGCCAAATTGGCTGAAAGTACGCTTTTGCCCCATGGCATCAAGTTCGTCGATAAATATCACGCAGCCGCCATAGCCATAAGCCAAACGGCGTGCTTTTTTGAAAAGCTGACGGACACGGCTTGCACCAACACCCACAAACACTTCGTTGAATTCGCTGGCCGCCATAGAAAGAAACGGTAAGCCGGTTTCAGTCGCGATTGCTTTCGCAATATAGGTTTTCCCGCAGCCCGGAGGCCCGATCATGAGAACGCCGCGCAGAATTTTTCCGCCGATATTTTTAAGACGGGTGTGATCTTTGATTAAGTCCACAACTTCACGGCATTCATCTTTTGCTTCATCAATTCCCACCACGTCATCAAACTTAATATTAACCTGATTGGCCTTAATACCTTTCTTTCCGATACCTGAAAAGCCGCGGCCCATCATGTTCATGTAGATGTAAGCGAATACAACCGCATTCACGATCACCGAAAGAAA
Organism: Candidatus Omnitrophota bacterium; assembly: GCA_043732705.1. Taxonomy (GTDB): domain Bacteria; phylum Omnitrophota; class Omnitrophia; order Omnitrophales; family Aquincolibacteriaceae; genus Multiplicimicrobium. The sequence continues at coordinate 64,358 of JAYTHE010000006.1, read as the reverse complement.
ATTAAGCGGAATCTGAGCAAGAGTAATATTTCGATAATAACTTTCGAGGCTCATCAATCCCCATGCACATAACGCGATCAAGACCAAGGCGCCCGCAATCACACCCATGGTTCCACCATGCTCAATAAAGAAAAGCTGTAAGCGGCGTTTTTTCATGACCATAAATTCGTGTTCTCCTTAGAAACGCACCTAAAAGAAGGCGCAATAAAGACAGGATTATATCAAAAAGGACCAGGTCGTGCAGACCTTAATTACCTGAAGAATTAACGGCTTTGGAGTCTGAAACTGAATTGGAATAAAATACGTGAAAAGCCCTCATTTTATCCCTCAAAACTGCTTCTACCACCAATCGTCACCCTTCGTATTCCCCCCTGCGGGAGGCTGAGATTGATCCGGAGCCGCACTTTCTTCCCCTGGGAAACTTTCTTCTTCCAAGACGGTTTGAGCCGAACCGGCCGGTTTTTCATCCGTCTTTTTTTCTTTTATATCCGTTTGCTGTGAATCCAAACTACTGTCTTTCGCCGCCGGCAAATCCGTGCCTTGAAGTATTTCCGGCTCAACTGTTTCCGCAGGCTTAATTTCTGCCGTGTCCGTTTGAGTTTCAGATGGCTTATCTTCCCACCAATCGGACCAGTTGAATTTTTCTTTTTTCTTGCCCTTTGAAGCAGAAGCAATTTCATTTTCGTATTTCGACAAGGAACTCCGGGTTAAAAACCCCTGTCCGCCGTAATAAATCATTTTGGGAGTTGCCGGAGCTTTGACTCCATCTTTATCTTGTTCCATTTTTTGATCATAAGAAATGGCTTCTGTTTGCGTGTCCGCAATCGGATCCTCCGCTTTCAAAATGGCATTCACATGTAAAAAACCTATCAACAACAGATATCCCGCCATGTAAAAATGTTTCTTGGAAGTAAAAAGATTCATCCTTTAAGTGTACCTTGCGGAAAGCCGCTTTTCAAACCCTGTACTATTAAGACGTTTGAAGAGCGGGAATCTTCAAACTTGTTTTTTGGAGGTATTGCGATAAACAGCGCCCCGTATGCGACCGTGCGCATTTGAGCAGGCCTTTTACGTCGCCTTGATAAACCACTTCGCCGCCGGCATCTCCGCCTTCGGGACCTAGATCAATCACCCAATCGGCAAGTCGAATTAATTCCATGTGATGCTCGATCACCAGCACGGAATGTCCCCGCGCAAGCAATTCGTCAAAAGCTTTGATCAGATAGCGGATATCATGTTCATGCAAGCCCGTTGTCGGCTCATCAAAAAGATAAAGCTGCTTTGAAGATTGCGATGCGGCCAGCTCGCTCGCTAATTTAAGCCTTTGTCCTTCCCCGCCCGAAAGAGTCAATGTCGGCTGACCCAAACGCAAATAACCCAGCCCCGTATTTTCTAGAATCGTCAAAGATTTCACGATTGCGGGCGACTTTGAAAAAAAATTCAGCGCCTCGGTTACGGTCATTCCCAAAACTTTGTCGATATTTTTTCCCTGATAGGTAATCGCAAGCACGTCCCGTTGAAAACGCTTTCCGCCGCAGGCTTCACAGCGCACATAAACATCCGCAAGAAAATGCATTTCAACTTTGACTTCGCCGTCGCCTTTGCAGGCATTGCAGCGTCCGCCGTCCACATTAAATGAAAAATGTCCAGGACCAAACCCCTGCGCTTTGGACGCGGGAAGCCGCGAAAATATTTTGCGGATTTCATCGTAAATACCCATATAAGTCACGGGATTTGACCGCGGGGAACGCCCAATCGGCGATTGATCGATCAAAACCATATCTCCAAGCGTATCCCAGCCGCGAATCGACTTCACCGCTCCCAAGTCTTCCTGTGAAATGGCGCGGCCGCGGTATTTTTGATAACGGTTGTACAACACATCATAAAGTAAGGTGCTCTTCCCCGAACCTGAAACACCCGAAAGCACGACAAGTTTCCCCAAAGGAATTTCAACATCGCAATTCTTTAAATTGTGTGCGGAAGCACCCAAAATTTTTATCGCCTTTGCCTGTTGTCGCGGTTGCGCGAACGCAGAGCTTAAACGTGATAGCGTCTCGCGTCCCGACAGGTAACGCCCTGTCAGCGATTCTTCACATTGTAAAAGCCCCGCTACCGGGCCCTGGTAAAGAATTTTTCCGCCGCCTTCGCCGCCGCGCGGCCCTAAATCAACCACCTCATCGGCAGCTTCGATCATCGTACGGTCATGCTCCACAACAACCACGGTATTTCCCAAATCTCTCAGCTTTCGTAAAAGCCCAATCAACATCTGATTATCACGCTCATGCAATCCGATGCTCGGCTCATCCAAAACATACAGCGTGTCAACCAACGAAGCGCCGAGCGATGATGCCAAATGAATTCTTTCAACTTCGCCGCCGGAAAGCGTGCGCGACATCCGCGAAAGCGTCAAATATCCCAAACCGACTTCGCTTAAAAAGCCGAGGCGCGCGCGAATTTCATCCAAAAGCGCTTCCGCTCTTTCGGTTTCATAAGAAGTTAACTTTAAATCTCTGAAAAAAAGCGCCAACGCGTTGATTTTAATTTCCTGAATATCCGCAAAATTTTTCCTGCCGACAAATACGTTTAAAGCGTCGGGTTGAATCCGCACACCTTTGCAGGCGGGACAAACCGCATAGCCGCGGTAGCGGTTTAAAAAAATGCGGATATGCATTTTGTAAGTTTTCTTTTCGAGATATTTAAAAAACTCGGTTACGGACGCGAACTCATCTCCCTCGCAGCCATATAAAATCCATTTACGCTGTTTAGGTTCAAGCTCTTTCCATGGAACTTTAACTGAGATTTTTTTACGTTTACAAAAATCGAGCAGCTGCCCTAATTCCCAGCGTGTACTGGCTTTGGTCCAAGGCTCAATCACGCCTTCTTGAATTGATTTGGACTCATCCGGAATAACTAAATTCCAATCGGTTTCAATCACCCGTCCAAAACCCTGGCAAACCGGACAGGCCCCGATCGGACTATTGAATGAAAAAGAGTTTTCAGTCGGCTTTTTAAAAATACGGCGGCAGGAAGAGCATTGCAGATCTTTTGAAAACCATTGCGTGGCTTTCCCGCTTATCACACCTACCCGTCCCTGCCCCGCCTGAAAAGCCAATTCGAGAGCCTCTCTTATCCGGTTTCGATTGGATGCGGTATTTGCAAGCTCATCGACAAGCACGGCAATCTCGCGGACTTTTTTCCCGGTAAGCTTGTCGGCTTGAATCGAAATCCATTCTTTGCCGGGTTCGGAAAAGCGCTCAAAACCCTGTTTCAGAAAGTCCGAGGCCAGCGCCTCCGCTTCACTCTTTGAATTCTTTTTTAGCATAAAAGGGAAAAATACCGTCAAACGGTCTGCTTTTTCGCCGCAAATCTGGTTTAAAACAGAGTCTGTTTGGTAGGCGGTCACTTCCGTGCCTTGGCAATCAGGGCAATGCAAATGTCCTACGCGCGCAAAAAGCGACCGTAAATAATCGTTCACTTCGGTTTGAGTGCCGACTGTCGACCTTGCGTTGGAAACAACGTTTTTGGCTTGGATCGCAACGGCAGGAGGGATCCCTGTCGCAGATTCAATATCCGGCTTGGGCATTTTTTCAAGAAACTGACGAGCGTACGAAGAAAGCGATTCCATATAGCGGCGCTGGCCCTCGGCATACAGCGTATCAAATGCCAAAGAAGATTTTCCGGAGCCGGAGACACCGGTCATAACATGAATTTTGCGATGGGAAAGCCGGAGGTCGAACCCTTTTAAATTATGGGTTGAAACACGACGCAGCTCAATCGAACTCAAGCTGCCGGGATGCTGAACTTTTTGCGGATCGCAGCCAAAACTTGATCCGCGCCGATGACACGACGGGAGTCAGGATCGAGGTAAACGCTTGTTTGCAGCGCGCTATCGCGGCGGATATGAAGATTAATAACACGATTGCTTGAGTCATCAAAGCGTGAAAACTGCGTGTTCTTCAAACGAATCAGCCCCTCATCTTTCAAGGTCTTATCCGGAGCCCAGTCAGGAAGAGCATTCACCGTATCAAAAACATTCAGATAAACAAAGTCATAAGCCTTCGCAACGTGAATTTCTTCGTTGTTTCCGGCGGGAATTTGTTCAATCGGAAGATATTTTTGGGATCCCGCACAGGCGGCCAAGCCAAGCGCAAAACATAAATACGTCCCGGCCAAATATTTTGATCGCATAGTTCCTCCGTTTAAAAATTAATGCAAATTGCAGTTGTGTGAAGCACAGAGCAAAAAAACTGTGCCACGCAAACCGCAGTTGAGCTACTTCGCTGGTTGTGCAATGCGCAGAAGCAAGAAGAAATAGCTCAGAACGAAAACAACTCGAGTTAGAACTTCCCTGTCATACGGACAAAAGGCCCGTGACTTGAGTAGTTGTTGGCCTTTCTCAGGTCATCGGTAAAATTAGCAAAGTCATAACCGGCGCCGACACGCACATATTCATAAATTTCGCGGTCCACTTCAAAAAGAGCTCCGTGTTTTTTCGTGTCCGCGGCATTCCCCTGAAAAAGGATGCGATACTCTGTCGCGACATCCCATTTCCGTGTAACGTGAAAGTTAATGCGGTTTGCCCAAAGCATCGAATTCAGTATGGCATCATCAGAAAAATAAGACGCGACCGCGCGCTTGAAACCAACCTTCTCAACAATCTCAAAATAACGGTTCACGTCATAGGACGCATCAAGCTGAATAATGTGCGCCGAGCTATCCAGCTTGCCGCTCAACTGTAAATAATCAAGATTGTTTTCAACATAAGTATAACGCGTCAGTAAATTGAGACGGTCGAAATTGATCGGGCGGTAGGCAAAGCCTGTATTCCACTCCATAAAATCAGCATTAAAAACATGCTTTGTTAAATGCGTCACGCCGGAATTCAAGTAGGTCATAAAATTTAAATCACGGGTTATTTTGTATTCAACGGAATCACGCGTTACCACCTGCCAAAGATTGGGGTTATTTTGATCTTTACGAACTTCGCCCGAAACGCGTGCTTTCAGTTTATCGAAAGGAGAATAATGCTGAGCCGCGCCCGCGCCTTCTCTTTGTTCCGTACCAATGTAGGCCACATGTGCGCCCACGGTGTTATAAGCATTCGCGCGCGCAAGGGCGCTGCTGGCTAAAATATCTAAACGCTGGGTGGTTGAATCCTGCAGACGGCGGCGCTCAAAACGTCCGCCGTAATCCCAATGATCACCGGCCTTGCCATCGTAACCCATAATGTCGGCAAAGCCATCTTTGGCATTGTAGGTCGTGATTTCGCGCTCCGAATAAAGCCGCGAACCGTTATCCATGAAATAATTACTGCCGACCGCGGTCGTCAATGTTTTGTAGCCAATACCACGGTCGAGTGATTTTAAATTGGCATAAGTGCTTGATCCATTGCCGTGATGCTTTTCAATTCCAAATAAAGTGGAATCTCCGATTTTACCGAACATCTGTTCAAGGTAAGCGTAAAGATTTTGCGCAACTTCATAGCGCATGCCGCCGCCAAGCTGCGTGTCACCCTTCGTATGAAAGGAAGTTTGTGCCTTGGCATAAGGCATGAATTTGTCATTCACGCGGTATCCTAATTTGGAGACCACACCGTCATTAAAAGGAATTTCGGATTCAAGCGAAGGCGAAACACGGCTTTCATTGTCAGGACCATCAAGGGTTCGGTGAAGATATTCAGTCTCTGCGAGCCAAAGGCCATCGTCATAAGTCAGGCCCAGCGTATGCGCGTTCATATTTTCATACGGTGCTAAAACGGAACTGGAAGTCAACGGCAGCAGGCTGTCTGTGATCTCATTATGATCATAGCGGTATTTGGCGTGTAAATTGTCCGTCAAACGATAACGACTCGCGAAACCATACTTTTTATAACCTTCCTGGCTTTTCAAAGTATCATTTGAAAAGCCCGGCGATACGCCTTGTAAAAATCCGCTCACTTCTAAGTTCTTAACCGGTTTACTTTCAGCTTTAATTAAATAAGCGCGGCTGCGAGCTTCATCTTTGCGGTCCGAAAGCGGCCCCAGATTCGCGAATGTCAAACCTCCGTCATAAGAAACCGTCTGGTCTCCCTGCTGATTGATGGTCGTAGCATACTCCGAAATAATGCGCGTATTGCGGCCGAATTTCATGGTCATGTCGACTCCGCGCATATCGTAATCCACCGCGTCACGCTTTTCTTCAACAAGTGTTCCGCCCACACGAATGTGGTCGCCCAAATGCACATAGCCGCGCGCGCCGCGATCTCCGACTTTCGCGGGATCAAAGCCAGCGACATATTCATAATCAGCCGTTAAAAAAATTCTGTTGCCGTCAGCCAGGTCGGTTGAAAAAAGCGTGTTCGGCGCGGCAAGCGATGAAAGCGGACGAGTGAGCATAATTCTGCCGGATTCATAATCAATTTCATAATCCGCACCTTCTTTCAGATCATAGCGGCCGATGGAAATGTCCTGCAGTTTATCCCGGATCTCAACATGCAGCTGTTCGCTGCCCTGAACAATATTGCGATCGCGCAGATAATAAAGTGTCCCGCCGGTGGATTCGAGCTCCACATGCGCTGACCGATTTTTGCTTTCAGACCAAAAAACTTTAAAGCCGCGTTTAGGGTCGCCGTAAGGCGTGGTTTGTAGCGATTCGTGGTGAACCTGTAAACCGGAAAGCGTGCGGTTATAGCTGGCTAATTCGGTATCATCAAATTGCGTTTGAAAACTTCCCCAGCGTAAAAAAGAGCGGTCCATTTCTACAAGCGTGTAAAAACGGGATTCGGTATTGAGCCCCTCATAACTGATCTGCGATTTATCACCATAAATCGGATAGTACTGATCGGGATCAAGATTGGTAAAAAGCGCCGAACGCTTATCGCCGGAATCAAACTTCGATTTAATCAGGAATTTTCCTTTCAACTTACCTTTCAGAAAATAAGCCAAACGTCCATTCTGATAAAAACCATCCCGATACTGCTTATCGCCGCCCGCCGTCTCAACAGCTCCTTTTCCAAAATTTTTACCCAATTCCTGCTCGCCCAATCCGACCATGAAAAACATACTGTCTTTAACTTTCACTTTTTCGGTATAAAGCGTGCTTTCCCCTTCCGGTGAAACGACATTGATTACAAATTCATTTTCACCGGGCTTCACGTAAAATTCTTTATCGAAACGGCCCGTTTCATCATTCACATCCACCGGCGCGTCATTGATATACGCTTTAAAACCCGGATGTGTTCGCCCGCGTACACGTACGGTTGGTTTGGCAATCAAAGGAATGCTGCGTTTCCCGTCTTGAAAAAGATTGAAATTTCCGACGGGTGAAATTTCTTCGCGGTAATTCGGATCCGCTTTGGGGCTGGCCTGATAAACCTTTTCTTCTTTGCGCGAACCTTCCCAATCCTCTCCGACAGCGGTTTTCCCGACCTTTGAAAAGACACGGAAAAATTTGAGCAAAGTCCAATCCTGCCGGCCTTTGTCATCTTCTACTTTAAACTGATAAGAATAAATTCCGGGTTGAATCAGAACGCCCGCGTCCGTTAATCCTTCCCACATCACGTCCGCGGGAGGTTTTCCAATACCATAACCCGACCAAACCTTGCGGCCCATTTCATCGCGAATTTCAAGCATCCACTTTTTCACCACATGCGGATAATTAATGTCAAAACTGAAAAGAGGTTGACGCTCTAAAATGCCGGCGCCCAAACGTAAAACATCCGGTTCCATCTTCACGTCAAGCTGCGGCGGAGCTGTGTCCAAACCCTGCGTAATCTGCACATTGAGGTCGCCTTTAAAGTCCTCAGGCATGTTTGGATTGCCGCCTTCCCAATCTGCCTTGCCGCGCGGAGCCACAGCAAAATTAACTTTATTCATCACGCCCGGAGTACTTTTAAACAAATAAGATTCTTCGGTAATAAATTCTGTGTTGTCGGGAAGAGTATGCGCGTCAATCTTAAGCACATGGCGGCCGGGATTCATATTAGGAATATGGTACATTCCGTTTTCATCGGTTGTAACCATAATGCCTTGCTCGGTGTAAAGGTTCACGAAAGACATGCCCTCTTCACCTTCCTGCTGTTTGCCGTCGCGGTTGCGGTCATGAAAAACTTTTCCGATCACAGTGCTTTGGTCAAACATCGGGTCTTCTTCGATCAAAAGCCGTTCGCGCGCGGTTTCATGCATGCTCGCAGAATCCATCAAAGTAAAATCAAGATCGTAAACATGCCCCGGCATCACTCCACCGGTAATCGCGATCGGAAGCACGAGGCTGAAGCTAGCGCCCGCAACGACGGTCCCGATCGGTATAATCACCGAACCTTCGGTGGCATGCGCGTCTTGTCCATTATTACGAACCTCAGAGAGATTCACATTCATGCCTTTGGGAACCACCGTATGCAATTGGACACCGGTAAAGGTACTATTAGATTGATTGGTAAAAGTAACGCGCGCGGGAACCACATCACCGGCCTTCGCACTGCGCTTCGAGAGCTCGACACGGAAAGCCGTCGGATTAATGGAAATCACAGTCTTATCAATAATAGCGCGAGTCGCCGCCGCCCCACCCGATGTCTCAATGACCGCAATAACACGATTCGCACCCGCCGGCACAACTCCGGAAGCAGTAAAAAGTGTATAACTCCCAACAGGAGCGCTTGTATCGTTTATATTGGAGGAAAGAGGCGCCGTTGAAATTAAAGTGTCACTACCGTCGGAATTAATTCTTTTAAATTCTATCTTCAAATCTGCCGCATTAACGCCGATGGCAAAGTTAGACGATGCCAAAGCACTAAATGACACAACATCCCCGGGCTTAACATGATCCACAACCTGAAAAGTAAAAGTTCCCGGCGTAACGGAAAGCGCCGCGCTTCCTTCAGGGAAGGCTGTAAAAAGTCCTGGGGGCGTTGTTACACGCGTAACTCCATTAGTACTATCCCAATTTCCAAAGCCGCTGCTGATAGCGCCTTCAAAGCCCGGATTAATCAAAGAATTGTGAATTGAAAAAGGATCCGTTGAAACCGGCGAGGACTCCATGATGGCGCGGGCAAAGGCATGCGGCTGCAAACCCGTCAAAACGAGCGCGGCAATCATCAATCCCGAAATTACTTTTTTAATTTCTTTTTTCATTTGTCATTCCCGACTTGGTCGGGAATCTAGTTTTAAATTTTTGACCTGGGTCCCCGCCTTCGCGGGGATGACAGAGCCAACACAACCCCGAAGATGCTTTCAACAACCTCGGGGGTTTCTTTAATTTAGTATCTGCGGCTCGCGAAGCTGACGCCGAAACGTAAATCATTGCGGACTAAATTGTCGCCATTCTCTGAGCTGTCGACTTTCACATATTGCGTCTTGCCAATCGCAATCCATTCACCAAATACTTTAATCTTAGAAAGCCATTCGTTTTCTTTATGCCGCCATGTATTAAAAGGCATCCAGCGCACGCCCGCGCCGACATAATAATAGTTCTGATAAGAAAAAGAATGGTTATCATTCCAAGTTTGATTGAGGTGAATATACGGCATGAGTTTAATTTCATTGTTTACGGGATTCTCCGGTAAAGGAATGCCAGGCATCTTAAGTCCCAAAATCAGCGAGTTTTCAAGAATGATCGCTCGAGAGTCTTTGTCTGTGGAAAAGCTTGTGCGTTCGTAACGATATTTCGCGAAATACTCACCCCAAACATATTCCTGTAAATATTCGGGGAAACTTTCGGGGGCCGGCTGACTCAAATCCGGAAGTTCAACTCCAAACTCATAAAACATTTGCACGCCGGCTTGATAATCCCAATCTTTAGCCTGAATTTCGTCTTTGATGTTTTTGCGGTCACCGTACTGAACATAAAACCGGTAATTACGTATCCATTTTAAAATACTGATATTGCCTATCGGACGGTAATTTTCAAGCCAATGATTGCGCGCGAGCGGCCGCCATTCCACACCCGCAAAAAAGTCAGCGTAGCTTTTATAATCTTCCGAGACGGCTTCCATAACCGCGGTCGTTTCAAGGTAAGGGTCCAAGGTGTTAAGCGGAAACCGAATGCCTCGTAAAACAACCCGGTTAGTCCAATACGCGACCTGACTATTATATTTGTTGTCTTCAAGATTTGTTTTACGATAAGTAGTTTCACCGAATGACTGCCACAGGATCGGCTCACCCGCGGGATCGCCATGGAAAGGCCCCCAAAGTTCTTCGCCAAGATCCATTTGATCGGCCCATTTCAAAACCATATCTTCTTCTTTTTTCTGATTCGGAATGTAATCTTGCTGGTCAAATTGGGTCACATATTCATTTTCAATCTCAACGGGCGTTTGAGCCTCGCTCACCATTTCATCAAAGTTACCGCCGATCTCCACAACCTGCTGGCGAACTTTCGCGATCCATTGTTTAGCCTCATCCAAGCTGGTGAAAGATTTATCGCCCACCCAAAAAAGAGTTTGACCACCCTCACCCGGCAATTTCATTTTGCGAATTTCAACATTTCCTTCTTCCGCTGTTTCTAAATTCTTTTGAACATAGTCATTCACGTCATCAATTGTTTTGAGACCTTTCAGATATCGGGTCTTTACTACCTCGCCGCCAAAGTCGGTGATCACGGCATATTCCGAGTCCATTTTCCGGGAAGGAGTGTGAACCACAGTAAACCCTTGAACATCAGTCGCGATGGATTCGGATTTTTTCGCGGGTGAAGCAAAAAATGTTTTTGCGAAAAGATTCGGCTTGGGAGCTTCTTTAACTTTGTGCAATTGGGCTGAGGTTTCAAGTGCAGGTTTTCCCGCGACATGAGTCGGAGAAGATTTGCCTTCTTTGGCCATAGCCTTGTCTAACTCTTTATCTAAATTGAGATCGGACGACTTTATATCGGAATTGTCGGAAAAAGAGGTTTGCGCCGAAAGAAGATTCGGCGTGAGGGCAAAAACACAAAAAACGCCCACTAGGGCAATCAAACTAGAAGGATTTTTTTTCATTCAATATAAGCAAGGCGATTAAAAAAATTTAAACGGCGTATTATGCCATCCCTAACACATCCTGCATAGTGAAAAGCCCGTGTCTTTTCTTCGCTAAAAACCCGGCCGCGACCAGGGCGCCCTTGGCGAAAGCGTCCCGGGAAGTTGCTTGATGCACAAGCTCCACGCGCTCACCCGCTCCGAAGAAGAAAACATGATGTTCGCCCACCACATCGCCTCCGCGCAGCGCAAAGCAGCCGATTTCATTCTGCTTACGGGCACCGACTTCACCTTCGCGCCCATAAACCGCGTCGCGCTTTAAATTTCTTTTTTTAGCTTCAGCTAAAATCTCAAGCAACTTAACCGCTGTTCCGCTGGGTGCGTCTTTTTTCAGCTTATGATGAATCTCGGAAATTTCCATGTCATAGCTTTCATCCAAAACTTCCGCGGCAAGCTGTGTTAATTTAAAAAGCAGGTTCACGCCGACGCTCATATTCGGAGACTGTACAATCGCAATTTTCTTGGAAGCAAGTTTCAATTTTGCGCGGTGAACATCCGTCAAACCGGTGGTTCCGACAACAAGTCCGGTTTTATTTTTAAAAGCGGCTTCAAGATGCTTATCCAAACTCGACGGGTGCGTAAAGTCAATAATCACATCCGCGCCTTTGGACGCAGTCGTCATGTCGCAGGTTAATTGCGCGCCGGTTTTTTTAAAACCGAGGACATCTCCGATATCGCGGCCTAAATCCGGATGACCTTTTTGTTCCACTCCGCCCGCGATTTGAAAAGCTTTATCCTGTGACGCCAATCTCAAAATAGATTGCCCCATTCTTCCGCAAGCGCCGGCCATTACAATCCGTGTCATTTGATTAACCCCATTTTTTTAAGCGAAGCCGCTAATTTTTCTTCATTCGCGCGTACCATCGGGCAAAGCGGTAAACGAAATTCGAGTTCAATTTTTCGCATTAAAGCCAACGCAGTTTTGACCGGAATCGGATTGGCTTCAATAAAAAGCACCTGCGCTAAATCAAGATGCTTTTCATGGCATGCTTTTGCTTTTTTTAAATCACCCTTCAGTGAGGCATGCACCAAATCACTGTGCAGTTTGGGTACGATATTAGCCGTAACAGAAATCGCGCCGACCGCGCCCAACATAATCATCGGAAAAGTCAGCGAGTCTTCGCCGGAAAGGATCGGTAAATCGCAGCGCTGCTGAATCTGGTCCACCTGCGCCAAACTGCCGCTCGCTTCCTTGATTGCAACAACCGTATCGATTTTTGCGAGTCTTGCCACTGTATCCGGCGCGATCGAAACCCCCGTCCGGCCCGGAACATTATAAAGAATGATCGGCAAATCCACTTTACGCGCTAAATGCTCATAATGCTTATACATGCCCTCTTGGGTGGGCTTGTTATAATAAGGTGTCACGACCAGAACACCGTCCGCGCCGATTTTTTTGGCGTGCTGCATTAAGCCAAGTGATTCCGCTGTATTGTTCGAGCCTGCGCCGCAAACTACAGGCACACGGCCGTTCACATAATCCACCACAAAAGACATCATCTTGCGATGCTCTTCATGCGTCATGGTTGAGGATTCACCCGTTGTTCCGCAGGGAATGATCACATCGGTGCCGTTTTTAATTTGAAAATCGATCAAGCCTTTGAGCGCTTTTTCATCCACCTGATTATTTTTGAGCGGTGTAACAAGCGCGACCATCGAACCTTGCAGTTTCGTCTTTTTTCTCATAAAGTTATTTTTCCTTCATAGACCACGTGAGCGCCGCCTTCAAGAAAAGCCTTGAGCGGAAGCCCTTGATTATCAAATTCAAAAGAAACCTTCAAAGCTTCGCCGCCGCGCGTTAAAACTTCAACCGGCGACTTCATGTTAAATTTTAAAATCGCCGCGAGCGCGGAAGCCGTAGAGCCCGTCCCGCAAGCCAGCGTCTCATCTTCGACACCGCGTTCATAAGTTCTCACCTTAATTCTAGAAACGCCGCGACCCGCCGGCTTTCCGGCTTTAAAAAGACACTGGACGAAATTAACATTGGTACCTTTGGGCGCAAACTTTTTGTGGTTACGGATTGCGCGTCCCCATTCAAACACATTCGCCTTTTCTAAACGTTCCGAAAAAATAACGACATGCGGAACTCCGGTATTAAAAAAGTCATAGGCGAAATTTTCACTGTCGATTGAAAGGGCACCATTTTCTTGCAGGACTTTGGGCTGAACCAATTGGACGCGGACCTTGTCTTTTTTAACTTCCGCGGAAATCAAACCGGAAACGGATTCAAATTGCATCTTCGCGGGAAACTTTAAAATATCGCGTGCGAAACGGCCGACGCAGCGAAACCCGTTTCCACAGGCTTCCGCTTCACTACCGTCTGAATTAAAAATACGTGCCTTGAAATCAGCCTTCCTGGAAGCTTCAATCACAAGCACGCCATCAGCACCGATACCTGTGTGAATCGGACATACTTTGGCGGCAAATGCTTTGAGATTGGAAAGCGACTGCTTGCGCAGATCGATTACCACAAAGTCATTGCCCGAAGCCTGCATTTTGTGAAAACGAATTGTCTTAGGCATTTTTTCCTATGGAAAGCTGCTTTGCAGCTTACTACTAAGCACCGGTCTTTCTAGCTACGCGCCCGGTATAAATTCGCGTCTATAACTTACGTTCACTTCGTTCCGCATGTTATGCGCTCATTTAAGAACGGGTATTGTAACAAATTGAGAGGCCAATTTAAGCTAAAATTTATGGTGTTTTTAGAGGAGTTTTGACTCAAAAGGCTTTGGATACAAGGCTTATGAAGTGAAGTTTTCCGAGGCGTACGGTCTGGTACGTTGAGGAACGCAAAGCTTGAAATGCCTCCGCACCGCGAGCTTTATCGAGCGACGCAAACAAGATCAAATGAGGACAATTTTGGCAGGCGGAAACCCGTTAAAGTTAGGTACAGCACTCGCTGAGGAATAAGCGCCGATATTCTTTACATAGACGATATCGTCTAAATTGAGCTCGGGCATTTCGGCGTTCTCCGCCAGGGTGTCAAATGAGTCGCAGGTCGGCCCCGCGAGGGTACACATGAACTTGGGCCCGCGGCGCAAAGTTTTGAATTCATATTTGCAATGATCGAACACCATTCCTGAAAAATCTTGGTAAATACCGTCATTCAAATAGTAATAACTTTTGTTATTTCTGAAACTGCGGCCTACAACTTTGGTCACCAAAATTCCGGAAGGCCCGACAAAAAAACGACCCGGCTCAGCAATAAATTTTACATTGCTGCTGAAAAGTTTTTTGAGCTGCTTACGGATTTGCGCGGCCATGCGTTCAAAATTAATACCAATTTCATTGTCAAAATGCTGAATCGGAAATCCCCCGCCAATATCCACGATCTTGAGCGGCATGCCGTTTGATTCCGCTTCTTCGAAAATCGCGGCGGTAATCTCAAGCGCCTGGAGGTAATTTTCAACGTTGCGCGATTGCGAGCCGACATGAAAGCTAATGCCTTTCGGAACAAGGCCAAGCGCCTTCGCTTTTTTCAAAAGAAAGAATGCCTGTTCGGGATCGCAGCCGAATTTGAGCGAGAGCTGAACAACACTGCCTAAATTCGCGACTTTGATACGCGCAACAACATGCGCCCCGGGAAAATTTTCAGCAATTTTATAAAGTTCGGTTTCGCTGTCAAACGTCATGAGGTTGACGCGGCGGCGTTTCGCGGCCTGAATATCTTCCTCGGACTTAATCGTGTTCGCGAAAATGACCTTGCTGGTCGATGCGCCGAGTTTCAATACCAATTTCATTTCTTCCGCGCTCGCCACGTCAAACCCTGCGCCCAAATCAACAAACTCTTTAATGATTTTGGGATAAGGATTGGCTTTAATGGCGTAATAAGGTGTGACTTCCGGAAGACATTTGCGGAAACGCTCATACTGCTTGCGAAGCACAGAGCGGCGAATCAGCATAAAAGGCGTCTTATGCTTTTTCAGCATGTCCCTGACAAGATCATCAATACCGAAGGAAGCCGATGTTTTTGATTTATTGGGCGACAGAGGCTGTTCTTGTTGCGGAGCTAATTCTTCTTTCATATTCGCCTATGGTTTATTTCAATTGTGAAATGAACATCCGATTAGCGGGTCGCTAAGCCGAGTCACAACTTGTTTTCTAAGTAGACTCAGCACAGCAGTGAGCATTGATTTTAAAATTATCATTTTAAATTTCATTGAACTGCTAGTCTTTCCTGATGATGAATGAGAAAACTCGTAAACTGCCAAACATCTTCCTGCCGTGCCTGCGGAATATTAAATTTCGTATATTTGATATTGGCATTTTTAAGCGGCGTCCAATCCACTGCTTCTGAAATCAGCGGCTTGATAAAAGGCTTAACGATCTTAAGGATCGGCTCGTGATCCACATCATCCGGCATCAGAAACCCTTTGCGCGGATTATCAATCATCCAAATCACAGCCGCCGTAATCGAAATCGCGACCTGTAATGTAGTTGCTTGCTGGCCTGCGACAATTTTGCGCGCATCATCAATGGTCAAACAGCTGCCGCACCACCAGGAATTAAAATCATGCCCCATTAAAAGCACGCCAAGTTCGTCGCGGCCGGCAATGATTTCGTCGTTCATAATGCGTTGTTTCTCTTGAAGTTTAAACTGGCGCATTTCAAGTTCATGCATGGAATTGATCGCGGAATCAGACGGGCAATAAGCGTAATGCACGGTGGGGCGGTAAACCGGAACACCGCGTTCCCAAACCGTGAGACGGTCGGAAATACTGAACGCTTCGCCGTGGCGGATCACCATCCCGGTAATTTCGCCGCTCGGCACCCATGAACGCACCCAGGTTTTCATTCCGAGCGTATTCAAACAAATTTGATTCTTCGGGCCTTCATCATAAAAAAAGGCGCCCTTCGGAACTAAGCGTTCATGTGTTCCCCAGCCCATTTCAGCCGGAGCCACGCCTTCTTCATAAAAACCTTCGATGCTCCAGGTATTTACGAATTCATTGACCTGTTTCGGCTTATTCGTAATTTGAGAATCACGCTCGCTGACATGGATTATTTTAACGCCAGTAAGCTGCGCGAGCTTTGAAAAATTTTTATCTTCCAAAAATTTCTCAAGCTGCTTTTTGCGGCGGTCCTTCGGTTTCGTCTTTAGAATTTTTTCGGCAATTTGAATCAACGCGTGTTTTGTGAAATGCGAAACAAGCCCGGGGTTGGCGCCATGGTCCACGATCGCGGTTGCTCCGGGATCAGTCGCCCAAGGGTCGGTGATTTTGCGCAAGCGCATATGCCGGCTATATAACGTATAGTCACGCGGATCATCGCGAATTTCGTCCCCGTACGGATCCCACTCCTCGACTGAGGTATTCACATAGAGTACGTCATTTTGTCGACACCAGGTCAAAATTGCGCCGCAGTCAATATTCCACGCAAGGTCGACAATCAAATCACCTTTACCGACATATTTGGAAAGCAGCTTGGCATAATTTTCAGGAGCAATGCGGTCAATCACATAATTAACGCCTTGCTTCAAAGCGGATTTAACGCGCGTACGGTTATCGACAAAATCCATGATCGTGATTTTTTCTGCGGGCATGTCGATCATCTTCAATAAAAGTGGAACCGTACACTGCGAGACAGAGCCACAGCCGATCACCAAGACTTTGCCACTAAACTTTTTTTTCATTTACATCTTTCGATATTTTTCAACAGCTTACAGAACAGAATTGGAATATTACAGCAACTGTGGGTAGTGTCAATACAGCTGTTCGGTTTTTTTTAAGTTTTTGTTTAAATTTCTGCGGCTGCGGTGTTCGGAGACTTCCGCGACGGCAAATTGAACGGTTTGGCCGGAAGGAATTCCTTCCAAAACTTTCTCAAAACGAAGCCTCACGCGCCGTTGCGGCTGAGAAAGCTCATACTGCGCGTAAAAATCCCGTAAAAAGACTAGGGCTTCGCCTGCGGGAATATGAAATTTGTTTTGATTTTGAGCGGGTTTCAAGTGAGCTTCCAATTCAGCCAAAAGCTTGGCGCTCATGGGAAGTGCGTCCTCGTTTTCAAAATTTTCCGGCTGGTCGCCGCCGGTAATAAGAAAAATTTGGCGCATCAATCTTATTCTTAGCGTAAGTAAGCCGGAATCGTTTCGCCGGCAAGAAGCTCGGAAACCGATTCGCGTTTTTTTACGACACTGAATGATGAGCCTTTAACCAGGACTTCAACCGCGCGGCCGCGAGTATTGTAGTTTGAAGACATCACATATCCATAGGCGCCCGCGGAAAAGATCGCAAGCAAATCACCGCGCTTCACCTGCGAAAGCTTGCGTGCTTTCGCAAGAAAATCACCGCTTTCACAAACCGGGCCGACAACATCATAAACAACTGATTTTGATTTTTTCCTGGTAAGCGGTTCAATCCGGTGATAGGCGTCATAAAAAGAGGGTCGGATTAAATCGTTCATCGCAGCATCAATGATTGCGAAATTTTTTACGTCCGTTTCTTTTACATAAATTACTTGTGCCGCTAAAATTCCGCTGTTAGCGGAAATGAAACGTCCCGGCTCCATAATAATTTTGAGGCCGGTTTTCTTGAGAATCGACGCGACTTTTTTTGCATAGTCAGCGGCTTTTTGCGGCTTCTCATGATTATAGGTCACACCCAGCCCGCCGCCGATATTCAAAAATTCCAAGTCAACGCCGTCTTTTTTCAAACCAGCAATAAACTTGGTTACTTTTTTAAAAGCGTGCACGAAGGGCGTGCCGCTTTCAATTTGCGATCCGATATGGACATGCAGCCCAGCGAGGCGCACCCATGGATAATGGCTTCTGCGAAGAAAGGCTTTTTCCGCGCGCAATAAATCAATTCCAAATTTGCTTTCTTTTTTACCCGTGGAAATATGGCGGTGCGTGCGCGGATCCACATCCGGATTAATGCGCAGCGAAATCGTCGCTTTCTTTTTCAGTTTTGCCGCAACGGCATTGATCGCGTCAATTTCAGGCAGTGACTCAACGTTAAAAAATAAAATTCCGTAGCGAATGGCCGCGGCGATTTCTTCGTCTGTTTTACCGACCCCTGCGAAAACAATTTTTTCTCCCGGACAACCCGCACGCTTCGCGCGTTCCAACTCACCACCGGAAACAATATCAAGACCGCTGCCCTGCTTCACAAGCGCACGCAATACGGCAATATTCGAATTCGCTTTCATCGAATAGCAAATCAGCGGTTTCACGGCTTTAAAAGCCTGCTGCAGTTCTTTCAGGCGGCCCGTAAAAGCAGCGTGGCTGTAAATATACGCCGGTGTTCCGGTTTGCTTGACGATTTCCGAAACGCGGACACCTTCACAGTAAAGCTCACTATTTTTGTAATAAAAATTTTGATCCACAATAATCCTCTTCGTTCTAAAAAACTCTAAGCACTAAGCTCTAAATCCTAAATAAATCCAAGTAGTCAAATTCAAAAATGCAAAGGCGATGGTTTGAAAATTGAAATTTTGTATTTATTTGGAATTCAGAAATTAGAATTTAACTTTTTCTTCCAATATAGAATCTGTTGACCAACTAATTTCGGGTTAGTGCTGCCCAAAGTTTTCTTTCCCGAAACTGATTTTTCGGCATGGAACAAGGAAAAGGCATCTTCATCCGCCTTCGGTGCAAAAACCTGTAATTCCGATAAAGAAAAGTCACGGATTTTTTTTCCGGCCTTAACCGAATACGCTACGATCTTTCCGACAGCATGATGAGCATCGGTAAAAAGCACACCTTTACGCACCAAATACTCCAACAGGTCGGTGGCATACAGCCCGTCATCCGCCAATTGCTTTTCCGCGGCTTGCTTTTGAAAACGTACAGTTTGAATCGTTAAACTTAAAACTTCGAGCGCAAGCATGGTTTCATTCAACGCGAAGAAAACTCCGGGTTTGTCTTCCTGCAAATCGCGGTTATACGCGAGCGGCAAACCTTTTTGCACCACGAGCAAAGCCTGCAAAATCCCAAAAATGGAACCTGTTTTCCCACGCACGAGTTCAAACACATCCGGATTTTTCTTTTGCGGCATGAGGCTTGAGCCTGTCGAGAACCGGTCATCCAATTCAACGTAGCCAAAGAATTCTGAATTCCATAGTACAAAGTCTTCCGCGAGACGTGAAAGATGCATCCAAACTGTGGAAATTCCAGACATAAGCTCTACTAAAAAAGCACGGTCGCTTGTGGCGGCCATACTATTCGCGGCAATTTTTGAAAAACCTAATTCTTTTGCGAGAAACTTGCGGTCAAATGGCAATGCCGAACCGCCAAGCGCGGCCGAACCCAGCGGCAGTACATCCAACCGTTTTAAAACGTCATTCAATCGTTCCGTATCTTCTTCGAGCATTTCAACATAAGCAAGTAGATGATGCGCCAATAAAATAGGCTGTGCTTTTCTCAAATGTGTCAGGCCTGGAATAATAAGATTCGAATTTTGATCCGCCTGCCCCACTAAAGATTTCTGAAGCTTTGTGATAAAAGCTTTCAGATCAGCAACCTGATCTTTGAGATAAATTCTGGTTGAGGTCACAACCAAATCGTTGCGGCTCCGGCCAGTATGTAATTTCTTCGCAACTGATCCACAGACTTTTTCGAGAAGAATTTGAATCAATGAATGAACATCTTCGACATCAGAGTATTCACAGCAAGCCTGACATTCATTCCATTCTTTGGCGACTTTATCGAGACCCTTTAAAAGTTTTTTCAGCTCGGAAGCAGAAACCACTTTCGCTTTGGCAAGCATTTTGACCCAAGCGCGGTTGACACGAATTTCCGAATGAAAAAGCGCGCTGTCCGTCGCCAAGGAATAACTAAATTCCTGCAGCGCAGGATGCATGCCCTGCTCAAATCTTCCGCCCCATAACTGCTTTTTTTCACTCATACTTTTTTTCATAAAAATTTTAGCCCAAAGGTTAAAGGTTAAAACTCAAGACTATAGCTTAAAGCCCAAAGGCTTTCGATCGGTTAAAAAGCTTTTGGTTATGGCTTTAACCTTTACGCTTTGAGCTATTAGTTTTTGCTCCCATACCCTCGTATGGGAGCCCCCACAATTTCATGAATCCTGCCGCCGCCGTACGGTCAAACACATCACCCTTGGAATAAGTCGCGAGCTTATGCGAATAAAGCGAATACTTGGACTCGCGGCCCGCGGGCAATACATGCCCCTTTTCAAGCTTGAAACGGATTTTACCAGTCACGCGTTTTTGATTCGATGCGAAGAAAGCATCCATTGCTTGTTTCAGCGGCGAAAACCAAAGCCCAAAATAAACCAGCTCGGAATATTTCTCTGACATGACGCGCTTGTAATGCAAAAATTCGCGGTCCATCACAAGGCCTTCCAGCTCTTCATGCGCTTTTAATAAAACTTCCGCAGCAGGGGCTTCGTAAATTTCACGGCTCTTGATTCCTACCAGCCGGTTTTCAACCATATCAAAACGTCCAACACCGTTACGGCCCGCGATCACGTTTAATTTTTCGATTAGCGCCGCGAAATTCATTTTTTTGCCGTTCAATTTAACGGGCACGCCCTTATCAAAATCAATCGTGACATATTCATGTTTCGGAGTTTTGGAAACATGGCGCGTCATCACATAAGCGTCTTCAGGCGGTTCCTGCCAAAGATCTTCGAGAATGCCGGCTTCAATTGCGATACCCCAAATATTCTTATCGATTGAATACGGGCTTTTTTTCGTCGCGCCAATCGGAATTTTATGTTTGATTGCATAATCAATTTCTTCTTCACGAGTTTTAAATTCCCATTCACGCAAAGGGGCTAAAATTTCAAGATGCGGGCTGAGCGTGCGTACACCGACTTCAATACGAACCTGATCATTGCCTTTGCCCGTACAGCCATGCGCGACCGCGGTGGCACCTTCTTTTTCAGCGACTTCCGCGAGCCGTTTTGCAATCAAAGGGCGTCCGAGAGCCGTCGCAAGCGGATATTTGCCTTCATAGCGCGCATGCGCCCACAGCGCCGGCAAAATAAAGTCATCCGCAAATTCCTGTTTCAAATCTTCAATATAAACTTTCTTCGAACCGGCCGCATTCGCGCGCTTTTTCAAAATCTTCGGGTCGCTGACTTCGCCCAAAAATGCAGAGAAGCAGATGACTTCGGCATCATATTTGTCTTTCAACCATTTTGCGATGCACGACGTATCCAGTCCGCCGGAATAGGCCAGCACAATTTTTTTCTTGGTAATTTTCTTCATGACATTTCCCCTTGTCCTAACAAATAAAGAATAATGGCTTTTTGAATATGCAAGCGGTTTTCAGCCTGATCGAATACGATCGAGCGCTTACTTTCCATCACGTCATCCGTGATTTCTTCGCCGCGGTGCGCGGGCAGACAATGCATGACAACCGCGTCTTTCGCAGCATACTTCAATAATTTCCGGTTAACCTCGAAACCATCGAACTCACGCATTTTCATTTCGCGGATTTCTTCTTCGCCCATACTGACCCATACATCGGTATAAATGACCTGCGCGCCCCGTACAGCGGCTTTGGGATCGCGGCTTTCCTCAATTTTTCCGCCTGATTTTTTAGCGATTTTTTTCGCGAGATCCAGCATTTTTTTATACGGCCGGTTATTGCGCGGTGTTGCAAATTTTAAATGTGTCCCGAGTTTTGCCGCGGTCAACATCAGTGAATTTAAAACATTGTTGCCGTCGCCGACAAAAGCGACAGTTGCGTTTTTAACATCACCAAATTTTTCCTCAATCGTCATAAAATCTGCAAGTGCCTGGCAAGGATGCTCTAAATCGGACAAACCATTAATCACCGGCTTCTTAAAATGCCGTTTAAATTCCGTGATGGTCCAATGTGAAAAAGTTCTGAGCACCGCCGCTGAGAAATAGCGCGACAAAGTCCGAGCCACATCGCGTACTTCTTCGCGCTGTCCCAGCTTTTCGTCCTGCTGATTAATATAAGCCGCGCTGCCGCCCATGGTCACCATTGCGGTTTCAAAAGAAACACGTGTGCGGGTTGAAGGCTTTTCAAAAATACAGCCGAGAACATGCCCTTCCATCGCCTTACGGTAATCCCGCGGATGTTCTTTAATCACACGCGCCTGATGAATCAAGCGGCGAATTGTTTCCGGTTTCAGTTCATTGATTGAGACTAGCGAACGAACCATAACCTATCCTTTTTGAGCAAGCGTCTGGAAAACCTCATCCAAAACGCTGATTGCCTTTTCAATTTCTTTTGTCTTTACCGTGAGTGCCGGCATAATACGCAGCACATCACCTTGTGTTGAGTTAATAATCAAACCTTTTTTAAGCGCTTCCGCGGCATAAGCGTCGGACGGCACTGAAAGCTTCAGCGCGCGCATCAGTGCTATCCCGCGCACTTCTTCAATCACAGAATATTTCTTTTTCAGTTCTTCCAATTTCACACCAAGAACTTCGCCCATTTTTACCGCACGCGCCAAAAGCTTTTCTTTTTTAATCGCTCCGAATACCGCCAGCGCCGCCGCCGAAACAAGCGGATTACCACCATAAGTCGAGCCATGCGTACCCGGAACAAATAATTCTTTCTTTACGCGATTGTTTAAAACCATCGCGCCGATCGGCACACCTGAACCAAGCGACTTCGCAAGCGTCATAATGTCGGGCTCAATACCATAATGCTGATAGGCGTACATTTTTCCCGTACGCCCCATACAAGTCTGAACTTCGTCCAAAACTAAAAGCAAATCTTTCTCATCACAAAGCTTGCGCAGGCCTTTCATGAAATCCTGCGTCGCAACCCGGATTCCGCCCTCACCCTGAACTGGCTCAAGCATAATCCCGACCGTTTTCGGCGTAATCAATTTCTTTACGGATTCCAAATCATTGAATTCCGCGTAAGTGAATTTTTCCACAAGTGGGTAAAACCCCTGGTGAATTTTGTCCTGTCCCGTCGCGGACATTGCACCCATCGTCCGGCCGTGAAATGATTTCGTAAAAGTAATCATTTCATTGCGTGTCCCCTCAGAAACATTACCGGTTGAACCATAAATCCGGCAAAATTTAATCGCCGCTTCATTTGCTTCCGCGCCGCTATTGCCAAAAAACACACGCCCGGAAAAACCATTTTTAACAATCGCTTGCGCCAGCTTCGCCTGCTGCAGAATATAAAAATTATTCGGAACATGAATTATTTTCTGAGCCTGGTTTTTGATCGCATGCACAACGTCCGGATGCGAATGACCGATTCCGGAAACGCCCCAGCCGGGAAAAAAGTCGAGATATTCTTTGTTCTCGGAATCCCAAACCCGGGAACCCTTGCCTTTGACCATGCAAACCGGCACACGCCGGTAAGTCGGCAAAACGTATTCCCCGTATAATTTTTCGATTTCTGTTATCTTCATTTGTTTTATTTAAGTTAAAAGCTTCTCTGCGACAGAGTTATTTTTATTAAAAATCAAAGCCCCACAACCGAAGCTTTTAACGGACGAATTCGGTTCCGACACCCTTATCAGTGAAGACTTCCAAAAGCAGTGGATGTTTCATGCGGCCGTCCACGATGTGGGCTTTTTTAACGCCTTTGCGGATGACTTCCAGGCAGCATTCCACTTTGGGAATCATCCCACCGCTAATCGTGCCATTTTTGATCAAGCTTTCAGTTTCTTCCAAAGTCAAAGTCGGCACTAATGTACTCTCATCCTTGTGATTAAGCATGACGCCTCTCACGTCAGTCAGCATCATCAACTTAGGAACTTTAAGCGCCATCGCAATATTGCAGGCGGCTTCGTCTGCGTTCACGTTATAAGTTTGACCGTCTTTATCGATTCCGACCGGATAAATTACGGGAATAATTCCTGCATCCGTCATCTGGCGGATATGAAAAATATTTACTTTGGTTACATCGCCGACAAAACCCAAGTCACCGTTCTTCGTGTGCCGCTCGACATGCAAAATATCGTTGTCATGTCCCGAAAGCCCTACGGCGCTGCCGCCTAAGTGATTCAAATCATTCACCAGCTCGCGGTTAATCGCGGCAAGTGTTTCAACAACCACCTGCACCGCCGGTTCATCCGTTACGCGCAAGCCATTTAAAAATTTGGAAACCAAACCTTTCTTTTCCATATTTTCGGTAATATGTTTTCCGCCGCCATGCACAAGAATCGGTTTAATTCCGACGAACTGCATAAACACAAGATCCTGCAGAATATGTTTCCGCACTTCACCGTGACGAAGCGCAGCCCCGCCGTACTTAACAAGAATTTCCTTGCCCCGGAAACTTTTGATATACGGCAGCGCTTCAATCAGCGTGCTGGCTTTTGCAATCAATTCTTCCATAAACTTTATCTATATCCTCAATACTTAAAATAACTAAAATTAAAACCGGTCAAAAAGATTCAGATGCAAGGCGCGTTCGAGCGACCGCGGAGGCGTATAAGCTAATACGCCGCACAAGGAAGCGAGGGACGCAACGCAGCAGATGGACTTTTTCATCGGTTTTATGAATAAGCTCCGTTGATAGAGACATATTCGTGCGTTAAATCCGAAGTCACAAATGTTGAGCTGCCTTTTCCATAATGCAAATCCACGGTGACATCAAAATGGGAATTGGCCATAACCTTTTTTGCTTTGGGACGATTTGAAAAACGCACGACACCTTCCCGTACAATCGGCACGCCGCCGATAGCTACAGAAAATTTCTGCGGATTAAATTGAATCTGACTGGCACCGACTGCCGCGATAATACGTCCCCAATTCGGATCTTCGCCGGTAACCATAGTTTTAAAAAGCATCGAATTTCCAACTTGCCGCGCGGCTTTTGCGGCTTCCGCATCGGACTTAGCGTTTTTCACTGTAATGTGGCAAACATGTTTTACGCCTTCACCGTCTTCAACAAGACCTACTGCGACCTCTTTAAGTAAAAACTCAAGCGCTGCGGAAAACTTTTTGTAATCCGCGTTTTCCTTTTTTATTTCACGGTTGCCCGCTAAACCGTTTGCCAAAACAAATGCACAGTCATTCGTACTCATGTCGTTATCAATCGCAATCGCATTAAATGTGGTTTGAACGGCAGTTTTAAGAGATTTATGCAAAAGTGGTTTTGAAATCGCCGCGTCAGTTGTAATAAAACAAAGCATGGTCGCCATGTACGGATGCACCATGCCCGCGCCTTTCGCGGCCGCGCCGATGGTTACTTTCTTACTGCCCAATGTAAATGAAACACCGATTTCTTTTGTGCGTTTATCGGTTGTAAGAATTCCCCGCGCTGCGGCATGCCCACCCTCGGTCGATAAACTTTTGACAAGCTCCGGCATGGCCCGCTCCACACAATGCACCGGATAACGCATCCCAATAATCCCGGTTTGCGCGATTAAAACTTCTTCCGTCTTAACACCCAATTCATCCGCCGCCGCTTTCAAGCATGTCCATGCGGCTGCTTGACCCGTAAGGCCGTTCAAACAATTCGCATTGCCGCTTGTTCCAAGAATCGCCATATGCTTCGCATTTTTCAAATTTTTGATCGCAAGATAAACCGGCCATGCTTTCGCGCGATTCACCGTAAAAACGCCTGCGGCTGTCGCGGCTTTTTCTGAAACAACGAGGGAGATATCATATTTTTTAGATACGCGCTTGATGCCGCAAAACATGCCGGAAGCGAGAAACCCCTTCGCGGAAGTCAAAGAACCATTTTTTAAAAGTTTTATACCCGTCATCTTGTTCATAAAAGCGCAGTTCCTTCTTCGAAGCCAAACCGAATATTAAAATTTTGAACCGCCTGGCCCGCGGCACCTTTTACTAAATTATCAATCGCTGAAATGACCGTGACCGTATCCGTACGCGGATTCACAAGCACGCCGATATCGCAAAAATTAGAATGCTGCACGTCTTTCAACGCGGGGTATTCTCCGCTCTTTTTAAACCGGACAAACAAGCTCTTGCCATAAAACTCTTCGTAAGCCGCGCGGATTTGCCCTTCGTGCACGCCCGCAGCTTTTTTAGCGTAAATGGTGGAAAGGATACCGCGGTTCACCGGTAAAAGATGCGTTGTAAAATCAATCTTGAGCGAAGCTCCCGCACCTTCAGCAAGAATTTGTTCAATTTCGGGCGTGTGCTGATGCTTGCCGACTTTATAAGCAAAATAATTTTCATGCGTTTCGCAAAAATGTGTTGTAGCTGAAGGTTTCTTGCCCGCACCGCTCACGCCTGATGCGGCGGTGATTCCGATTGAGTTCAAATGAATCAATTTTTTCTTCACGAGCGGCAGCAACGCAAGTAATGAACCTGTCGGGTAGCATCCCGGGTTCGCGATCAAATCTGCTTTTTTAACGGCATCGCGGTAAAATTCGCACAAACCGTAAACGGATTTCTTCAACAGGTCTGGTGATAAATGCTCAACGCCATACCAAACGGGATATTCCGCCGGATTCTTAAGCCGGAAGTCAGCGGATAAATCAATGACCGTCTTCCCCGCTTCCAGAAAAGCCGCGGCATGCTGCATCGCCTCGGTATGCGGAAGGCAAAGAAAAACCACATCCGAGTTTTTAATCACATCTTCTTTGTTATAAGGAACAACCTGATGTGCGGCAGCGGCATGAATTTCAGGTAAAAGGGTCTGCATCGGAACACCTTGCGGCTGGCTGGTCGTCAGCCTTGAAATTTGGACATGCGGGTGCCTTAATAAAAACCGCGTCAGCTCAACGCCGACGTAACCCGTTGCCCCAATAACTGATGCTTTCTTTGTACTCATAAAACCAAGCCTTTTAGCCCCTTAAAAATGAAGAGGTATTATAAGGGGACGAACGGCTTCGAACAAGAGACAAGAAGCCAAAAACTGACGCAATTTGACACATTGACACAATGCCCAAAAGCCTTTAGTTTACCGCCCCATGGCAACACGCACGATTCGCCCCATTGATTTCAAGGCGCTTGAAAAAACCTTGGGGCTCAAAATTAAAAAACCGTACGGTTACGAGTCCGCTTTAACTCACCCGTCATTTCGTTATGAAAACCCGATTCCGGGATTGGATCATTTTGACCGCATGGAGTTTCTCGGTGATGCCATTCTCAACGAAGTGGTTTGCAGAAAAATTTATCAAACATTTAAGGATGCCGACGAAGGACTTTTGAGCCGTCTCCGGTCCACGCTCGTTTCACGCAGAATCCTAATTAAAATCGCGCGAGACCTGAAACTGAATAAATTTATGCGGCTTGGGCGCGGATTTAAAAAGTCCTCCCCGTCTTTTCTGAAAGCAAAGGTGCTGGCGGATGTTTTTGAATCTTTAATCGCCGCCATTTATTTTGACCGCGGAAAAAAAGCCGCGGAAAATTTTATTCTCACGCACTTTGACGAATACTTTGACATTAAAAAACTTTTCCGGCTTGATCCCAATCCAAAAAGCACGCTTCAAGAAATCAGCCAGAAACACTGGAAAAAACTGCCTCAATATGACAGCTCACAGGTCGCCAAGGGAATTCAGGTTGTCGCCTGGATCGATGGACAGAAACGCGCCAAAGCAGTGGCAAGATCCAGAAAAGAAGCGGAAGAAAAAGCAGCGAGAATGCTAGTACTTAAATTGAGAAAGCGATTCAAATTATAAAGAATTGCTAGTCTGGGTACATGCCGAGCATTTTGGCTACCGCCGCTCGGTATAAATTCCGCCATGCAAGTTATGTCGCTCTACTCCTTAACTTGCGGCTTCATTTAAAAGCTGCTAGGAATCTCGTCATCAAACTGCGGAAAAAATTCCGGCTATAATTTTTGCTCTGAGCTTCGCTCAAACGCAAAGCAGCAAATGGCTCTATCAGGGAAGCTTGATTAAATATTAGAGTTGAGGACCGGTGGTTGGGCGTTCCGCCCAGAACCTAAATGTTACAGATACTTCGAGAGGGACTCGGTCTTTTTATGCGCATACCAGCTTGCTAATTCGGCAACCGACTGCGGATCCGGCTTAACATTCAAACCATCCAACGGACCGGACGCAAGCAAAGTGATAGGGCCAAAAAATTTATCCTGCCCGGAAATAAAATCATCCGCGCGTTTTGGAAAAAGCTGCCGGAAGTATCCCGCCTCAAGATGAGTTTTTAACCGGAAATTCAAGATGCCGTCGCCGGTTACCTCGCCTTCACCCTCAACTTGAATTTGTTCATTTTCAAAATTAACCTGACTGGCTTTAAATCGTTCATTTTCAACATGACCCTCGACGTTCAAAAATTTAAAAGCCAACCGGTCGCTGCCTTCTGAAGACGCCTTCTTTAAAGTTTCCATCTGTTCAAAAGCCTGAACATAACCAAAGTGATTTAAGAAACCATTTTTTATCGAAAGCGAAATCGGCCCCGACCAATCCGTATGACCTGAAGCCGGCGAGCCTTCCAATTCAGCCTTCCAATCCACCCGGCCTTCTAAGGCGGGCTGCGTAGCGCCCAAAAGCTTAAACAAGCGGGCCGCATCCATCCCCGCGCCATTCATTTTTAGTTCAGTTTTTTGGCCTTGATCGACCGTCTGAACAGAGACGGATCCGGACAACTGCCCGTCAAAAGCCTTGGCCTCAAGCGAATGAATCTGAGAAGCATTATTTTCCGATGAAAAATCTGCTTTTACTGACTCATAAGGATCCTCGCTCAAAATCATTTTTTGAAGCCACGGATGCAGGCGCTCAAGCCAGGCCGCATTTTCACCGCCCCAAAATTCTTTCCATTCCTTCCAAACACTAGCGGCAATCAATTTTTGGGAGGTCAAATGCCCTTCCCACTTCGGATCCTTTTCAGGATGAATTCCTTTCAGCGCACCTTCAAAAAATGATCCCCCCACCGAAAACCGCGGCGCCTTGACTTCCATCAATAACGGGCCAAAGTCCAAATCCAAGTCCAAATCTTTAAAGCCCGAACCAGTGCCTTTTCTTAAAATACGGCCCTCTTGCATATTTAAATGAAACATTTTTTGAAAAGGAGCGGTGCTTTGTAAATTACCGTCAAAGTTCGCAAAAAGTTTCATGGTTCCGCCTAACTCATAACTCGACAAAAAGGGCACAAACCCGGGCAGTTGATCGGCGGCAAAAGCATTCGTAATAAAATTAATTTTCATGGCCCCCGATGGCCGCCACTCCGGAAGATTGCCTTTAAATGTCAGGTTATCAAGACTGCCCGAAAACTCTCCGGACAACAGCTGCGCCGCCCAATCAAAGTCGGTCTTGATGCGAAATGGTTTTT
The DNA here is from genome assembly GCA_043732705.1 of Candidatus Omnitrophota bacterium. GTDB lineage: Bacteria > Omnitrophota > Omnitrophia > Omnitrophales > Aquincolibacteriaceae > Multiplicimicrobium. The sequence goes on along the minus strand of JAYTHE010000006.1, from coordinate 35,263 downwards.
CCTTGGCTTTTTGAAAGAAGCGCCCGTAAGTAAACAAGGTATGCGTCAAATCGAAATCACCGTAAATTTTTAAATGATTCGGAAATCCATTAAGTGAAAAACTCAAGTCCGTTTGTCCTGAAAATCCGATAAAGTAAGGAATTCGGTTTTTCATATCCGGGAAATAAGACGGCAAGTCATCCAATTTGACATTTGAAAAACTAAACGTCATCGAACGGAATTCACGGCGATGCGGGAGATAAGCGCCTTGAAGATTAAATTGTGAGAAAGGCAACGCGGCGGAACAATGCGTAAATTTTAATTCATCCGTCTTCGGACTGAAATACCCCGCAAATTTAACCTGCAAATTTCCGACTTTATACGGCACTGCTTTGGCCTGATCTGCGGAGCGGAAAGAAAGTTCATGCAGTCCCGCATCACCCGAAAAATCAACACGATCACTCATGGGCTCATGTTTTAATTCAATTAAAAAGTCAGAAAGCCCCGAGCTTGGAATCCAGCCTAAAAATTCCCATTCCGGACTGTCTTCAAACTTAAAATTACGCGTTAAAACCTGAACTTCGAAACCCAAACTATCTAGACGCGGCTCTTCAAGCGGCGGTAATTTTAAATCGCCGTGAATGACAACCGCTTTCCTCCGGCCGCCGGTATCTCCGCTCATATAAATTTTTACGGGCCGATCCGACAAAAGCGCAGAAGTTTTCAGGTCAATATGCTCGACCACAAAATTATGCACCCCCTTAGGCGCGTCAATCTGGCCATGCCACTCTCCCTCGCTGAGATGAAGCTCAGAAAACCCAAAATCTCCAAAGAGGAGCTTCACTAGATCAAGATTTAAAACTAATGAACGCGCTTTGAGCTCATGATGCAAATCACTTTTAAATTTAAAAACGGGCTCAGAAAAACGAGCCGCAGGAAAAGGCAAAAGCCGCCATTCCAAAGACTTATATTGAAAATCACTCTTCGTAATGCGCGAAAAATAAGCCGCCAGCTTTTCCGCGGGGCGAGGATCGGTGCTCCAAGAATGATAGCGTAAAAAAACCGCGGATAAAAAAACAACCAGAAAGAAGATGAGAATGGAAACGACGGTAAAAAAATATTTCTTGAAATTCATCCCGTTAGACTCTCTTCAAATAAAATCTGTATGAATGCAAAATTTTCCTACACATAAATTTATAATTATTTATAACAACGTTGGTTAAGAGTCTAACGGGATTCATGGGGTCAGTATATCACAGCCAATTACGATCGGGTCTGATCCGATCGCGCCAAAATTAGTAAGAAGAACCGGACGACGACGATGCTACCGGCGCGTACTGGTAATCCTCAAAAAAAGACTGGCATCCGGAGAGAACTCCGAATGCCAGCAACAAAATAAAAACAACCACTGCTGATTTGAGCCGCCGGTTGCTGCAGTTGTGCCAACGCGACAGAGCTAAAAAAGCTGGCCGCAGAGGCAAAAACATAATCAGCGTTTTGTAAACTGAAAACCGCGGCGTGCGCCTTTTTTACCGTATTTCTTTCTTTCTTTCTGACGCGGATCACGCGTTAAAAAGCCGCCCTTACGCAAAGCAGGCTGAAATTTTTCATTAAGTTTCACAAGCGCACGGGAAATTCCGAGGCGAACCGCTCCGGCTTGACCGGCAATGCCGCCGCCGATAACGCGGGCGCGGATACGAACGACTTCTTTAGGGCTAACGGCTTGAATCGGCTGATCCACAACCATCTGCAAATTCGCGCGCTTTAAATATTTAGCGGAATCTTTACCATTGATCGTAAAACCTTTTTGACCGGGAAAAATCCAAACGCGCGCGATAGCTGATTTGCGGCGTCCGGTTGCGTAAATAACTTCTGCCATTTTATTTATACCTCAATTGCAACGGGCTTTTGCGCCTGTTGATTATGCTCCGCGCCTTCAAAAACGCGGATGCGGCGGCGCATTTCTTCGCCGATATTATTTTTAGGAAGCATGCGTGAAACGGCACGTGTAATAATTTCCGTGGGCTTCTTAGCTTGAAAGTCCTCATAAACGACTGACTTCAACCCACCTGGATAGCCGGAATAGCGTGTATAGGTTTTTTGTTCATGCTTACGGCCGGTAACTTTAATTTTAGCGGCATTAATCACAACAACATAATCGCCCACAACTTGGTCTTTAGCGAAATAAGGCTTACCCTTACCGATTAAAAGCTGCGCTACTTTAGTAGCAAGACGTCCCAACGTTTTTCCGTCGGCGTTGACGAGCCATACTTTGTGCTCGATATCTTTATCTGCAATACGAAATGTCTTCATAGTTCCCTTAATTTCATGCTGTAAACCGCTTTGCGGTTGCGCGAAGCGCAGAGCCAAACAATTATTACCGCTCGGTTGTGCGCCTTAGCGCACAGAGGCGAATACAAAACAGGGCGGCAAAAGAGAGCGGAGTATAGCAAAGGACTTGGGGGGTGTCAAAATTATTTTCTTACGCTCTACTAAGGTATTTTCCCCTAGGCTTACCCTCGAATAGAGCGCGGCTTTTTAGCCTTTTAGGCTGACGGGTAAATCACCCGTTTTAGCGTTAGCCCGCAAGCAGGCAAAGTAGGTCCCGAACGCTTACGGTCATGGGATTTTAAGATTGCGGGCATATCTCCGGCCTTCATTTTCCCCTTCCCAACCGCCGTCAAAGTACCGACGAGATTACGCACCATATGATAAAGAAAACCATCGGCCACCACGGTAAAAATCAACATTTTGCCCTGTTTTTTAATATTTAATTTCTTAATAGTACGGACAAAAGAAATTTTTTTGCGGGCAATAGTCCGACTTTTGACAATCACTTCAACCGAAGTGAAAGCGCGAAAGTCATGCTTACCCGTTAAAAATTTGGCGGCATGTTTGATTGCCGTCAAATCTAATTCACCAACGATGTGGCAGGCTCGGTTGCGCCAAATCGCAGGATGCGAAAAATGATTCCAAATGCGATATTCGTAAATTTTAGCAACAGGCTGAAAGCGCGCGTGAAAGTCCGCGGAAACTTCTTCTGCTTTTGTAACCGCAATAGATTTCGGCAAAAAATGATTCAGTCCGCGTTCAATCCGGTGCAGCGCCAAAATACTTTCTGTTTTGAAATGAATAATTTGTTCTTCGGCATGCACACCCGCGTCCGTGCGGCTGCTGGCTGAAATCAGCCGTGTTTTTTGCTGGAGTAATTTTTCGAGCGCTTCTTCGATTGCTTGCTGGACTGTCGGTTGATTAGGCTGGCGCTGAAATCCGAAAAAATCGGTGCCGTCATACTCAAGTGTGAGCTTGATGTGTCGAATACTGCCAAGCGTCGGTTTAATGTTTCGCAGTTTTGCGCTCTTCATAAAAGTTGACGAAAGAGAAGCCATTCAAAATGGTTAGGATGCAAGGCACAAATGAGCAATCGAAGAAGGCGCGCTGAAAACGCACGTTGACTGAAAATTGCGAATTTGTAACGCCGCAGACGAGCCACTTTCAATGGCTGACAAGATACTCGGCGATTTGAACGGCATTGAGGGCTGCACCTTTCCACAATTGATCGCCGGAAACCATGAGAGCTAACCCGTTTTCGCAGGACAAATCTTCGCGGATACGGCCCACGAGCACTTTCTTTTTACCGGTAGCCTCGATCGGCATCGGAAAATGATTATCTTTCGGATTGTTTTGGATTTCGATACCCGGAGACTTGATCAAAATTCCAAGAGCTTCATCCGGTGTCATTTTCTTCTCAAACTCTATGTAGAGCACTTCGGTGTGCGCACGTAATACCGGCACGCGGATACAGGTGGTCGCGATTTGAATCGAGTTATCATGCAGAATCTTTTTCGATTCCTGGATCATTTTTAACTCTTCACCGTTATAACCTTTATCTTCAATCGCAGCGTTATGCGAAAACAAATTGAATGCAATTTGATGCGGAAAAACGCTCTTAGCAAGCGGAGATTTACTTAAACGGTCGGTTTCATCCTGGACCGCAGCCAGCAAATCGCTTTTACTCTTTGGGTTCTTCTCAACACGCTCAACAAATTCTTTGGCCTGGGAATAAAGTTCGACCATGGCCGTCGCACCGGCACCGCTGACAGCCTGATAGGTGGCGCAATGAATGCGGCGGATTCGATTAACCTTATGTAAAGGCGCAACAGCCATCAACATCATAATCGCCGAACAATTCGGATTGGCGATGATTTTGCTGTCTTCTTTAATATCACTCGCGTTAATTTCAGGAATCACAAGCGGGACCTTTGGATCCATGCGAAATGCGCTGGTGTTATCGATAATAATCGCCCCTTCAGCAATTGCAGCTGGCGCAAATTGCTTGCTGACCGAAGCGCCCGGACTCGACAAAACAATGTCGATACCTTTGAACTCTTCACGTGTCGATTTGAGTTCGTTATTTTTGTAAGTCTTGCCGCGAAATAAAATCTCGGCGCCTTTTGTGCGCGCCGATCCGAAAGGCTTGAATTCCCCAACTGCGATTTTAGAATCAGCAAGCAGCTTGATCATTTCATAGCCGACGGCGCCCTTTGCGCCCACGACCGCAATATTATATTTGTCTTTCTTCTTCATAAAATCCTTTTAAAATCAAAAAAATCCCGCGAAAATGGGAATCTAGATCCCGTATAAACTCACTTCGTTCGTTTTACGGGATGACATGCTTTGCATGTCATTTTTTAATCCGTTCCGCGATCAAATCGCCCATTTTGGAACAGCTGACAAGTTTCGAACCTTCAGTAAAAATATCACCGGTACGGTAGCCTTCGGTCAAAACAGACTCAACGGCTTTAACTAATTTATCCGATAAATCAAACAAATTAAAGCTCGACTCCAGCATCATGGCCAGAGTCAAAATCGATGCCAAGGGATTAGCTTTGTCCTGGCCCGCGATATCAGGTGCGGAACCATGCACCGGCTCATAAAGGCCGATCGTGTCGCCAAGCGAAGCTGACGGCAGCATGCCAATCGAACCCGTGAGCATCGCAGCTTCATCACTTAAAATATCTCCGAATAAATTTCCGGTAACAACAACGTCAAATTGCTTTGGATCGCGGATAAACTGCATCGCGCAATCATCCACATAACGGTGATTCAACTGAACGTCCGGATATTGTTTGTGAACACGCTCAACAACTTTGCGCCAAAGCTGGGAAACTTCGAGCACATTTGCTTTATCTACCGAAGTGACGATTTTTTTTCGCTTACGCGCGATTTCAAATGCTTTTTTCGCAATGCGTTCGACTTCGGATTCGGAGTAAATCATGGTATTGAAACCCTGTTCTTCACCCGCTGCGTTTTTTTTGAACCCGCGCGGTTCGCCGAAATAAATTCCGCTCACCAATTCGCGTAAAATGACGAAGTCGAGCCCCTTCACAATTTCAGGTTTTAAGGAAGATCGTTGAACCAGCGCGTCAAACATTTTGACCGGACGAACGTTGGCGTAAGCATTCAAACCTTTGCGCAGCTTCAACAATCCTTTTTCCGGGCGTTTCGCCGATTCAAGATTATCCCATTTGGGTCCGCCGACCGCGCCAAGAAAAACTGCATCCGCTTTTTTAATTTTAGCGAGCGTTTCATCCGTCAAAGGTTCGCCATGCGCATCAATCGAGCACCCGCCAATCAAATATTTTTCGGTTTCAAAAACAATATGAAATTCGGATTGCAGTTTTTTTAAAATTTTTACAACTTGTTCCGTAACTTCGAGACCAATGCCGTCGCCCGGCAATAATGCGATTTTATACACAACAAACCTTCCTGTTTCTTATAGTTTGATCAAATACAAGGCGCAAGCGAGTGCCCGCGGAGGCGTATGCAGAAATACGCCGCACAAGCCTATGAATCGTTTGGCGATTCGCAAGCGAACCGCTGTGAAGCTTGTAACGCAGTAGATGGAATTTTTCATCAGACTTTTAAGCCTTGTTGGGGTGATGAAGCTGAAGCGTAATCCCTAATAGCCATTCGTCCCGCTTGAAATGCTTTACGGCCGGCGCTCACCGCTTCCTTCATCGCTTGCGCCATTAAAACCGGATCTTTTGCTTCGGCAATCGCCGTATTGAGAAGAACGCCATCGGCGCCGAGCTCCATGGCAATCGCCGCATCGGATGCCGTACCGACGCCTGCGTCAATAATCACGGGGCAATCCACCGCCTCGATTAAAAGTTTTAAGGCTAATTTATTTTGAATGCCGCGCCCCGAGCCAATCGGCGCCGCAAGCGGCATGACGCAGGCCGCGCCCGCATCGACTAGTTTTTTTGCCACGACCAAATCATCACTTGTATAAGGCATGACCGTGAAACCGTCTTTCACCAATTCACGGGTTGCTTCAATCAAGCCGACAACATCCGGCATCAAAGTTTTTGGATCGCCGATCACTTCGAGTTTTACCAACTCGCCCATTCCAGCTTCACGCGCCAGGCAGGCAATGCGCACCGCGTCTTTTACGGTATAAGCGCCGGCTGTATTCGGAAGAATTTTAATTTTCTTTTGATCAATAAAATCAAGAATGTTTTTTTCTTTCCTGTTTGATAAATCAAAACGTGCGGTCGCAAGCGTCACCATATCCACGCCGGCGGCGATATGCGCTTCGCGCATCACTTCGAAAGACGGATACTTCCCCGTACCGATCAAAAGCCGGGAACGAATCTCAAATTTTCCGATTTTTAGCATATCACTCATGCTTGCTCTCAAATAATTGCAGCCGCGCCTCGAGCCTTGTCGAGAGGCGCAAATATAACCAGCCGATTTTTAAAATATCGTTAGACATATTTAAATCCCAAATCCTAATATCTAAATTCTAAATAAACACAAAGCAACAAATTTCAATGACTCAAAGACACGCTTTTGGATTTCAATCATTGGAATTTATTTATGATTTAGGGTTTCGTGCTTAGAGCTTACTTCTCAAGTTTTACCTTGATCGGCTTAACGTTTTTATAAAGCTCAACGTACTTTTTGGCGGAAGCTTCCCACGAAAAATCACAGGCAAAAGCGTTTTGCTGCAGCTGCTGCCACTCTTTTTTCTTTTTAAAAACTTTAACCGCACGGCGCACGGCGTCAATCAGCGCCTCGGCCTTATATTCCTGAAAAACAAAGCCGTTCCCGGTGCATGAAACAGGGTTAAATTCGGTCACCGTATCCGCCAGGCCGCCGATTTCGCGCACCACGGGAATGGTTCCGTATCGCAAAGCGATCATTTGCCCTAAGCCGCAAGGTTCATACAGCGAGGGCAGCAAAAAGAAATCACTACCGGAATACATTTGCTTTGCCGTCGCGGGATCAAAAACAATATGTACTTTGAGCCATTCGCGGTTCTTTTTCGCAAGGTCGCGCAAAGCCTGGTGATAACGCTCTTCACCTGTTCCTAAAACCAAAAGCTGAATTTCCATCCCCGCGAGCGCTTCAAAAGCCGGAATCAAAATATCTAGGCCCTTTTGCGAAACCAAACGGGACACAAAAGCAAACACCGGAATTTTTTCATCTGGCACAAATTCATTGTCGCGCTGAAGCGCTTGCTTGCATGTGGCCTTACCCGCAAGGCTTGAGGCTGAAAAATTGGCCGCTAAGCCGGTTTCGCCCGCCGGATTCCACTCTTCCGGATTAATACCGTTTACAATGCCATGCAAATCAAGCGCGCGCTCGCGTAAAACAGCATCCAGCCCGCAGCCAAATTCTTTGGTTTGAATTTCGCGCGCGTAGCGTTCACTCACAGTTGTCACCGCATCGGCAAAAACAAGTCCGCCTTTAATAAAACTGACCTTGCCGTAAAATTCCAATAAATCAAACCGGAAATGCTCCCAACCCAGCCCCGTTACGGGCAACGAATCAGGCGGAAAATTACCTTGATAGGCAAGGTTATGCACCGTGAAAACAGTTCTGATTTTTTTAAATCGCCCGCCGCGAAAATCACGGTTCTTCAAATAAACCGGAATCAAGCCTGTTTGCCAATCGTGGCAATGAATAATCTCGGGATCCAGTGCGAGTTTATCAATCGCTGTCAAAACTGCGCGCTGAAAAAAAGTAAAGCGGCGGTCATTGTCGGCATAATCGCCGGTGTAGGTTCCGTAGATAAATTCGCGGGTAAAAAACTCGGGGTGGTCAATCAGGTAAACGGTGACTCCCGATTCAAGCTTGCCGGAATAAACCGCGCCCTTTTCTTTTTGATGGCCGATGGTGACATCGAGCGCATCAATGACTTTCTTAAAACCCGTTGTCACTTTATCGGAAAAACGATAACGCGGCAAAAAAACAGAAACCTCATGCCCCAGCCCGGCCAAGGCATCCGTTAAAGAGGAAGTAACATCGGCCAAACCGCCTGTTTTCGCAAATTTCCCGAATTCGGAAGCGACATGAACAATTTTCATCCTGTTAGACTCTCTTCAAATAGCAACAAGCATAGTTGCGCAATTTTTCAAGCTTTAGTTTATATATATTCATAACAGTGTAGGTTAAGAGTCTAACGGCATTCATTCATATAAGTAATCTTAGTTCTGAATTTGGAGAACCGTATTCCACGTTCCAAAGGAATTCGGAACAGCCTCGAGCTGCTCCTGGGCATTGGTCCAGTTTCCATCGACAATATAGCGGTACTCATAACGTCCTTCGCCAAGGGGCATGGAAGTCTTCCAATAGCCTTCTTTGTCCTTTTTAAGGAAAAGGTCTTTATCAAGCCATTGATTAAATGTCCCAGCCAGGCAAACTTCTTTGGCTTCAGGCGCAAAATACTTAAAAATTGTCTTCTGAATCTTAAGCTTGGGCGCCTTGACAGGAGCTTTTTTCGACGCGGTTCGAGTTGCCATAAAATGCCTCCGGATTTTTTTAAAATGGAGTCGGAGTATAGCCCAGAAAAAAGCACTTGCCAAGCGTGAATGGATTCCTATAATGACGCTTCCTTTGTAAGCGAGTTTGCGACCAGCAAACTTCGAATCGCCCTTTGCCGCAGGTAAAGGGCAATGCCCCTACGGAACATTGTTTAAGCGTCGATGCGAGTTCCGCAGCGAAGCGAGGACTGTTTGAGCAGCGGGGCTTAAATTAAGTGGAGTATTACAGTGAAGACATGTGCAATTTGCGGAAAAAAACCCATTGTTGGAAATTCGATCGCGCGCCGCGGTCTTTCAAAGAAATCAGGCGGTATCGGTAAGAAAACGACCGGTATTACCCGCCGCCGCTTTCTGCCGAATTTGCAGAAAGTACGCGCCATTCTCGCTTCCGGTTCAGTGAAAGCCATTAAGGTTTGCACGAGTTGCATTCAAGCGGGCAAAGTCAGAAAAGCGCCGCCCCGCCGCCTCTATACTAAAGAAGCCGCTGCAGCATAACGATCCATATTTGGCCTGCGTCTGAGGACGCAATCGACACAAAAAAGCCCCCATTGAAAAATGGGGGCTTTTCTTTTTACAGTTTTATATTAGCTCTGAGCTTGCTCAATCGCGGATGGGGTTGGGCAAAGCCCAGAAAAAAATTGATGCCGCTGGCGCAGAGAAAAATATTACAGCGTAAGGTCTATTTGTTTTGCAGAAAAAACAATGCTGTCGATTCCGTTCCAGGACTTTTTCCGGACTTCATATACCGCTTCAAACGTTCCGTCCTTGGGTAATCCAATCAACTTTAAATAGTCATCTTCTTTGAAATGCATCATCCCTTTTTCTTTGCCATCGCTAACAACGGCTTCATAAATTCCGATCGGTGACTTTCTGGGATTAGAAATAATTTTTAGTCCGCGCGTTAAAAATCGCGGGGCGGGATTGCCCGCGCCATGCGGCTCCAGCCATTCAAGTTCGGATAGCAGCTGATCACTCAAATCACTCAACTCTATTTCTAAATCAGCTTCAATTCGTTTAGAAAGATGTTTCGCGTCCAGATTTTCAACGGCGTAAGCATTAATTTTAGCGCGAAACGCATCCACCTGTTTCGGCTCAATCGAAAGGCCGGCGGCTTGCGCGTGTCCACCGGATTCTTTCAATGTCTCCTTGGAATACTGCAAAGCATGAAACAAGTTAAAACCGGGAATCGATCTTCCCGACCCCTTACCCACTCCGTTTTGAAACCCGATTACAATCGACGGACGGTGAAACTTATCAACGAGACGCGCCGCTACAATTCCGATGACGCCGACATGCCAACTTTCTGACGCCGCGACCAGCACTTTATCGCGGTTAAAATTAGCATTCCTTTCGACCCATTCAATCGCTTCTTTGGTACAGCGGCGTTCAATTAATTTGCGTTCTTCATTTTCACTTTCCAAAATATTGGCGAGACTTGAAGCCTCTTTCAATGATTCAGTTAAAAGCAAACGCAAAGCGGAATCGGGCGAACCCATGCGCCCCGCGGCATTAATTCTCGGTGCAAGCTGAAAAGCCACTTGGGTTACGCCGATTTTAGAACCTCGGATTTTTGATACCGCGATCAAAGCCGCGATGCCGGCTTTTTTTTGAGCCGCGATCACTTCCAAGCCTTTTTTAACGATCACACGGTTTTCCGAGCACAGCGGCGCGACATCGCTGATTGTGGACAACGCGGCCAAATCCAAAAACTCAAACGCGTCGTCGCCTAAAAAAGCCTGCGCCAATTTAAACGCAAGTCCGGCCGCGGACAGCTCTTTAAACGGATAAGGGCAATCTTCCTGTAAAGGATTCAAAATGATATTGGCATTCGGAACACCCGAAGCGGGAATACGATGATGGTCAATCACGATCACATCAAGTCCCAATTCCCGCGCTAGTTTCACCTGTTCCGTTGCTGCAACTCCGCAATCAACCGTAATTAAAATCTTGGTTCCCGCCGCCGCGCCTTCGCGAATAGCCCGTGAACTAACCCCATAGCCATCACGTTCGCGTTCGGGAAGAAAAGTAGTAAATTGTGCGCCAAGCTTCTCCAGTAAACGCGCCACGACCGCCGTGCCCGTAATACCGTCTACATCGTAGTCTCCGTGCACCAGAATGGGGTCCCGGCTTAAAACCGCGCGGCGGATCCGTTCAACGGCTTCGGCCATACCTTTCATGCGCAAAGGATCGAATAAAGAAGACAATTGCGGCGATAAATACTCACGAATTGAATCTGGATCAGTCAGTCCCTTTTTTTCCAGAATTTTAAGAAGCAGCGCAGAAGGAGTGAATGTGGAAATTGAATTCGTCATGCCGCGTAGTTTACCATAAATAACAAAGGAGTCAGACACCCATGTGTCTGACTCCTTTACTTTTTACTGCGAAAGTTGCGGTTGCGCCGAAGGCGCAGAGCAAAAATTTACAGTGCTTTTTTAGAAGCGAGTTTAATCTTAGCCGGAGCAGCCTTGCTGCGGCGAAGATCCACCACAAGCGCGGATGCAACGAATACGGTCGAATAAATACCGACCGCGAATCCGATCAAAAGAATGAACGCGAAATCTTTAATTTCCGCACCGCCGAACAAATAAATCGCGGCCGTTGAAAGCATGGTCGTACCCGTGGTCAAAACCGTTCGTCCCAAGGTTTGATTTACGCTCGCATCCACGATTTCCGCAAATGTTTCTTTGCGCATAATCTTAAGATTGTCGCGTAAACGGTCAAACGTCACAACAGTATCGTTAACCGAAAAACCGATAATCGTTAAGACCGCAGCAACAATCGGGAGATTGATTTCATGTCCGGTTAAAATAAAAATCCCGAACGCGAAAATCGTATCGTGAATGAGCGCGACAACCGCAGCAAAAGAAAGTTGGAATTGGAAACGGAATCCCAAATAAACCAAAATTCCCACACATGACCAAAAAATTGCCCACAAAGCTTTTTCTTTTAAATCTTTGCTAACGCTCGGCCCAACCAAATCGACGCGCAAAACTTTATAGGGTTTTGCCAAGCGCTTCGCCGCAGCTTCCAACGGCTTCACGTCATGTCCAGGGAATTTTACGGTAAACATGTTTTCCGCTGTTTCGCCGATTTGCTGCAAAGTGAAACTGCCGAGATTTTCTTTGCCGAGTTCCGCGCGGAATTGCGCGATATCCACCGGCTGTTCAAATTTTATTTGCGTAAAAGTTCCGCCTGTAAATTCGACGCCGTAGCTTTGCTGTCCGCGCATCGCATACGAAGCGATACCCATCACAAGCACGACGACAGAAAAACCATAAGCAAAAAACCGGCCTTTCAAAAAGCGAATATTCGGTTTCTTGAAAAGATTCATCATATGCAGTTTCAAATCGGGGTTACGCGCCGCAATGAAATCGAAAATAATGCGCGTCACAAGCAAAGCGGAAATAAAATCCGCCAAAATACCGATAATCAAAGTTACGGAAAAACCGCGCACCGGGCCTGTTCCGAAAATCAGCAGGATTGCTGAAGTGATTAATGTTGTAACATGCGTATCGAGAATCGCGCTAAACGCTTTGTGATAGCCGACGGAGATCGCGGCCCGTAAACTTTTACCTAAAGCCAATTCTTCGCGCATACGTTCAAAAATAAGAACGTTCGCGTCAACGGCCATACCGATCGAGAGAATAAAACCCGCGATACCAGGCAAAGTCAAAGTTTGGCCGAAGGCCGCCATGGCGCCAAGCACAAGCACGGCATAAACAAAAAGACCCACGCTCGCGATCAAACCGCAGAGCTGATAATAAATACACATAAAGACCACGACGATTCCGAGGCCGACAATCGCGGCCTTGACTGATTTGCGGACGGAGTCCTGTCCCAAACTGGGTCCGATCGTGCGTTCTTCTACAATTTTCACAGGCGCAGGCAAAGCACCGGCGCGTAAAACAAGCGCCAAATCCTTGGCTTCTTCGTTTGAAAATCCGCCCGAGATTTGAGCGTTTCCGCCGGAAATGCGGTCACGAATCACGGGCGCAGAATGAATCACACCATCAAGCACAATCGCAAGACGTTTTCCAATATTTTGAAATGTAACCCGGTCAAAAATTTTCGCGCCTTCTTTATCAAAGCTCAATTCAACCATCGGCTTGCCGTATTGATCGAAGCCCACAGCCGCAGTGGTCAAGCGTTCACCGGTTAAAACCGCGTCTTTAGCAAGCAAAAGCTGTTCTTCCGCTGCGGAGTCTTTTACTTTTTTATATTCAAAACCCGCGGGAACCGCGGCTGCTTTTCCGTCTTTATCGGGGGCAGGCGCTTCATCGGAAACAATTCTGAATTCCAAATGCGCAGTTCGGCCGGCAATTTGGATCGCGCGTTCGCGGTCTGTGATGCCGGGAAGTTTTACAACAACTTGATCTTGGCCTTGTGTGGAAATTTCAGGCTCAACCACGCCGAATTCATCGATACGATTACGGATCACACTGGCAACACGCTCAGTCACATCCCCGCGCTGTTTTTCGGGAACCTTCGACATATCCACTTGCAGCATCAGCTGCATACCGCCGCGCAAATCAAGACCGAGCTTGATTTTCTTATCGAGCGGATAGGCTTTCCAAACAGCAAGCCCGGTCAACGCAAGAACAAACAAAACTTTCCACTTATAATTCTTGTCCATAAAATATTTACCCCGTTAGAGTTTCGAACAAATCAAACCATCTTGAGAAAACCAATTTCTATTAATAAACTGCTCTGCTGAGTTAGTTAAAACTCTAACGGGGCGAGTTCCTTAATTATTCATTTCGAATGCCGGTAATCGCGCTTTTTAAAACTTCCATTTTAGTCGTATCGGAATCTCCGGTTTTAATGACAACATAATCCTGCTGAATACTTGTCACGATGCCTAAGATTCCGCCGGCTGTCACAACCTTATCGCCTTTTTTCACGCCTTCAACCAACTTGGCAAGGTCCTTCTGGCGTTTTTGCTGCGGACGGAGAATTAGAAAATAAAAAATTCCGAAAATCAAAACCATCGGTGCAAGTTGAACCAAAGGGTTCGCCTGGGTCGTCGCCTGCATCGGCACAAAAATTGAACTCAACATGAAAACTCCTTATATATTAGACCTGAGACAAGGGACCTAAGACTGGAGACTATAAACTATCGACACAACGACTTCAAGTCCAAGGTCTCTAGTCTCGTGTCTCCGGTCTCATGTCCTTCTTTATCTCTGTTCTGAATCAAAACTTCCTAAAAAATTCTTCTTAAACTCCGCAAATTTTCCCGCAACAATACTTGCGCGGATATCCGTTACAAAGCGTATAAAAAAATGCGTGTTATGCATCGAGACCAAAATCGGCCCCAGCATTTCTTCCGTATTCAATAGATGCCGGATATATCCCCGCGAAAAAGTCTTACAGGCGTAACAACCGCAGCCTGGCTGAATCGGCAGCTCATCAGCCGCGTAACGCCCGTTTCTGACCACCACCATGCCCTCGGGCGTAAAAGCCGAACCATTCCGCCCATGGCGCGTAGGCGTAACGCAATCAAACATATCGGCGCCATTTTCAATCGCTTGAATAAAATCCATCGGAGTTCCGATACCCATCATATAACGCGGATACTCGCGCGGCATGAGGCGGATGATTTCGCGATAGATTCGAAAGGTATCCTCCTGGTTTTCGCCGACGCATAAACCGCCCAAAGCATAGCCGTCAAAACCGATTTCGACGGTTTTCTCGAGCGAGTATTTGCGCAAATCTTCCAAAACCCCGCCCTGCACAATTCCGAAAAGGGACTGTGTTCCGAGTTTGTGACAATCTTTCGCGCGCTTAGACCAGCGCAAGGTGCGCTCCACCGCTTCCTGAATCAAATTACGGTCGCTCGTTGAAGCCGGACATTCATCAAAAACCATCGCGATATCGCTGCCAATATCACTTTGAATTTCCATCACTTTTTCGGGAGTCAAAAATATTTCTGCGCCATCCACATGTGAATTAAAGCGCACGCCGTCTTCCGTTAATTTCCGTATTTTGTTGAGCGAAAAAACCTGGTAGCCGCCGCTATCGGTCAGAATCGGCCCATTCCAACCCATGAACTTATGCAGCCCGCCGAATTTCTTGAGAATTTCCATTCCAGGACGGACATATAAATGGTAAGTATTTCCGAGCAGAATCGAAGTGCCCATCTCGGTCAAATCGCGCGGCAAAATCCCTTTGACCGTTCCCTGCGTTCCGACAGGCATAAATACGGGTGTTTCCACGACTCCATGAGCAGTTGTGAACTGACCCGCGCGAGCGTGACCATCCTCAGCTAAAATTTGAAATTTAAGGTTCTTCATAGTAATAAAAGTAGCCCGGAGGTCGGAGGCCCGAGGGTACTCAGAACTAAGTTCCCTCCGGCCGCCGGCCTCAAGCCTCAAGCCTCAAGCCTAAATAATAAACATTCCGTCACCATAACTCGCAAAACGATAGTTGGACTCGAGCGCGGTTTTGTAAGCGGCCATCATTTTCTCGTAACCTAAAAAAGCACTGACCAAAACTAAAAGCGATGTTTTTGGAAAATGAAAGTTGGTAATCAGCGCATCCACAATTTTAAATGGATAAGGCGGGTAAATAAAAAGATCCGTTTGTACACGACCGGCATGTACTTTTCCGTCTTCCCACGCGGAAGATTCCAGGGCGCGCACGCTGGTTGTCCCGCAGGCAATCACACGGCGGCCGTCAGTCTTGGCCTGATTAATGGTTTGCGCTGCAGCCTCGGAAATTTCATAAGATTCCATGGACATATGATGATCCGCAACATGCTTAGCCATCATCAGCTGAAAAGTTCCGTAGCCAACATCCAAAGTCACTTCGATAACTTGTACGCCCTTCTTTTTAATTTCTTCCAAAAGCGCAGCATCAAAATGCAAACCGGCAGTCGGCGCCGCAACCGAACCTTCTTTTTCAGCATACACAGTTTGATACTGTTCGCGATCGGAAACTTCGTCATCGCGGTGAATATAAGGCGGCAAAGGCATATGTCCGGCTTTTTTGAGGAAGCCTTCAAAGTCATCAGTTTCAAAGCGCAATAAGCGGCGGCCGTCATTTTCCGGAGCATCATTCAACACCTTGACCTGAATCCAAAAATCATTTTGGCCCGCTTCAAAAACTTCGCCTTTTCTGATTTTTCCGGAAGGCTTCAACAAAACTTCCCAAGCCGAAAAATCGGGACCGAATTGCACTTTCTTTAAAAGTAAAATTTCAACCTTGGATCCGGTCATACGATGGCCAAATATGCGGGCAGGGATCACGCGCGTATTATTAACCACAAGTACATCGCCTGATTTGAGATAACTTGGCAAATCACGAAAAGTTTTGTGCTCAAAGGAATCTGCTTTACGGTCAGCCACCAGCATTTTTGCAGCCGCGCGGTCAGCCAGCGGGTAAAGCGCGATTTTCTCTTTGGGCAGCGGATAATCAAACTGCTCGAGCATTAATGTGTCACGCGGCGAAGAAAACTTTTTCATGCGATTTTTTCGCCTTTCAAAATTTGTGGAATCGGCTGCGTATCAATCCGGATACCGCCGTCATGTTCGATTTTTAAAGTGTAAATAGTTCCGGGAAGAAACAAAGAGCCGGGCGCTTCAATTTGAGCGTTCTTCACTCCTACCTGATCGCGGGTCTGAGGATTGAGCGCGTAATTCCAAAATTTTTCCCAAAGCTGACGTTCGAAGCCAGCCACTTCAATATCGGTTTGATACCCTTCAGGAACCGTGTGCGCCGGAGTAATATCAAAAACCTGTAAATCTTTTGGATCCAGGACAAAAGCTTTCATAAAAAGATAGGCGCTTTTACCTTTGAGCTTGTCGCCTTTCTTGATCAAATTATCATTGAAGCGAATCACAAGCGATTGAAACTGAATAATATTGCCGCGAAAAGTAAAATACTTTGGAACCAGCGGTTCGCCTTTGGCGTTGTACTCGAGAAATTTAATCGTGGTTAAAATTTTTCCGCTCACTTCATCCAACTCGCTTTTCGTAACCACCACTTCGGCAACGCGTGTATCCGCGGAAAGCCGGTCAATTACCTGCCGCAAAACCTGATCACGGTGGAAAAGAACTTTTACCCAGGCAATTCCGGCGATCACCACGACTATGATCAAAAGATTTTTTAAATTTTTCAGCAAAGACAATTTCTTCACGAATTCTTTTTTCCTTGGGCTCTCGCCGCGCTGACGCTCTGGCGCAGCGGGTCGCTCAACCGCAAGCCACTTAATCCAAAATACATAGTTGCCGCGTCGAGCTGACTTCAATTCACACTCAAAAACAAACTGTTGAACACTCTTTCCTGGCGGTTGTGCTTTGCACAGAGCCAAAAACATAACTGTGCCCGGCGCGAATTGAACGCGCAACCTCTGCCTTCGGAGGGCAGCGCTCCCGTAATATTTATCCGCCTAAGGCGGAATAGTTGAGCTCGTTTTGAATCATAATTCAAAACGCCATCGCTTCGCGATGCATGTGCCCGGGTGGATTTGAACCACCAACCCCTGCCTTCGGAGGGCAGTACTCTATCCAGTTGAGCTACGGGCACAAGAAAACTCAAAACTTATAACTAAAAAATCAAAACTATAACTGATAACTCAAAACTCTTCAGGCAGCTTAGGGGCTTTGAGTTATGGTTTTTAGCTTTAAACTTTAAGTTTTAACTTTTCCGTCCTCGGAAGCGGGATTATATCTGATTTCATCAAGCTGGTCTCGAAAGACTTTGAAGAGGTATTGACTAGTGATTCAGACTATTCACACCATCCCAGTTGGGGTCAAAAGGACGAAGTTTGTAGATTTGAATGCTTTTTTGATATAGCCTATACAAATCTTCTAGCTGCAAAAACCCTTTTTGCTCAAGAAGACTATCCATTATTTTCTCGGCTTCCCCCCACTGTTGGGTTCGATACGATGAAATCATTTTTTGATGCAATGCTTCCAAACCTTGAAAGACACTGCTTTTTTTTACACTTTCGTTACCCAGCAAAGCATAAATCTGAACGGGCTTTGTTTTGCCTTTAACACGAATTAAGTCCATTTCAAGCATTGCATAGTCTTGAGCTTGCGTTTGCATTGACGGGCCTAAGATAATATCCACTCCATAAAATTTAGATTGGCTCTCTAAGCGCGAAGCAAGATTCACATCATCGCCCAACACAGAATAATCAAAGCGTTGCTCCGACCCCACATTTCCCACGCAACACTCCCCCGTGTTTAAACCAATTCCAACCTTGATGGGCTCAAAAAATTTTCCATTCTTTTTAAATTCTTCCCGCATCGACACATTCCAATCTTTGAGATGGCTTTGCATTTCAAGCGCAGCTTGGCAAGCATGCCGCACATGCTCAGCATCCGATACCGGCGCATTCCAAAAAGCCATAATGCAATCGCCGATATATTTATCAATGGTCCCATTCGTTTTAAGAATAATATTTGTCATGGGGGTCAAATAGCGATTCATGAATAGCGTTAAATCCTCAGCGCTCAATTTTTCGGAAAGTGCTGTAAAATTGCGGATATCGGAAAATAAAATAGTCATCGTGCGCGTTTCCCCGCCCAACTTCAACTGCTCGGGATTTTTTGATATTTTCTCTAAAAGCGCGGGTGAAACATATTGCCCGAAAGCCCCGCGAATTTGATTTTTTTCGGCTTCCGTCCGAAGGTAATGCATCAACGATATCGCCAAGTAAAGAATCAACACCACGAGTGATGGCGTCACCGGATCAAAAAGCTGATGCTTTGTGCTGAATTCATACCATGAAAATCCAAAGGCAAACATAGTCAAAAGCACGCTAAAAACCGCGGACGCCACAACCCCCAGCCATGGCAACAAAAAAACCAGGAGGATACCCAACACAAGCACGAAACAGATTTCGGCGCCCGGCGCCCAATCAGGACGGCTTAAAAACTCCTGATTTAAAATTTGCTCTACCAGTTGCGCGTGAACTTCCGTCCCGGCCGACACCGAGCTCAGCGGCGTGGCGCGCAAATCTTTAAGCCCCGCGGCGCTCGATCCTACAAAAATAACATTTCCTTCCACGAGCTTGGGATCAAAATCGCTGCTGAGAACCTTGGAGGCGGAGAGATAACGTTTTTTTATTCTTCCGGTATCGTAAAGCCAGATTCGGCCCTCACCATCCGTTGGGATAACAAATTGTCCAATTTTAAAATTAGTTATCCCCGTATTTTCTCCAAAACTTGTTTTACCGCTGCCCGTTGAAGACTTAATCACGAAACTTGAAGCGCCCTGAGCCACGCGCACAGCTTCCGCCACAAGCGACGGCACAAGCTGATTCTCATACCGGAAAACAAGCGGCACTCGCCTTAAAACGGCATCGGAATCCGCGATAAAATTGAAGCTCCCATTACCCAACGCTTCTTTTTCAAAAATCGAAAGATTCGAAATAGCACCATGAAAAGCGGGTAAATATCCAAGCGGATCTTCACCGCTATGCGCAAAACCGGCTTTAACCAACGGAGAGCCCACGGTTTTATCAGTCGTCAAATTAAAGCCCGTAACAACACGCGCTTCAGAAATAGCCTTGGCAAAAACCTGATCATGATCTGGCAACAAATTTACTTTGGTTTTTAAAGTTTGAAGTTCCGGTAAATCGGAGTTCCATAACGGAAGCGCCCGGGCAGGCGAAGTACGGTCCGCTTCTGAAAAAAGAATATCCATCACGATAACAGAGGCGCCTTTTTCAGATAAATGGGAGATAAGTTGTGCCAACACCGTACGCGGCCACGGCCATTGACCTATCTTGGCAAGGCTCTCATCGTCAATGTCAATAAAACGCACGGGGGTATCTTTATAAATGCGCGGCCTTATTTTTTGATATTGATCAAAAACCCGCATGGAAAAATCATCTGCTTTTTCAGAAAAAAGAATCCGCAGACCAACCACCGCGCCCAGCAAAACAAGCGGGATTAAAAATTTAGAAGCTTTCTTTTTGCTCATTCTAAATTTCCTTTATTAATTTCGACTGCGGCTAAATAATCTATGAATCCCGAGGTTGCGTGTAACGCAGCCTCGTGGCTGGTTTCTTGCGTGCTACGGAATGATCATGCCAATTACAGTGATATCGTCATGTGGATCCACATTGCCTGTAAAAATTTTTAAATCAGATAGAATTAAATCCGCGTAATCAGCCACGTTCCGGCGCGTTTCTCGCAGGCAGCTCTCTAACCTTTGCATGCCATATTCTTCTTTGCTTTTATTGCGGGCCTCAACAACACCGTCAGTATAGGCAAAAAATCCATCGCCGGATCCGATCGTGATTTCATTTTGATTATAGGTCGATTCCTCCGCGAGCCCTATTGGCGGCCCCCCAATATTCTCAAGCGCTTCTACTTTTCCGGATTTAGCGGCGCGTTTCAAAATCGCGTGATGTCCGGCCGAAGCATAACTCATAACTTGAGACCGCGTATCAATCACCATGTAAACGAGCGTCACAAACATTCCAAAAGGGCTGTTTTCAGAAAGCACACGATTCAGTTCAAACAAGAGTTGCGCGGGACTTGCCAGCTGATGCGAAAGAAAACGAAACTCGGATATCGCGCGCACCATATAAAGCGCGGCTGGCACACCCTTACCGGAAACATCCCCGATCACGACACCAACCCTATCCTTGTCCAGCTGGACGACATCATAAAAATCACCGCCCACATCAAGCGCGGGAATATTTTTAGCGGCGATTTCCACGCAAAACCGGTTGCGGGAAAGGTCCGGCAAAAAATTTTGTTGAATTTCATGCGCGATCTTAAGATCCCGTTTTGCGCGCTCCTGCTTCACAATCTCACCGTGCATACGAGCGTTTTCAAGCGCGATTGCCGCAAGATCCGCAAAGGTTTCAAACAAGAATTGATCGTCAACTGAAAAGGGCAGGCTATTGATAGGATTAATCGCCTGCAAAACGCCGATGATTTTATTTCCCGCGCGCAACGGCACACAAAGAATGGCCTTCGTCACGAATCCGGTTGAGACGTCAAAACGTTTGGCAAACCGCTCATCCCGGCTCACGTCATTCACAATCAAAGATTCGCCGGTTTTTGCGACTGTGCCCGCAATCCCTTCGCCGATCTTGACGCGGAATTTATCTTTGAGCTCTCCGCCCTTTTCCCCTAAAGCGACTTGAAACACAAGCTCACCCGCTTCGGTATCCATGCGCAGAAGCGAAGCCACTTCCGCGTCCATCACCTCCGCGGCGGTTTTCATAATAATTTCAAGCAAAGCACCGATCTCGAGCGTGGAATTAAGCTGCGCATTAATGGCGAGAACTTTTTTAAGATTCTGAATCGTCAGGTCTGACGGATGACTCATCAGACGCGTCCGAGTAAGGGACGAAAGGCAAAGCCGACCAGAGCCGCATACACGAAACTTAAAATAAAATCAGTGCGGTTTCTCAGCAAGGGCGAACCCAGGCGTAAAACGCCAATGCCCAGGGCGGCAGGCAGCGCGACCGCGAGCGGCGCAAATAAAATCCAAGCCGTAATCCACGAACGTTCGATCAGCGCATGCGCAACCTCAAAGCTGGTGATGAAATGCAAGGGGCGCGATCCGGAAATAAAGCTGAGCCGTAAAGCATGCAAAAAATAAGTCGCTTTAAAAGTGCTCGTGATAAAAGCGATTAAAAACAGCGTCATCCATGGATCAAGATAAATTCGATTAAGCGTCGGCCAGCTCGGAAAGCCGTAAACTTCATTAGCAATTGGTAAAAAGAATGCCGTCGTCAAAAAAAGAAAGTGCCCCATTTGATCAATCGTAAAACACCAAAAAATTTGCTTTGGGTATTTTGATTGAAGGTTATATTTAACGATATCTTGAAAATGATGAATCACAGCCAGCACAAAAATATAAACCGCAACCCAGGGATAGACCAAAATGAAGGGAATCGCGAGCAGCAATGAAACAATTAAGTGAATAAGGGCGTGAAAAAAATGCCCGAGATGACTGCGCACCTTCAGCTGATAAAGCTCTTCAAATTGAAGGATAAAATCAGCGATCAAATGCGCGAGAACTAATTTAAGAAAAAGGAACATAAATGTTTCTATATTTTTGTGGCCAATCTAGGAAAGATTGGGTTGCCGGGGGGCCTCTGCAACACCTATAACCGTAGTAGTCGATGGCACTGTGTTTGTAATGGTCACAAAAGCAATTGCACCCGTTGCAACATTGCCACCACTATTACCAATGCTAATAACCGCGTTGGCAGTACAAGAGATACAGGAGCCAGTACCATTATCCGGTAAATTTGAATAACTGAAGATTGCCAAACCTGCCGAGCTGGCATTGTCAAAACTTTGTTTTGGCAAAACAAACGTTTTTGGAGTTGGGCTATTAATTGAACTATCTTGCGCATAAATATTGGAATTCCCACCCCCGACAGTCCTTGCGGCAAAATCAATGTCATACTTTATATCAAAGCGCCCAGTGGATGAACCACCACTCGAAGTATTAAAAAGAGGAAAATTTACCGCTTCAAAATGAGCCTGCCCGGTTGTAATTTTTCCAAGATCTCGAACCGTCGCAATCCCATCGAGCGTCTGCCCCTCTTCGTCCACTGTATCTTGCACTGACTTGGTTGTTTGATCTCCAAGCTCTGTACTTAGCTCAGTAAAAGTTCCTGCCGTTTCTAAGTTATCGCCAACATCGACATTCGCCTGCCCGGCCTGTTCAGTCGCGCTCTCTCCTGATGAAGAACTTGATTGGTCTGTTCCCGATGGCTCTGATTTTTCCTCGCCGGCGGCTTCCTCACCGCTTTGGGGACTCAATTCACTAGTCATTTCATCCAGCTGTGATTGCGGAACTTTAAAGGGTCCTTTAGGCGCGCCTTCGCCTTCAATTTCGGTGCCAAAACCGGTCTTTGCAATGCGTACTGACTTTGATGAGTCACCGCCTTTGCCACCCACAGTAATTTCGCCATGCCTATTCCCCGTATTATTTTTATCGCCAGGGCCCGTCAAAATCACCCGTGAATTTGTTCCGTGAACACGCCCCATGACCATGGTGCCACGAATACCAATTGTGCCGTTGGGTAAATCGACTTGCATATTTTCCGGATTTTTATGTGCGATTTTCCCTGTGATAAAACGAAAGGTTCCCTCTACAACACGCACGCTGACTTTTCCCGCGTCGGTCGCCGGGTCATAAATAAATTGATCCACTACAATCGCGCTATTCGCACCAATCGTAAAAGTGGTTTGATCGAGCAATAAAATTTGCAAACTACCTTTAGCATCAGTTGAAATTTTATCGCCCAAAAAAATTTCCGCGCCGCTTGAAACTACTTTTCCAACTCCGCCATCGCGCGCTAACTGGACAGAGCCTTTCACACCGGCAGCAACGCCAACTTTTGCGCCCAAGCTTGCCGTCGAAACAATATTTTGAGGAACGACTGTTTGAGCGAAAGCCGTTGTCGAAACAACAAACAAACATAAAGTCAAAATTAAAATCAACTTGCGCATATTAATACTCCTATCAAACATTTGTCATTCCCGCGAAGGCGGGAATCTAGTCGAACAAAAGCTGGATCCCCGCCTTCGCGGGGATGACGCCAACAGCAGGCGTCAACTTACAAACGCCGTACTATTAAAACTCCCAACGCTTCGTGAAGAGCATTTGTATCTGATTGCTGTGATAACTGTAATTCGCGTAATTCGAAAAGGCGCGGTAATACTCATACGAGAATGTCGTGGTTATATTCTTAACTTCGCCCGGCAAAATCTTTTTTAGCGGAAAAAGTAATGTGCCCAGCGGAGCTCCATAAGTGACACGGTAGCGCAAATTCCGGTCATGGCGCTCGCGCGAAGCTAAAGCCAAATCGGGTTCATCGTATTGATCAAAACCAGCGGTTAACGCATTAATCAAAAACTGACCTTGGGGCCAAATCCATTGATGCCCTAAATCAAAATCAATACGGTCATACGCGTTAAAATCTTCTTTCGCTTTTTTGTGAAGATAGCCCAGCGCGGCACTTACACTCATAGTTGAGTTTAAAGCGTAAGTTGCGCCTTGCTTAAACTCGTATTGATTGCCACGACGCTGATAAGCCGTATTACTTTCCGTGATATTCAAATAATTTTGATTCGCAAGGCGCTCTAAGTGGAATACATTCAGCCGCCCGTTTAAAAAATCACGGTCCAGTAAAACACTGCCGCCGTAGGATCGCAAAAAACTTTCGCCCGACAACAATGTATGACTCGCCTCAAACATGGGCTTAACATTCAGCCACTTGCTTTTAAACTTACCGCCGAATTCATATTGCAGAGCGGCTAAATCTAAGTTATTCATGGATGTTTGCTCTTGGCGGAAATAGGTAAAGGAGCCAAGCAATTGATGCCCGTCTTGAAAAGGCAAATCTTGCGCTACATCCACACTCGTAATGTTTAAAAAATGCGTGTCGCGGCGCGCACGGCTAGTGGGGGCAACATCAATCAGTGTGTTCGCAAAATAATTCTTTTTCGAGGAAGACGAAGCATTGCGGTTAGTATTAAGCCCCATGCCCAAACTTTCACTTATGGCGAGATGCGTGCTTCTTTGGCGTTTTTTGATTTCTTTTTCATAACGCTTTAACTCAGACAGCAAATCCCCGGGTAATTGTCGTGCCTTGAGAATCTCGATTTCCTGCTGAGCGGCCGTCAGATTATCAAGACGGAACAAAACGACTAAATAAAACAAACGAATTGAATCCAGCTTGGGATTCGCGATCAAAATGCGCTCTAAGGTCGAAGCCGCACCCAGCATGTTGTTTTCCGCCACTTGCTGTTTGGCAAATTGAAAGTTCAGGTTAACATCGTCGGGGCTTTTAAGAATGTCTTCGAAAGTAATCGCGCCGGCCTCCAAAACAATTTTCTTGCGTGCTTTTTCTTGGATGGCTGAGACAGATTCGCGGGATTCCATCTCGCGCTTCGCAACATTAACATCCCGTTCCGCGTCTTGTGCCCAAGCTCCATTTCCAAAAAAAATGGCTGCGCACAAAAAAACAAGGCTGACCACGGAATAAATTCTATTCATAATCTCCTCACGATAAATTAAAGCGGCGAAGCGCCACATCAGAGTTACGACATCTTATCTGAAAAATAAAGTGAATATCTAGCGGGGGGAACGGAGCGTTGAAATTAAAACTTTTATTATCTTTTTAACGGGGATTTATTCGTAGATTCTTTCGACACTAACACCGGGATAAAAATAATCCAAAATTTGTGACGGTGAATAACCTAACTCACCCATTAATTTCGCGCCGTATTGATCTAGGCCAACACCATGGCCCCAACCGCGCCCCCAAAACATAACACCATTTTGCGCAGGTTCATTGAGATATTTCACGATCAAAGTACTTTTTATCTTTTGTACGCCGATCCAACCGCGCAATTCACTGAACGGAACTTTAAACTTGCCGTTTCTTCCTGTGACTTCAATTTCGCGTGCACGCCCTGAATGGTCATAGTTTTTTAATTTAATTTCTTTGATGGCTCGAACAGGCTGGCCGCCCTCATCGCGAACTACTTTTTCAATCTCAGAATACTTAACGAACCCGGACCAGGTTTCATGCTTGGAGGAACGGCAAAACTCGCAATCAATCCCCTGCAATGCAGGATGCGGTTTCACCGACCACACCGAGTCCGCGCTGGTGGTGGCTCCGCCTGAAGCCGAATGAAAATAAGCCGGGAAAATTTCTCCGTGGTAAAGCATGACTTGCCCCCGAGTTTGATCCACTATTAAATCCGTGCGGTCATGTCGCACATTTTCGCCGGCATAAACTTGGCTTAATACGCCGCTCCCCACATCATAATCTTGATTCCGTTTTTCAATCATTTTAAATAATGCGAATGTCCGCGAAACAATTGTGGAGGCATGCAGCGTGGCATCAGACCATTTGGGATTCGCCTCGAATGGAATCACGCCTTTCAAGTAATGTTCTAAATCCAGATGATTGATAATGAGCAATTCGTTGCCGGGCTTCCGTTTTATTTCAAGGCCATTTTTATAACTGCGATGATCATAACGCACGCCCGCGCTACCCAAACTGTGAATAAAAATGGATTGCGCTTTGAAAATTTTGGTTCCGAACTGAATTCCAGAACCCACGGCTCTGACAGTTACCGGAGGAAGCGCGGGTCCCGACGACAACACTCCGCCTCCTGATGCCTCAACACGAAAATATCCCGCGGAAGCAATTTGAAATGGCTCTTTCGTCGCGCCCACCTGAACGCGAATCATATGATTTGCCCGCATATCGGGTGGAACAACATAGGAGGTTTCCATGACTGTCCGACTCGCACCCCATGCACAAAACACCTGCAATACAAGCATAGCCCAAGCGGTTTTTTTCAGATAAGTTGAAAATAACATGCGCGAATTATAGCAGAGAAAGGAAAGTTCAAAACTCAAAGATTAGAATTCAAAACTATAACTCAAACTCTTTCAGATGTTCGAATCGTCTTGAGCTTTACGCTATGGTTCTGATCTTTGGATTGTGGGTTCTGAGTTGTTTACGAGGCCATTCCCATAAAAAGAGGCTGGTGGTGAGATTCGATAACATGCTTTGTATCCGCGATCGAGCAGCGCTGAATCGGATAGGCACAAACCGCAATCAAGGGAACTTTGTCAATCATAGCATGCAGCTTTTCTTCATAATCATGCAGCTGCATCCAGTCTTCATCCGGAATCGAACCCACGTCTCCAATGCCCCGCACACATGCAAAATCACGACGAAAGCAATCCTCCAAGAAAAGCCGCGCATTTTCGAGGGCGCGGTTCATGTCGAAGACTCCGCGGTTCAAATACCAGCTCTGCGCGGATTTAATTTGAAGTTGATGCGAAAGCAAATAGCCTGTTGCATCCGGATAAACGCCCAAAAATTGTTGCTCCGCTTTCTCAATTCCAAGCTGGTCATTGACAAGCCATAAACAAGCGTTGCCTTTTTTAAGGCCAGCGTATAAAAACGAAAATGAAATCTGAAGATAATCATCCATCGTTTTATAAAACTGATAGTAATGACCGCCTACTTTAATGTGATGAACCGTATCGAAATCCAAAAGAACCTCGGCTATTGAGTAAAAATGAAAAAGCAACGCAAGGCAGAGTTATAAAAAAAGTACCCGCTGAGCTAATGAAATACAAGGGGCAGGAACAAAAAAAGAAGGCCTTTTAGGCCTTCTTTTTCAGTCGATACAGCAATACTATTCTTTTACTAAAAAATACGCTCAACTATCTCTTATGCAAGGTGCTTCTTGAGCAGATTCCAAGTTGTTTTTCCAATAATTCCATCCGGCGTCAGGCCATTTGCCCGCTGAAAGTTTCTTACGGCTTCACGGGTGTCGGGGCCAACTTTGCCATCCATCTCTCCATTATAAAAACCAGCCCCTTTGAGCGCCTTTTGGACACTCGAAGCAGGCAATTCAAAGCCTGACGGTGTGCGATAGACTCCCGCGTAAGGCTCAGACGAAGCGGATGAATAAGCTGGAGCTTGATCAGGCGCTGCCGCCGCTGATTGCGCGGGTGCATTGCCGCCTAAACGGCCTTCAAGCTCTGCCACTCTGGCTTGCTCTTGTTGAAGTTGTCCACGAGTTTCCTGCAAGGCCTGGTCAAGACGCGTCACTTCATCAGCTAATACACCCATCTGTGCGTTCACAGCATTGTTACTGTTCGAGCCGCCAGTTGAAGAGCAGCCACTCAGAAAAATTGATGAGGCAATGACACAGAGAAATGAAAGCGCAGTTATTTTTTTCATGAGGCTAATCTCCGATTAAAGGTAAAGAAACTAAAATGGCGTTAATAGCTACAGATCCCATCCGACTTATTTTTGAGATGGGACACAGCGCTGAGCATTGTTTTGAAATCTCGACGCATCGAGATTTCATCTCCACCGAAGCACTAGTCTAGCAAATCACTTTTTCAAAATCAATCACCGTTACCATGATAGAAATCTTCCTATTTTTGAAGAGATCGGTATAATAACCCCATGTCTTTTAAAAAATACTTCTACCTTTTAATTCTCGGCGCAACGCTTACTTCCTGCGCGTACGTTGACCCTCTGATTCAAGACGCGAATATTGTTTCGATTCCGGATGAAATTCAAATCGGCCAGCAAATGCAAACCGAAGTCGCCAAAAGCATGGCGGTCACCCAAGATGCGCATTTAACGGCTATCGGCAACCGCCTTGTCGCCGCGCTTCCCGAAAAGCAGTTTGATTATCACTTCTATGTTGTCGCCAACAATGAACCCAATGCCTTTACTATTCCGGGAGCGACAATTTATACGCATTCAGGGCTTTTAAAATTTGCGAATGATGAAAATGAAATCGCGGGAGTTCTCGCGCATGAAATCGGACATGCTTATCAGCGGCATCCCGCCAAAGCCATTACACGTCAGACCGGCCTTTCCACTTTGGCAAGCAAAGTCGGCGGCGCGAATGCCGGCGCGATTAAACAAATGGCTCTTCAGATCGCGGGAACAGGCGCGCTTAATTTTTATAGCCGTAAAGATGAAAGTGAAGCCGATGCGATTGGTTTTGATTTACTGCGCCGCGCCGGTTATCCGACGGATGGATTGACAAGATTCCTGCAAAAGCTGTTGAAAGCAACTAACGGGCAACAAACCCCGATTTTTCTGAGCTCTCATCCCCCGACTCCCGAACGCATTGCTGCGCTCAAAGCGCTCGCCGCAAAAAAATAATTCAAATATTCCCTCCCAAGCCATTGCGGTAAAAGTCAAAAAGAGAGAAATTGTCTGTGGTTGAGTGTAAGCAAAGCACTCACGATTGTTCAAAAAGGTTTAGATGCTAGGAACAAACAAGCAACCGAGGAGACGTACTAGAAACGTACGTCGCACGAGTGTTGCGACGTTTGTGACGACGCAGATGAGCCTTTTTCAACAATCGTTAGATAGAATGGATTGCGTGGATGAATGGAATAATCACGTTATACATAAACGGATCGTGAAAAAGCAGTTTTATGGGCAGTAATAAAAACGCAAAAGCGTAAACGCGGCCTCCTAAACGGCGGCGTAAGTGACGTTTTCCAAAACGGGTTTTTTCCATACGCATCCCGAACCATTGCAGCATAAAGTAAAGCATGGGCTGTCCCCACCCTCCGTGCGCGGGCAATGAAAAAATCAATTCGTGGAAAAGCCCCGACGCAAAAAAAACAAGCCAGGCTCCGATGTGCGGGCCATGCGTCACACTGACACTCTTAAAAAATAAATCATGCATCAGCTGGCGGAAAGCCATGTTCCAGCGCTTACCCCAAAAATCTGAAAGCGATGTCAACAAAAATGGCGCGTTCATAAATGGGGCGGCATGCACACCAGAATATCTGAGGATCAATGAACTCCATTGAAACAAAGTAAAGTAGAGCAAATAAAAAACTCCAATCACCGCAAACCAAGATTGAACATAATCAGAAACATAAAAAACTCTAGGGACACCCCAAATTAGAAAGACTCCGAATGCCGCGCAAGCCAAGACCCAAAGCCCAAATCCAGGCTCAGGCCTATCAAGACGAATTTCGGGATTAAGAAATTTTTTTGCATCCATTCCAAACCAGCAAAAGAGATAAAGAAAAAGACGCGTCCAAGTCAGCGGATGCTTGGTGCGGCTCATATATTGAAAAAAAGTCATCAATTTGAACCCGAAAAAGCAGGTAAAGACAAGCAACCACATTTGCATCCAGGGCGCAAGAAAAGACCATGCCCCGACAAGAAAAGTCAGCAATCCAATAAATGGGAGAAAAGCAAAAATAGTTTGCATACGAGAAGAGTCTCGGCAAAAGAAGGTGGTAGCTTAAATTTAAAAACACTAACTAGTCGACTTGAAAATGATTCGGATCCGCTCAAACAACCAATGCTGCGCTTGGAACTCGCAGCTTGCGAATCATCTTCAAGTTCAATTTATGCTAATGGATGGGGGCAATTATCAGAGAAGCACGCTGGAGAAATCTAAGTTCCTCGAAAGCGCTACATTAATACGGCCACTCACTCCCTCAACCCCTTCCATCTAGCTTCCCACTATTTCTTCTCATGGTTCTGCAAAGCAGCACCATGAGAACGTTTTCCCATTTCTGATATCTTTTCCCTTACCAGATCCCGGATCGAGTAAGGCTTAGATCCCGGATCTCCGCGGAGATCCGGGATCTATAGCGGGTGGGCGTCGAGATGATTCTAGATCAGCTCAATCGTATCGCCGGAAACTTGCATTCCCTGCGCCTCTTGGAGATCACCATGGCGGATTTCGAAGAAAACTTTGGAAACATAAATCGGAGCATTTGAATTCACGATGGTAAATTTATTTTCATCTCCGGCTGCGGTACTTTCGCCGCTTCCAACCTCACTTGAACTTTGATGCTCACTATTGCCGGATGAGACGTTTAAATTCGGGCCTGAGAAATCAGAATTTGAAAAGCTTGTGCCGCTTACCGTATTGCTGCCACCATTTATAATAGGGTGAAAAGCATTTTGAATTTCTTTCTCACCGATAATAATTTGATTTGCCGTCGCAGTGTTTGTATTTGTTTCAGGAACCACAGCTGCCGGTGTAAACCAACCTGTTGTTCCGCCCAAATTAATTGAATTCATAAGATTCAACGGTAATGCGCTAATCCCTGTCGAGTGATCGAGGATCGTGTTGCCTTGGATGCTAATCAGATTATTTGTGTTTAAAGTTGACGCTCCGGTAAAATCAAAACTTGCAGATCCATTTAAAATAATTCTATCGTCGGCATCCAAACCATTTAACGTCAAGGTATGCGTAATTGTTTGCGTTGTGCCGGCCGCAAGCGTTAATGTTCGTGAAGTGGCATCATTTGCGGTATCCGTTTTCGTTAAATTATAAAAGGTTGTGTTGCCGGAAATCGTTTGATTGACTCCGTTTAATAAAACCGTACTCACACCTCTGTTAAACACTCCGGAATTTGTCCAGTTTCCGCTTACCGTGATGATGGACGCAGCACCAGCAGCATCCAACGTTCCGCTGTTGGAGAAATCTCCTAAAATAGTTAGATCATAATCAGTCGATGAGGGACGAAGGGCCAAGGTTGCACCGCTGTCAATTGTAAGGCTTCCGGTAATTGCTTTCGCGCCGGTTAAACTTCCACTCACATAAGTTTCCGGGCCGGATAAACGCAGGTTGTTATAAGCTAAAAAATCAATATTTATGTTTCCGGTTGAATTAGTCGCAAAATACCTCACCGTGCTGTTCGTACCAGTATTAACATTTCCGGTAAGAGCGCTAAGACCGGAACTTTGTCCCATGAGGCTGAGCGTGTAACCTCCCGAGCCCAAATCAAGCGTACCCCCACTAACATTGATACTGTCTGCTTTCATATCTGACCCCAAGTTAAGAGTGCCGTTTTTATTAATAATCACGCCTCCCAAGTTTTGTTTGGATACAGTGTTATCAATATAAGTTGCAGACCCACTTCCGTCAAAATAAACAGTCCCTCGTTGAAACGAGGTTCCCTCGCTAAGAGTAACATTCCCCGCAAAAGACTTAACACCAGACCCCGTTACAGATCCCCCAGATAATAAAAAATTACCATTTACATCCAAAGCATCTGCCGCACTTAATGCGCCAATACCAGAATGAGTAAGACCTTCAAAACTATGCCCATTCGAATTAATGCTCTGCGTTCCCGAACCATTTAAAATAAGTGTTCCCGTGTTTGTTACACCGCCAGCCGCGCTACCACTTCCTAGCCCTCCCGCAGAGCCTACACCGGCGCCAAAGTCGCCTGATTCACTTCCCAAATTACCGTCTATGCCATTACTGCCTGGTTGCATAGTCACATTCCCGCTAACACGAACTTTGCCAAAACCTGCATTTAAAACTGCTTGCCCCCCCGCGCCACCATTTCCTCCAAGCCCTCCCTCACTGTTACTAAAATTGTCCGCTGCCGCCACACCACCATCCCCACCGTTTCCACCATTTCCACCGTTCAGTGTTAAATTACCAACTACAGTCGTGATGCCTGAGCCGGTATTAAATATTGCCGTGGAACCTGCAGCGCCTTCAGCTCCTGCGTTACCCGGAGAGCAATTACCGCCCCCATCGCATGTGGCATCACCACCCATTAATCCCGCGGCGCCGTTCCCGCCAGTAATCATCAATCCACCATTTAAATTTTGATTCGCGGAACCTGCGGTGTAAGTTCCGCCGCTCACTGTGGTGAGTCCCCCCACCGTTGTTTGAAAACCATTCGCGGCATAAGTTCCGTTTGAATTTGTAAACGATCCCGTCACATTCAAATTATTTCCGCTCAATTGCAATGTTCCGCTTCCAGTATGATTCAAAGCAATTAAACTCACTCCACCACTATTTAATAACTGTATTCCACTGCCGTCAAAAATAACTGAACCTTGATTGGAGTAAGTTACGCCGGAACCTAAAGTGAAATTTCCAGCATAATTTTGGCCTTGTGAATTTGCGTTAAAAGCTCCGCTTGAAACGGTAAAATTACCGTTCACATCTAAAGCATTCCATAATTTCAAAGTTCCAGAACCGGAATAAGTGAGGCTGTCAAAGCTATTAGAGTTTGAAGTCACATCTTGCGTTCCGGAGCCATTCAAAACGAGTGTGCCGCTCATACTCGTTACTCCGGCCACGCCTCCGGCTCCGTTGGTTCCGCCGATGCCGTTGCCATTACTAGTCCCACCCATACCTCCAAAACCATCAGAGGCGGCGGACAAAGTCACATTTCCGCTTATTCTCACCTTTTCGCTTCCCGCATTTAATGTTGCATTTCCTCCATTACCTCCGATGCCGCCATTACCGCCATTTGCATAACCGCCGATACCGTCATCAATACCATTCCCACCATCACCGCCGGTACCGCCGTTGCCGGCTGTAAGAATTAAATTTCCTACAATCGCCGTAATTCCAGATCCGGCGGTAAATGTTGCGTTACTACCTGATGTCCCGTCAGATCCATCCGAGCCATTCGCGCAGCCAGAACTGCAATCCGCGTTGTTTCCTATGGCCCCGCTCGCACCATTGCCGGCAATTAAACTTAACCCACCGTTAAGATTTTGATTCGCGCTTCCCGCAGTATAAGTTCCACCGCTCACGGTTGTAAGTCCGGCTACTGTCGTTTGAAATCCATTCGCAGTGTAAGTTCCATTTGAATTTGTAAATGACCCCGTCACATTTAAGTTATTTCCGACTAATTGCAAAATGCCACCTGCGTTATGACCAATTTGAGAAAAAGTCTTGCCCCCGCTATTAAAAGTTTGAGTTCCGGAAGACTTTTCAAAAAAAGCAGCCCCTGTATTACTCAAAATTGCGCCGGAATTTATAGCCACATTACCGCTATAAAATTGACTCGCATTAGACGCATCAAAATTACCTGAAGATAAATTGAAATCTCCACTCACATGAAGCTGATCTATTAGTTTGAGTGTTCCCGAACCAGAATAAGTCAGACCATCAAATCTATTTGCATTTGACGTCACATCTTGTGTAGCTGAGCCATTTAAGATTAAAGTTCCGGTATTAGAAACAATGCCTGCAATTCCTCCTGCGGCTCCACTTCCCCCGTAAGCGCTAATGTTATTATCACTGCCATTTGACCCATTTGATCCATTTGAACCGGATGATAAAGTTACATTTCCGCTTACCCGTACTTTTCCGCTTCCGGAATTGAGTATCGCTGAACCACCATTCTCTGCAGCGCCCCCGCTTCCGCCGCTCGCACTCCCTGTCGCATTGCCCCCGGAACCACCATTACCACCACTACCCGAAGAAACATTTAAATTTCCAGTCACGGTTGTCATACCGGATCCCGCAGTATAAACAGCTGAAACACGTGTGCTTCCACTGTAGCCAGCTCCATCTGAACCATTTATGCAGCCTGAACTGCAATCACCATCGTTCCCATTTCCGCCATTAAGTCCGTTTTCTCCGGCAATATTTAGTCCGCCATTAAAATTTTGATTCGCGCTACCAGCCAAGTAAGCTCCGCCACTCACGGTTGTGAGGCCACCTACCGTTGTTTGAAATCCAT
The DNA here is from genome assembly GCA_043732705.1 of Candidatus Omnitrophota bacterium. Taxonomy (GTDB): domain Bacteria; phylum Omnitrophota; class Omnitrophia; order Omnitrophales; family Aquincolibacteriaceae; genus Multiplicimicrobium. The sequence continues at coordinate 1,481 of JAYTHE010000006.1, read as the reverse complement.
TTGCATCATAAGTTCCGTTTGAATTTGTAAATGCGCCCGTCACATTTAAATTATTTCCCGTGAGTTGAAGTGTGCCAGCGCCCGAGTGCGTTACATTTGCAAAGCTATTTCCCAAACTATCAAAACTTTGTGTTCCTGATCCGCGAAAAGTAAGACTCGCTGCACTGGTATTGATCAATGCTGCACCTGCCCAATTGACACCATTTTGGTAAGCTTGATTTTTAGAATTCATGTTAAATGTTCCGCTTGAAACAGTAAAATCGCCGTTCACATCCAATGCATCTTGCAATCGCAAAGTTCCTGAGCCAGAATATTTTAAAGAGTCAAAACTATTTGAATGAGAAGTGACAGCTTGTATTCCCGAACCATTCATCAACAATGTCCCTGTTAATATCATGGATCCTACGGAGCCACCAGCGCCCAGATCATAACCGCCATAACTGCTTCCAGTGGATCCAGAATCGGCAGCCGCCAAATTTACATTTCCACTCACTCTGACTTTTTCAATTCCAGCGCTCAATATTGCAGACCCTCCGTTGCCTCCCGCACCTCCGTTAGCGCTAGTCGTAGTACCTCCGTTCCCTCCGGAACCGGCCGATACAGTCAAATTCGTAGTAGTTGTAATACCCATGCCTGCGGTATAAGTCGCATTTACGCCGGCGAGTCCGCTAGTACTGTCGACACCATTTTCCCCACTCGTCGCAAGAATGCTTAGTCCGCCATTCAAATTTTGATTCCCGCTTCCGGCGTTATAAGTTCCACCACCAGTAACCGTGGTCGAGCCCGTTACTGTTGTTTGATACCCGCTTGCGTTGTAAGTGGAACCAAGGTCAACTTTAAAATTTCCGTTTACGGCAAGAGCCTCTCCTGCTACATAAGTTGCATTATTTAATACCAAACTGTAATAGTCCGTTGCCCCAAAATCCTTAATAATTGAGCCTCCTCCATAATAATTCCATGTCCCTGAATTGGTATCATTTCCATTAGATAAGATGATGGACTCATTACCACTCAAACTAATGGTTCCCTCATTCGACAACATGCCGCCGACACTTAAACTTGATCCACCTCCAAAAATAATATTTGCGACAGGACCAAGACCAAAATTTCCGATTGTTATGATTGCGCCGGTCGCAAAATAACTTGGAATGTAATCTGAATTACCGCTACCAGTTCCACTTAACGTCAAATTTGCCACGCTGATAGCACCAAGCTGCGGTGAGTCTTGGCTCGTTAGTGCGGATCCTACTGATGGTATTTCGGCAAAGGCTGAATTACTGCTTACAATCGTCAGGTTATATGCGCCCGTAATGGATGTGCCAGCTTGCATATAAAAAATACCGCTTCCATCACAAGCATCTCCGCCTTCCGAGCAATCGCCGTCGGTGTCTACATCTGCGCCCAAAGTGACACTGTCGGTGAGCGTAATATTTGAAGTCACAATCAAATTGCCCGTGTCATAAATACTGGAACCAATCGAA
>JAYTHE010000005.1:0-35725 GCA_043732705.1 Candidatus Omnitrophota bacterium | reverse complement strand
AACTTGTTTTCACCGGTTGAAGGATTACGCGTAAAGCAAACACCCGTTCCGGATGTTTCGCCCATATTGCCGTAAACCATCGATTGCACGGTTACTGCGGTTCCGAGAAGACCGCGGATTTCAAACATCTGGCGGTATTTTTCAGCGCGCGGGTTATTCCATGAAATGAAAACCGCATTGATTGATTTCTTCAACTGTTCAAAAGCATCATTCGGGAATTCTTCGCCGGTGTGCTTCGTATAAATTTCTTTGTACTTACGAACGATTTCCTTAAGGTCATTGGCGGAAAGATCAGTATCAAGCTCGATACCGAGGTCCGATTTTTTCTTTTCAAGAATATGTTCGAAGTCGTCGTGCGGAACGTTCATAACAACGTCGCCAAACATCTGAATAAAACGGCGGTAGGAATCCCACGCGAAACGTTCATTTTCAGTTTTGACGATCAAACCCTGAACAACGTCCGGATTTAAACCAAGATTCAAAACTGTGTCCATCATACCGGGCATCGAAACTGCCGCGCCTGAACGAACGGAAACAAGCAAAGGATTGTGACGGTCGCCAAACTTCGCGCCCATTGCTTTTTCAAGCTTCACAATATTTTCGCGGACCTGCTGTTCTAAACCGGCCGGCCATTGTTTGTTATTTTTGTAGAAAGCATCGCAAGTTTCAGTCGTGAGTGTAAATCCGGGAGGAACCGGAACGCCAATATTTGTCATTTCGGCAAGGTTCGCGCCTTTTCCGCCGAGAAGCTGTTTCATTTCCGCTTTACCTTCAGCCTTACCGGAACCGAAAAAGTAAACGTACTTGTTTTTGGATGATTGAGAGCCGGATTTGCTCTTATTCTTAGTTGCTGCAGTTGCCATTGTGTCTCCTTAGACAGTTTGTTTGAGAAAAATGAGTGCGGCTTTCCTGAGGATAGGCCCCCGAAAAGTCGCGAATTATAGCATTTGCCTGCCCATTTCAGCAATGTATTCTGCCGGAAATGGCAAACCATGACCCTGTACACATCCGATGTGTCCAGGGATTTTACCCGTCTATTCTTGATAGAAGAGAAAGATCGGCGATATTCTTGGTATAAAGATCCCGGATTTCGGTTAAAAGTCCCAGCCTGTTCCTGCGAATTTCAGCATCCTCGGCATTCACCATAACTTTTTCAAAAAACTCCATCACGGGCCGTTCGAAGGCACTGGCATAAAACTGGTTTGCTTTCACGAAAAGCCCGGCTTGAGCCGCATTTTTAATATGCTGCCGCGACGAAACAACGACACTTGCTAAGGCTTTTTCCTGCGGCTCCACCAGCTTCGCCTCTTTCCAATCTTGAACGGAATCTTTACTGCTTTTCAGAATATTTGCGATACGCTGCACAACTTTAACGGATTCCATAAAATCTTTTTTGTGGCTCAAGCTCACTTCCAACATTTTTTCATAACGCTGAAAAACATCCGCTAAGTCATCTGAGCGGGTTTTAACCACGGCTTGTAGAATTTCATATTCGGGCATGCCGGGCTTCACGCTCAATTCAAAAGCAACGCGGTCCTGAAGAAATTTAAAAAGCCGGTTCTTACCATCGGGCTTCGTAATTTTGTGTCCGTACAGTCCCTGTAAACTTTCAACCACAGCATTCAAAGAAAAATGAAAGTCAAACGCGCGAATCAGCTTCACTAAGATTCCGCCTGCACGGCGCAAAGCAAAAGGGTCTTGGCTGCCTGTGGGTTCAATGCCCGTTCCAAAAGCGCCGGTCAATAAATCAAGACGGTCCAAAACCCCGAAAAGCGCGCTCAATTCGCCCATTTGTCTTTTTACACTTTGATGCGCGTCCGAAAGATTTTTGGGCAAATACTGCGTCGCGATCGCTCGCGAAACTTCTTCTTTCGCACCGGAATGCTTGGCATATTCTCCGCCGACGATTCCCTGTAATTCAGGAAACTCATAAACCAATTTGGTCAGCAAATCACATTTAGAGAGCATCGCAACTTCGGCGAGCGCAACACTGTTTTCGCCTTTTCCAGCAGCCTGGCAAAAAACCGGGGCAATTTCTTCAAGACGCAAAATCTTATCGTGCATTGAACCAAGCGACCCTAGGTAAACAAGCTCGGATAATTTTTTTGAAAGATTTTTAAGCGGGGTCTTCGTATCTTCCTGGTAAAAAAAACGCGCATCCTTCAAACGCGAATCTAAAACTTTTTCAAAATTTGCCGCAATTTCTTTAAGGCCGTCGCGTTTACCATTCATGACCGCGACAAATCGATTCTGCAGCTTCCCGTTTTGATACACAGCAAAAATACGCTGATGCTTTTTCATCGAGGTCGCCAAAACTTCGGCCGGGAGCTCCAAGTATTCTTTCGGAAAATGTCCTTCTACAAAAAAAGGTTTTTCAACAAGCTGTGCGCATTCATGCACAAGCTCTTCATCCGGATTTTTCTGGCCGTACTTTTCCGTAAGCTCGCCGCGGATCAAAGCTTCGCGCTTCTCAATCGAAAGAAAAATTTGCTGTTTCTCCAGCAGTTTGGAATACGCCTGCCAATCGGCTTTCACTACATTAAACGGTTTTGGCGACAAGAAACGGTGACCAAGGCTTGTTTTCCCGGAAGTGACGTCCGCGATTTTGAATTTTAAAACAGAGTTGCCGAGCAAAGCCACAATCCAGCGTATTGGGCGCGGAAACTTATAGCCCGTCGCGTCCCAGCGCAGCCCCCGCTTGAACGGCATCGCCTGAAAAACTTCTTGAACCAATAACGGCAAAACCTGAGCGACGGGCTTCCCTTTCAATTCTTTGTGCCCGAAAACAAATTTACCTTTCGGGGTTTCACGAATCTCAATATCTTTCTCGGTGATTTCCTTACTCTTGATAAAACCAAGCAATGCCTGTGTCGGTTTTCCTGCGGCGTCATAGGCTTTTTCAGCGGACGGGCCGGAAATTTCCAATTTTAAATCCTGCTGCCTGCCGGAAAGATCTGAAACAAAAAACGCGATACGGCGCGGAGTAGCTTCCACTTCAATTGCAGAAAAATTAATTCTTTCGCGCTCGAGAAGTTTTGAAAAAGAAGTTTTAAAATCGGAATAAATTAAATCCAGCGCGGAAAGCGGCAATTCTTCGGCGCCGATTTCTACCAAAAGATTCAAAGCTGAGGGTGATTTGGTGGTCATAATTTTTGAAGCGGCTTATTTTTTATCAGGGGAAAGTTTTGTTCTTTGCGGCTTTCGAGATAACCTTCAGCACAGCCTTTAGCCAAAGCACGTACACGTCCAATAAAACGCGGGCGTTCATTTACGCTGATCGCTCCGCGCGCATCTAAGAGGTTGAAAGCATGGGAAGCTTTTAAACAATAATCATAAGCGGGCAAAACCAATTTCTTTTCAATTAACTGCTTGGCCTGACTTTCGAAATCTTGAAAATGCTGCAGCAGCATTTTAGGATCTGAGCCTTTGAAATTAAATTCTGAAAATTCTTTTTCACCCTGTAAATGCACATCGCCGTAAGTCACGCCGTCATTCCATTCGATATCAAACATGGAGTTCTTACCCTGCAAAAACATCGCAATGCGTTCGAGGCCATAAGTAATTTCTGCAGGAATCACTTCCAGATCAATCCCGCCGCATTGCTGAAAATACGTGAATTGCGTAATTTCCAAACTGTCGAGCCAAACTTCCCAGCCCACGCCCCAAGCGCCCAAGGTCGGCGATTCCCAATCGTCTTCCACAAAACGGATATCATGTGAGTTTAAAGAAATTCCAACGGCTTCAAGACTTTTCAGATAAAGCTCCAACACATTGGAAGGCGCCGGTTTCAAAATAACTTGGTATTGATAATAATGCTGGGTGCGATGCGGATTTTCGCCGTAACGTCCGTCCGTCGGCCGGCGCGAAGGTTGAACATAAGACGCTTTCCATGGTTCGGGCCCCAAAGCGCGTAGAAAAGTATGCGGCGAAAAAGTACCCGCGCCTTCTTCCATGTCATAGGGCTGAACGACAAGACAGCCCTGCTCACCCCAAAACTGATTCAGCTTTTGGACAAGGCCTTGAAACGTGAGCGGTTTTTGTTTTTTTGTCTTTGTCATAGCGCAGAATTATACTAGCGCTTCGTTCAAATTGAAATAACGAGCTCGTTATTTCAAAATAAAACTCAGCGCTGTGCCTCATCTCAAAACTAAGTCGGACGAGGCCCAAAAAGCCTATTATAAAAGGGATTTTTTAGACCTCTGTTTATCGGCAGAATCACACGTAAATTGACAGAAAAAACCCCGCAAGGAAATCCATTCCTCACGGGGCTAATCAGCCGGTTGCGCCGCAACGCAGAGATAAAAGCTACAATAGCGCTGCAGCGCACCTGCCTGCCGTCCAGGCAGGGAGCTTGAATATTAACGCTAAACCGTAACCTTATCCTTTAACTTTTCGAATTTGGCATTGCCGATCCCCTTCACCTGCACAAGCTGGTCCGCCGTTTTAAACGGGCCATGCTCCGTGCGATAAGCGATAATCCGCTCTGCCATCTTCGGGCCAATGCCCTTCAGCGCAATCAGCTCTTCCGCTGACGCCTGATTCAAGTTCACCGGCGCTTGCACGGCCGCTTTAGATTCAGGTGCGGCATAAGCCGTAGTAATGCCTGAACTCATGGCAAAAGCCAACGCAAGCGCGATTAAACTATTTCGAACCATTTTTAAGTTACTCATTCACATCCTCCTTATAGAGCCCTGTAAAAAAGGCTCCGTTATTTGATATGATGGAAAATTAACATAATATTAATATAAAATCAATATAAATATTATTTATTACCATATTAGATTTAAACAATCTTTTCTTGACGGGAAAAGGAATTTCTATAGGATGGATTCAGTTTCAGCATTAACTCTCTTCGACGATCAAGGAAAAATATATGCTTAAAAATCTTGGCTTAAGAATGCGTGAACTTCGCAAACAAAAAGGTTTAACCCTCGTCGAAATTGCTGAAAAAACGGGTGTTGCCCAAGCCACACTTTCGCGAATTGAAACAGGTGTCATGATCGGCACGATTGAAAGCCATGCCAAAATCGCCGAAGTCATCGGCGTCGGATTACCCGAACTTTATCAAGACATTGATGACCGCGCTTCAAAAACGGCGCATACAAAAGAAGATGATCAAAAAAAAGGCACGGTTCACAGCAAAAATGTCAAAGTCACTTTGCTCACCCAGCAAATCAGCAATAAAAAAATGACGCCGCTTCTGATTGAGTTGGCCGCCGGCGCTGAAACAGAAAAAGAAAAGAAAGAACGCGGAATTGAAAAATTTATTTGGGTTCAGGAAGGTTCCGTCAAAGTAAAACTTGAAAAAGAAGAATTTGATCTCAAATCAGGCGATACATTTTATTTTGACGCTTCTTATGCGCATCAAATCATTAACGAAGCAGCTAAACCTGCCAAAGTATTCGTAGCAATATCACCGTCTAAAATCTAAAACCATCTCAACCCCCGCAGCTAGGTGTATCAATCCTAACCTCAGGGGGTTTTCTTTTGGTTAAACTAAATAAACGCTGTCGCCAACAACGACGGGCTTCGGCACGCCAATCCCCACATCTTCGCCCGGTTTTCCGCTCGGAACAGGAATGCGGTTAATTTGAATTGACTTTGCCGTCATCTTTAGGCTGGTATTCGCACCGTGAATTAAAATCTTAGCGCCTGCTTTGATTTCCGTTTTTTCAACCATTAACACCGCCGCGCCCGCTTTGGGGAAATAATGCGTAATCTTTCCCACAAATATTCCCGGTGCTGGTTTCGCCGCAACCGCGGAGGGTTTAACTGCAAAAAACGCTTTTGCCGGTTTGACTTTAACCATTCCAACACCCATTGTTTTCTTCGGGTTTGGCTTATTTACAAACTTTACCGATTTGGTTTTAATTTTGAAAACTGCGGCGGGCTTCTGCTTTTTTGCAGGCGTAGATTTTTTGGATTTTGCTTTTTTAACAGGCGCGCGCTTCGCTGTTTTTGTTTTCGCGGCAGCTTTCTTTTTCTTCCGGATCTTGAGAAATGAGGGCACGGCTTGCGATCTTTTTTTGAGCCCTTTTTTTGAAAAGCCTTCAGCGGCAAATTTCTCGATTGAGCCCTTGATCCAGCTTGTGAACTTATTTAACAGAGTTTTTTTCTTTGATCTTGCCATGGATAGATTGTTACGGTTGAAACATGCTCGGACTTAAACTTTGACCGTAGCGGCTTCCATCCAATTTAAATAAGCCGGCGCGCCTCTACCAATAGGAAGCTGAATGAGTTCGGGAACTTCGTAAGGATGATTTTTTTTAAAGAAGACCTCTATTTTTTTAAAAAGGTTCGCGCGTGTCTTAATCAAAAGCTGAATTTCGCGGGACTTTTCAAGTTTCCCTTTCCAGACATAACGCGATTCAATCAGGGGAATTAAGCTCACGCAGGCAGCGAGTTTATTTTTTAAAAGAGAGGCGGAAAGTTTCCGCGCTGAAGACAGGTTCGGTGCCGTGGTAAGAATGCAAACAAACTTCATTCGCTCGCTAAGATCAGCGTTTATTGAGTGTCGCCACCAAACCGCGGTCGGTGGGAGCAAGCGTCACATGGCCTTCACGCGAAAGCCAACCCAGGCTCATCAATATTAAATCGCGGTTGTGTTTAAGACTATCGACGATGGTGTCAATCGGGGCCGATTGTTTCTTATCGAGCAAATTCCAAATTTCTCCGGCAACAATCCCTATTTCGGTAATCATGGGGCAATCCTTAGTTTGATTGAATGAAACGATCAAAGCTAGTCAGAAAAATACTTGCCTTAACACTTGGAAGAAGTATAGCACAACAGAAAACTTGGAAGCCCCTAAATTTCAGATTTTAGAGGATTTTTTTTAAGAAACGGCCGGTATAGGAGAGTTCACAGCGAAGTAACTCTTCGGGTGATCCCTGAAAAAGTATTTGTCCTCCCCGAACACCGCCCTCGGGACCCAAATCCATAACATAGTCCGCGTTACGAATCACATCCAATTGATGCTCAATCACAATTACCGTATGGCCTTGATCGCGAAGATCAAAAAGCGCGCCCAAAAGTTTGGCGACATCTTCAAAATGCAGCCCCGTGGTCGGCTCGTCCAAAATATAAATCGTCGGCCCCGCCGTTTTTTTGCCAAGCTCCGTAGCGATTTTAATGCGTTGGGCTTCTCCGCCGGAAAGGGTCGTCGAGGGCTGTCCCAATTTCACATAGCCCAATCCCAACCGTTCCAATAACAAAAGTTTGTCGCGAATGGAGCTGATCGAATCAAAAAAGACCGCCGCCTCCGAGATCGGCATATCCAAAACTTCCGAAATATTTTTCCCGTGATAACGGACTTCGAGTAAAGAGTCCGTGTAACGTTTTCCCTGGCAAGACTCGCAGGTCACATAAACATCCGGCATAAAACTCATTTCAAGTTTCATAAGCCCTTCGCCGCGGCAAACTTCGCAGCGGCCGCCTTTCAAATTAAAACTGAAATGCGAAGGTTTATAATTCCGCAAACGTGCCAGCTCCACATTGCCGAACATCTGGCGAATCATGGTGAAAACATCCGTATAGGTCGCGGGTATCGAACGCGGTGTGCGGCCGATCGGTGATTGATCAATCTCCACAATGCGTTCGATTTTTTCCGCGCCTTCAAATTTTCTATACTTTCCCACCGCATAATCCGTTTTCCAAAGCCGGTTATGCAATGCTTTATAAAGCGTATCGTGGACCAGCGTGCTTTTCCCTGAACCGGAAACTCCGGTTACGCATGTAAAAAGTCCGAGCGGAAAAACCGCATCGATTTCTTTCAAATTATGCTCCTCGCAGCCCAGCAAGCTCATTTTAGGAGATTTTTTAAAGTCCAGACGCGGCTTATCTATTTTTATTTTCTTTTTGCCGGTTAAATAATCAACCGTGAGCGACTTTCCGGTTTTAAGTACATCCGTAATGGGGCCTGCACATAGGATTTCGCCGCCATGCACGCCGGCGCCCGGACCAATATCGATGAAGTAATCCGCGCGCAGCATGGTTTCCTCATCATGCTCCACAATGATGATCGTGTTTCCCTGGTCACGCAGATTCTCGAGCGACTTCAACAGTTTTTCGTGATCGCGCGGATGAAGTCCGATGCTGGGCTCATCCAAAACATACATGACCCCGGTCAAACCAAGTCCCAGCTGCGCCGCCAAACGAATGCGCTGTAATTCACCGCCCGATAAAGTGTTCACGGTGCGGTCGAGGCTGATATACCCCAAGCCAACATTCAGTAAGAATCTGAGCCGCAAACGGATTTCCTTCATGATCGGATCCGTTACGGAGCAAATCTTTTCGGGAAAATTAAGTTTGTCGAAATAAGGCACGGCCTCTTCGACCGGCAGCGCCGTCATTTCCATAATATTGAGGCCGCTGATTCGAATCGCGAGACTTTCTTTTTTGAGACGCTTGCCTTTACATTCTGAACAGACATCAGTTTTCATGAATTGACGGATCTTCGCGCGGATATTTTCCGATTCGGTTTCGTGTAAAAGCCTTTCCCACTCTTCAGTCAACCCGGAAAGATTACCATCGCCCAAAAAAAACACCTCTCGCGCTTCTTCGGGCCATTCCTTAAAAGGCGTGCGGATTTCAAAGCTAAATTTCTTGGCCAGGTCATAAACCAAATCCTCGATAAAATATTTATTGAAGGAAAAGAAAATATCTTCATTCAAAGCGCCGCGCAGAAGCGGTTTTTCGGGATGCAAAATAATTTTCTTTTCAGAAATCTTGGAAAGTTTCCCCAAACCACGGCAGGCACCGCAAGCGCCGTAAGGACTGTTAAATGAAAAAAGATTCGGCGTCAGGCGCGACTTAAAAGCGCCGCCGTCTTCTTCCCGTGCCAAAATAAATCTTTCAATCGCGTCGGGGCCGGTCTTTTTCCCGTCCCACACAGCAATTTCACCGTCTGACAGTTCCCCCGCAATTTGCAAATCGCGTTCTAGCCGCGACCGCGATGAAGTCCCGATTTTAATTTGATCCACAATCACTTCAATATCGTGGCGAAAAGTTTTTTTGAGTTTGGTTTCCGGCTTGACCCATTCCGGCTTCCCGTCGATTCGAATATAGTCATAACCTTTTTTAACCAGGTCTTGAAAAACTTGATTGTGTTCGCCTTTACGGCCTCGAACCATGGGCGCCAAAATATGCACGGATTGGTTCGCGTATTTTTCTTCAAGGATGGCAATCAGCTCTTCGGTCGTTGCCCCCGAGCTTGTTTCCGGTTCGCCCGATGAACCCGCTTTCGCGAAAAGAAGCCTTAGGAAATCAAAAATTTCGGTTGTAGTAGCGACCGTGGAACGCGGATGATGCGCGCCTGATTTTTGATCAATCGCCACGCTGGGTGAAAGGCCACCGATGTAATCAACCTCAGGCTTCTTGAGTTTCTCAAGAAATTGGCGCGCATAAGAAGAAAGGCTTTCGAGATAACGGCGCTGGCCTTCGGCATAAATCGTATCAAACGCGAGCGTTGATTTACCCGAGCCTGAAAGTCCAGTGATCACCGTAATTTTATTGCGCGGAATTTTAACGCTGATATTTTTAAGATTATTTTCGCGCGCGCCGCGCACAGTAATCCATTCTTGAGGAAGGCCCGAGGCCGGAGGCCCAAGCCCCGAGAGATTATCAATTTGTGTAACTTTCACCATATGTTCTAACCTCTGAGCTCCGCGCTTTTAGGTTCCAATCTTTACGCTGGCAAAGTACTTGCGCATCATCGCAACTGCGGAAAGCACCGCTAAATAACTCGTCTTCGGGTTGTCGGGCGAAGGAACATTCGTGGCGCAGCATTGCAGTTTTCCAAATTTACCGATTACTTCAAATTCATGTTCATTTTTAGTCCAGCCGCGCGCGGTCCAAATTTCCACCCTCGTTTTCGCGGCTCCCGCTCCCGCAAGACTCAAAATCACAGAAACATTAATGTTTTTAGGAAAGCCTTGAATCGCCTGTGCCGCGGTTCCTTTAAAAATACACGCAGGACTTTTTCCTTTGAGCAACGTTATCACTTTCTTGCCTTTAAAAAAAGGCGCGCCTTCAAGCGCTCCGGGAGGCTTTCTTGTAATGAGCTTAACTTGAACCGGCCCGGATTCCCGCGCCGCAAGCACGCCGTCAATCCCGGCAATCGCACCGGAGGGGCAGAAAATAGAAGACTCGGGATATTTTTTCAACCAATCGGAATCGACGTTCAGTAAACCGCCGGCACTCATAATCAAAATTGTTTTCCCGAGCGGCACAGCTTTGTGAATTAAACCTGTCGCGACATCGGGACTCGCCGCCTCAATCAAAAAATCGGAGTACTCGATGGTTTCATCAAAGTCCGCGAGCTCCGCCTTGCAGCGGATTTTCTTTAAAAGTTGGCGGACTTTATCCGTGTGATGCTCGCAAACATACGCCAGCTGCGCGTGTTCGGAAAATTGGGTTTGAAGGGACTTCGCGAGGCGCGCGCCGATCGCGCCGCAGCCGATCAGTCCCACCTTGATCTTCTTCATCCCGTTAGAGTCTCATCAAACATGAAATGATCATAAGCAAATGTTTGGTACGCTCAAAGCAGACTTTGTCATAATGCATAAACAGTTAAGCCTCTAACGGGATTCATATCCGTGGAATTACGTTAGACTTCGAGAGCAGGAATGGACGCTTTGTCGGTCTTAACAAGTTGGTTTTTAGAATCGACAGAAACAACAATCGGGTGATGTCCGCTAATTTCTTTTTCATCCAAAACAAGAAAACTCATGATAATTAAAATATCGCCGGGCTTACCGTGTTTCGCACAGCCTCCGTTCAAACAAATTTTTCCCGAACCGGCGGGCCCCGGAATCGCATAAGTTTCCATACGTGCGCCATTCGTTAGATTCGTCACCAAAACTTTTTCAAATGAAACCAAACGCGCCGCTTTCATTAAAATTTCATCAACCGTAATGCTGCCTTCATAATCCACTTTGGCTTCCGTTACCGTCACGCGCTGAATTTTTCCGCCCAAAATCTGTCTTTGCATCTTCTTCCTTTTTTGCTCCCTGCCCTGCCGGTAGGCGGGCAATGTTACTGCGGTCAATCGCTATCTTCTTATCCCTTGCGCGGTTTGCCGCATTGAGGGATGTGAATTATAACATCAGATTATCAATCAGTCTCGTCTTCCCCGCGAAACAAGCGACCGCTACAAGCATTTTCGACTGTTTTTTTGCGAGAAGTAAAAGCGTCTCAGGCTCGACAAACTCAAAATATTGAACCCGTAACCCCGCCTCTTCCAAACTGCTGACCGCCTGCTTTTTTAGTGAGGCCAAATCCATGCCAACCGACCCTAATATTTTCAGACTGCGCTTGAGTGCCGACAATACTTTGGGGATTTCCGCGGCCTGCGAACGTTCTTTAGCGCTCAAATATCGATTGCGCGAACTCATCGCGAGGCCGTCTTTTTCACGCAAGGTCGGGCAAACAATCATTTGAACCGGTATCAATAAATCTTTGATCAAATTCCGAATCACCACTGTCTGCTGATAATCCTTGGCTCCGAAATAAACGCGGCACGCGCCTGAAAGATTAAACAGCTTCGCGACAACCGTTGCCACGCCCTCAAAATGCCCGGGACGAAAACGCGCGCACAGCCCTTTTGTGATGCCGGCTTCGGGATTCACTTGAACTGAAAACGAACAACCTTTGGGATAAATCTCGTCAACCGACGGATAAAATAAATAATCCACGCCGGCTTCGCGTAAAAGTTTCGCGTCCTGATTTAAAACTCGCGGGTATTTCTTAAAGTCTTCATTCGGCCCAAACTGCGCCGGGTTTACAAAGATGCTCACCGCAGTTATTTTGTTTTTCTTTTTGGAAGCTTGGACCAGGGCTAAATGCCCCGCATGCAAAGCGCCCATGGTCGGCACAAAACCGACGGTGCGTTTGCGTAAACGCTCGGCCTCAAGCATTTTTTGAAATTGTTTCGCGCTTCGAATAATTTTCATCCCGTTAGAAGCGGCTCCAATTCCGCAAATCGATCAAGCAATATTTTGCCAAAAAAATAAATTCGGGCTGAGGTCGATTGATGACTCCGCTTCTAACGGGATTCATGACGAGACACCTTTTCTTCCAATCGTTTGACTTCCAAAAGCTCATTAAAGGAAAGGGCATTGCGCATTTCTAAAACCGACTTCTTATAAACCGGGTGAATCCAATTCGGGGCAATTTCGGACAAAGGAATTAAAACAAAAGCGCGTTCATGCAGCCGCGGATGCGGCACGTCTAATTGCGCCGTGTGGACCGACTCGCCCCCGTAAAAGAGCAAATCCAAATCCAACGTGCGCGGCGCATTGAGAGTTTTACGCTCGCGCCCCGCATTCATTTCTAAAGCCATCATCCAGCGGTACACATTCAAAGCATCCCACTGCGTGTCAAAGGCGGCCACCGCGTTTAAATAATCGGCGCCCTGCGCCTTTACCGGCTTAGTTTCACAAACAGAAGAAAGCGCAATATTGGAAAAGTGAGGATGCGTGCGAACGGCTTGAAAAACTTGCTCCAAGTATTCCTCGCGGTCACCCAGGTTGGACCCGATTCCGATAAAGACGCGTTTGTTTAAAGTTGGCATAAAGCGAATTATAGAGGAGTCGGGCTCAAGACGGTAGTTCTTCTCACCGGACGCCGTCCCAAGGGGAAATGTTAGATAAGCTAACGCCTCCCCTTGGGACGGCGTCCGCAAATCAGGCGGCGCGCTTATGAGGCGGAAATTGAAATTTAAACTCAGGATTCATGCGCTGCAAATCAGCCGCAAGCTGCGCAACCTTGGAGCGCATCGCTTCATTCTGAGCTTCATTCCATTCATGAAAAGCGGTCAAAAACGCGTCCATTTTCGCGTCATAAAAGTTTTCTTTTTCATAATGCGAAACTTCATTCAAGAAATTATTAAAATGCTTTTCGCGAAAGGTTTTTACGAAAGTGAAGTAATCCTCGCGCACCAGCTCTAAAATTCTTTGATAATATTTAAAATCCGCGGCAACTTTTTCAAGCACATGCGCGATACCGGTTTTTTTGCGGTTCATTTGTTGATGATATTTCGCGGCCTCGGAATAATACAACGTCGCCAATTCCTGATAATATTCATTGGGCGATTTAAAAATTGCTTTTTGTTTCACATTCGCCAAATCATGGAAAAGCGTGGTGTGCATCAACAAATGATCCGCGTTCACTTTGTAAATAAAATAACGGACGGTTCGATCCTCTGTGCCCTTCACCCATTCCATAATGTCGCTTGAATGTTTTGAAAGATACGGATCGGCCATTTCATGGTACTCGGGCAAAGCAATCGCAAACATCAAATGCGCCAAATAAACATTCACGTCCTCATCTTCGTTAGCCTTACGCGTCAAATGCGGATGCTCTTCTTTGGTTTTAATAATCGCAGAAAGCAAAAACCGTAATGCTGAGTCCCGGTCATTGGCCGTCATATCAAAGTAGAGATACTGATTTTCATCTTTCTTATTCTTTTTCATATATGGCATCTTATAGCAATCAAGCCTTATTTAAATTATTTAACTTCTAAAAAGAACATAACATGACTCTTTTAAGAAGTCAAATTGCAGGTAAAAAAAGACACTGTGTAGAGGGGAAAAGACTGTTTTTTGCGGCTTTTATCTGAGTAATTGGGCTCGAATTTTGAGAGATTTTAGGGGCTTCCCCAGCCTATAGAGCAGGAACTGATAAAGCAGGTTTTGAATCTCGACTTCTGCCTGCTGGGTAAACGTTTCCTTTAAACAGGCGTCCAAGTCCTTTTGAGAGAGAAAACGCAGCAGTCTTACGGGTTCAGCCGCGAGTTTTTTTGAAGCCAAGTCAGTCCCCCTGCAGCTCGAACAAAGCATTCCGCCGTCCCTGATTGAGAAAAAACCGATTTCAGGAACAACCCCGCCGCATTTCAAACAACTATCCAAATGCGGCTGCCAGCCGATTTCGTTTAAAAGTTTCATTTCAAACAGATTCCGCAATTTAACCGCGGGTAAAACACTTAAATAGCGAAAACAAACTTTGAGCAATTCAAAAAGCTGCGGATGAGGGTCGCCGGTCTCCGTTAATTCTTCGGTCAACTCACAAAAAAAAGATGCGTCCAGCAAACCCTCTAGAGATTGACGCAACTGTGAGTGACTGTCCAAAATTGAAGTCTCTGAAATTAAATGCAGGTCGGAGCGTTTCTTTTCATAAAAAAGAATCTCAAGATGCGTGAAAAGTTCGAACTCCGCACCGCGCCTTTCGCCTTCGCGGTGCACGCCTTTTACGATCCCCTGCATTTTCCCAAAATTCTGCGTAAAAAAAGTCACAATCAGCGAGCTCGATCGAAAAGGCCTGGTCCGGATCACAATCGCTTCGGTTTTCTGTATCATGACAAAGGCCGGAGGCCGGAGGCTCGAGACCCGAGGGCAATTAGTTTTAAGACTTTCTGTTGTTTTTGATGCATTTCAAGAAAGCCTTTTTTAGTTTTATCTTCATAGCCCAAACAATGCAAAATTCCATGACAGAGATAAAGCGCGCTTTCGTATTCAAAGCTGGTTTTGTATTCTTTGGCATTACGCTTGGCGGTATCAAGACAAATAATGATTTCACCTAAAAAGGCCGGCGGATTTGCCGCAAGGATCTGCGGTGTCAACTTAACTTTCCCCTTCTTCTCGAGATAACTAAATGAAAGCACATCGGTCGTGCCCTTGTGCTGCATCAGCTTTTGATTAAGTTCGGCCATTTTCTTATCACGCACCAAAATCACACTGATCGCTGCGGATTTAAAACCAAGCTCTTTTAATATAGCTGCGGAATATTTACGAAAACGGGGAAAGAATTTTTCGTCGGATTTTTTTGAAGCAGATAAATCGATTAGGAATTTCATCTCAAACCCACGCGTAATTTATTCAAAATGGTTTAGATGCAAGGAACATGCAAGCGACCGCGGAGGCGTATGCGGTAATACGCCGCACAAGGAAGCGCGGCATGTGACGACGCAGATGAGCCATTTTCAATAAATTACTTACTTTGAGATGTTTCGTGCGTTTCGTAAGCTTTAATAATACTTCTCACCAGCGGATGACGAACAACATCCTTATCATCCATATAAACAAACTCAATACCTTCGACTTTGGTCAGAATTTTATTGGCTTCAACCAGCCCCGACAATTGACCGCGCGGTAAATCGATTTGGGTAATGTCGCCAGTTAAAACCATCTTAGAAGATTCTCCAAGACGTGTTAAAAACATTTTCATCTGGCTGTAAGTACAGTTTTGCGCTTCATCCAAAATGACAAATGCACTGTTTAAAGTGCGGCCACGCATATACGCGAGTGGCGCGATTTCAATCATCTCACGGTCGAAACATTTCGCGACTTCTTCCACGCTCATCATGTCATACAGCGCGTCATACAAAGGCCGTAAATACGGATTCACTTTTTCTTCCAGGTCGCCCGGCAAAAACCCGAGGCTTTCCCCGGCTTCAACGGCGGGACGCGCGAGAATAATTTTTTTGATTTCTTTTTTTCTCAATGCTTGAACAGCAGCGGCAACCGCAAGATAGGTTTTTCCCGTTCCGGCAGGACCGATTGCAAAAACAATGTCATGTGTCTGAATCGACTTGAGATAAGCGCCTTGCTTTTTGCTTTTCGGGGCAAAAAGCTTACCTTTATGAAAAATATGCTCGGGCTCCTTTTCTTCTTCCTGTATGGCTTCAAATTCAACCTGCTGTGTCTTCGCGGTAGAATTATGCGCGTCATTGGCATGCGTGGTGTGGCCGGTTTTGCGTTGCTGATCAAGGAGCCCCATGAAAAATTCATAGGCCTTTTCAACCTGCTTGTCATCACCGCTGATTTTTAAGCGGTCATTCTTCGCGGAAACAGTAACTTGGTATTTTTTTTCGGCCTGGCGGAGATTGGAATCAAGATTCCCGTAAAGATAAACAGCTTCTTGATTTGAAAACAGGCGGATAATTTTTTCCAAAGTTTTCTCCCTTATTCTTTTGTTTGCACGATAGGTTTTACACGGATTGAAAGTTCATCCAATTGCTTTGTTGCAACTTCGGACGGCGCTTTGGTCATGAGACAGGTTCCCTTTTGAGTTTTCGGAAATGCAATCACATCACGAATCGAAGGCGTGCCGATTAACATCGCGCAAAGGCGGTCAAGCCCCATCGCAAGCCCGCCATGCGGCGGCGCTCCGAAAGAAAGCGCGTTGAGCAAGAACCCGAATTTTTCTTTGGCTTGCTCAGCATCGATTTGAATGGCTTTGAAAACAGTTTCCTGAAGCCCTCGGTCATGAATACGGATACTGCCGCCGCCGATTTCGGTGCCGTTCAAAACAAGATCATAAGCTTTCGCGCGCACTTTTAAGGGTTCCGTTGCGATGAGATGCGCATCTTCGAGTTTCGGTGAGGTAAAAGGATGGTGCAAAGCGTCACAACGTTTTTCTTCCTCATTCCAGCCGAACATCGGAAAATCCGTCACCCAAAGATATTCATAAACATCCGCGGGAATTAATTTATGCTTTTCAGCAAGATTGAGACGCAATGCTCCGAGCGCGGTGGACGCAATTTTTTCGGTGCTTGCGACAAAGAAAATCATATCGCCGGGTTTCGCGCCGGCTTTGACAATGGCGGCATCCAAGGTTTCTTTTTTGAAAAACTTGGCAATCGGTGAGTTAATTTCACTACCCTTTAACTGAAGCCATGCAAGTCCTTGTGCGCCGTATTGCTTGATCCAAGTTGTCAGATCATCCACATCTTTACGCGAGTAGTCACCTGCATTCGGGAGTGCGATACAACGAATAACCCCGCCCTTCGCGATGGTTTCATCAAAAACTTTGAACCCACAATTACGAAATGTCTCAGTTAAATCTTCAATCGGCATTCCGAACCGCAGGTCAGGCTTGTCACAGCCATACCGGTGCATCGCTTCGGCATAAGGAATACGGCGAAAACCTTTCGGATAATCCTTACCCATCAATTCCTTCATCACACGGATAATAAAGCTTTCAACCACACCCATGATGTCTTCTTCGTCAATAAAAGACATTTCCAAGTCGATTTGGGTATGTTCAAGCTGGCGGTCTTTACGCAAATCTTCATCACGAAAACAACGCGCAATTTGATAGTAACGGTCATAGCCCGCAACCATCATCAGCTGCTTAAATAACTGCGGAGATTGCGGTAAAGCGTAAAAAGTTCCCGGTGCCAACCGCGACGGCACAAGAAAATCGCGGGCGCCTTCCGGCGTCGAGCGCGTCAAACAGGGTGTTTCAATTTCGACGAAACGGTTTTCGTCGAAATGCTTGTGCGCGATTTTCGCCACCTTGGAACGAAACAAAAGATTGCGATGCATTTCTTCGCGGCGCAAATCCAAAAAGCGGTATTCAAGCCGCAGTTCTTCATTCACATCGGCATCACCTATATTAAAAGGCAGCGGCGCGCAGGCATTCAAGATTTCAATTTTATCTGCCAAAATATCAATTTCGCCGGTGGGAATCTTGGAATTAATATTATTCTTCGGACGTAAAACAACTTTACCGCTGACGCGAATAACATATTCAGAACGCACACCTTCGGCAATTTTGTGGCTGACTGCATTGTGCTTCGGGTCAAAAACAACCTGGGTTCGTCCATAGCGGTCGCGCAAATCAATAAAAATCAATTGGCCATGGTCACGGCGCGTATCGACCCAGCCGCAAAGCGAAACTTCTTTATCAGCCAATGAGGCATTCAAATCATTGCATGTGTGTGTCCGCATCATAATAATTCTCTCTTTTTTTAATCAAATCTTGTCATTGCGAGCGAAGCGAAGCAATCTCAGCCTGAGATCGCCACACCCTCTACGAGGGTTCGCGATGACGAACAAAGAGCTAACTCGCTCTACCTTTCGCTAAAAGCCCGCGTAATGCATCTTCCAAATTTTCGGAAGCAACTTCGATTTGAGTTTTTTCCTGGAGATCTTTGACCATCCAGACTTTTTTCTGAAATTCATCATCGCCAAAAAGCACCACATACCGAAATCCGGATTTCAGCGCCCGTTCAATTTCTTTACCCGCTTTGATATTCTTCTTCAAAAAAAGCGGCTCAACCGAAACGGAAACTCCAGCCCATGCCAGGCAGCGGGCTTCAGCTTTGAAATAAGCAATTGCCACATCATCCTGCGACAAACAAATCATACCGAATGTTTTTGATCTGGCTTTATCAGAAAACTTGGGTTCAACCGAATCAAGCGCCATCAGCAAACGTTCGAAACCGATGCTCCAACCCGTGCAAGGAACATTGCCGCCGCCGAGTTCGCTATAAAGCTTGTCGTAACGTCCACCGCCCGCCAAAGCGTCCTGCGCACCAAGCCCGCCCGAAGCGGCCTCGAAAACAACGCCCGTATAATAATCCAAACCGCGCACCAGCCGGCGATGAATTTCAACTTCAACTCCGCGCTGCTTTAATTTCTCTTCAAGCTTTTTAAATTCATCCGAAAGCGGCACGGCTGTGTCCCATGGAAAAGCCTCGATCAATTTTTGCATCGCAGAATTTTTACTGTCAAAAATTCGCAAAACATTTTTATCGAGGCGGTTGACCGAATCTTCATCTAATGCCGCTTTATTGGCCGAAAAATAATCACGCATGCGTCCGCGCACAGCCTCAGCCTGATCACCGTTAATTAAGCTGAGATCGTTGAGCTTGATTTTAAGATTTGGAACGCCGAGACTTTTCAAAAAAAAGTATAAAGACGTAATCGCATGCTCATCCGCCGCAGATTTTTCAGCATGATTCACAAGCTCGACTCCGATTTGATGAAATTGGCGTTTGCGGCCGGCCTGCGGGCGCTCTGCGCGGAACATGGGAGCAATGTAATAAACCAATTGCCCCACACCGTTACGCAGCATGGAATTTTGAATAATGGATCGCGCGACTGAGGCGGTCATTTCAGGCCGCATGGTCATGGAACGCGCGCCGCGATCTTCAAAGGTATACATTTCTTTTCCGACAATATCGCTGGTTTCACCGATAGCACGGCAAAAAAGTTCGGTCGGTTCAAGGATAGGTGTGCGGATTTCCGCGAAACCTTCGCTTTCAAGGAAAATACGGGCACGCTTTTCGAGCTGCTGCCAAGCCTGGATTGTGGAGGGCAGGACATCTTCCATGCCCGGAAAAGACTGGTACTTCAAATCATTGCTCTCTTTAATGAATGGAAAAACTTTGGGGAGTATACCAAATTGAATCACGCATGGCTATGCCCCGTAACGGGTAATGCATGCGTGATTCGATCGGATAACGAAGCGAACGGAATTCGCTTAGAATCTTGTTTTTTTCGACTTCGGAGAGCGGATTTTACGACGGCGCTTCTCGCTCGGCTTTTCATAGGTCTTACGGGCTTTAAGAATTTTTAAAATTCCTTCGCGCTCAACCTTTTTCTTCAAACGCTTTAAAGCTTTTTCGAGCGGCTCATGCTCATTCACTTCTACTTTCAACACAGATCATCACCCCTTTTTTCGTACATGGAAAAGTTTGAGAATTATAGGGAAAAGCCCCTCCCGAGGCAACAAGAGTCTCTAAACAAGATACCGCATAGCCACATTGCTACCATGCAGTATCTTATTAGATACTCTGAGGTTTTCCTTGCGGGATATCGGATTAAACATAGAATACCGCAATGATTTCATCAACTTTCGAGGCTTTTTTGTCTTCCCTTTTTCCGGCCGAATGCCAGACTTGCGGTAAAGACCTGCCTTTGCGCGAAAAGACGCTGTGTCGGGCCTGTCTAGCTCCTCTTTTGGAACACAAGGTTGCTTTTCAAGATGCTTTGCAAGAGCCCGCGATTGCGCATGTGCGCAGTGCATGGGCGGCATTTCGCTACCAAGGACCGGTGCGCACACTTTTACAACGCCTCAAATTCAAACACGAGTTCTATTTAATCGAACCGCTCAGCCAAATGGCGGCAAATCTCTTTCAAGCCGTCGTCTCGGACACGCGCTATGACGCTCTCATTCCCATGCCGGTCGATTGGACCCGCCGCTTCGCGCGCCGTTTCAATCAAAGCGAAATTCTGGCGCAAAGTTTTGCGCAATGGAGCCGCGTTCCGGTTGAAAGCCGCTTGCTTTACAAAAAGATTCACTCGCGCCCGCAATCCGGGCTTTCAAAAGAAGAACGGCGTTGGAATCTTTTCGGTGCGTTCGGAATTCGCAACCCCAGCCATGTGACGGGAAAATCTTTTCTTTTAATCGACGACATTGTTACAACGGGCTCCAGCGCGAGTGAAGCCGCTAAAACTTTACTGGATTGCGGCGCCAAGCATGTGGATCTTTTTACCTTAGCCCGGTCAGTCTTGATTTCCACAAAGGCCAAGGTTCAAGAATGAATCCCGTTAGACTCTTAAACGACCTTAAAATCACCAAATCCAAAACTAGGGCTTAAAATAATTATGATCACAACAAAACCAAATTTAAAGAGAGTCTAACGGGATGAAAGTACTGGACCGTTATCTAACGCGCGAACTTTTCTTTCCAATTTTTATTATCTCAATCGCGCTTGTATTTCTTTTCCTCATCGCCGATCTTTTTGACAATCTCGATCTGCTTCTCAGCAATCATGTTCCCGTGCCGATCATGCTGCAATATTATCTCAATCTTATCCCTTATTCTTATATTCAAATCGCGTGCTGGTCGGCTTGGATCGGAACAGTTTATCTTTTGATTCAATTGGGAATGCATAATGAAATGACGGCCATGAAAGCCGCCGGGCTCCCCATCAAAACCATTGTGAAACCGATTCTGTTCCTCGGCCTCATGATTGGTGTTTTTGTTTTTGTGGTCAGCGAGTGGGTTGTTCCTCCGTCTTACACCAAGGCGCATGAACTCATGGACGTTTATATCGAAAAAAATAAAACCCAAAAAGAATTGCGCATCTATAAAAATTTAACTTACAACGCGGGTGACCGTCTTCTGATTTATTTCCGTAAATTCAGCGCCAAAAAAAATGTGGCGATTGACGCGGTTGTCTTAAAGTGGGATGAAAACCAGCGCAACACTTACCAAAAAACCATGGCTAAAAAAGCGCATTTTAACGGCAAGAGCTGGGATTTTTACGGCGTCACCTCTTATCAAACTGACTCCCAAGGCAAAATCCTGGGCAAGCCTGAAAACTTCCCCAAGGTTTCGCGCCCCGAAATTACGATACAGCCCGATGACATGATCCAAGACGCCAAAGACCCCGTAAAGATGTCGGTTTTTGATCTCCATCAGATGATTCAAAAAATGAACACCAAGGGAATCGACGCATCAGATGAAAAGGTTCAGTTTTATCAAAGACTGGCATTGCCATGGCAAAGCTTTTTGATGATTTTTTTTACGCTGCCTATTTTGGGAACGGTGCGCTCACGCAAGGCCTTGGCGGGAATGGTATTGCAATGTCTCGCAATTATTTTCGCTTACCACGTTTTGGGCGCGGTTTTTACGGCGCTTGGAAAATCAGGAAAAATCTGGCCGGTCTTCGGGGCCTGGGCGCATCATGTGGTTTTTTTTACTGTGATGCTTTTTCAACTCGACCGCGCGAATCACGAATAAATTTCACTTCGCTTCTTTTGAGTCCGGAAGATCCAGCCCGGCTTCAAATCTTCCGCTAAAACTTGGCAGCTCGGGCAAGCCTGACAATGTCCCGGACAACCCTTTTAATTGCTCCGCGAGCCGCGCTTCTTCCATTTTTTTTTGGAACTTCACGCGCCGTCCGCTTTCCGCTTTCTCTTCTGCCTCTTGATCTGACCTTTGACGTTCGATATCGCGCATCATGCGGTCAACATAAAGCCGCTGGCGGTCAATTTCAGCGACAGGATCATTGTCGGAAGGATAATTCGCAAAAGCCGCCGGTGGAATAATTGAAAGTAACGCTAACAGCAGAAAGGCGCCGGTTGGACAATAATGCCCAGAGGCGGAATTAGAAAGAGGCATCAGATACGGGTACCAGCTTGAATATGGGCATTTTTAGGAATAATCACAATTCCTTCGCGAATCACATAATTCGGCGCGTCCAAATGCTGTGTTTGAGACGGATTCGTAATTGAAACTCCGTCATCGATCAAAACATTTTTATCGATGATGCAATTCTCAATGCGGCAATTTTTACCGATTCCGACTTTGTGATAAGCGCCTTCGCCGATTCCATTATAGTAATCATTCCCCATCAAGACGGACCGTCTCAAAATGGTGCCTTCGCCGACGACAGACCTTAAACCAATCACAGCTTCTTCGATATCCACGCCTTTCAAAACGCAGCCGTCGCCTAAAAGCACGGATTTAAGTTTTGCACCGTCCAAATAAGCCGGCGGCAAGAAACGCGAGCGCGTGAACGTGGCGCCGTCGGGAGAAATAAAGTCAAAAGGCGGATTCGGCCTTGCCAAATCCAAACTCGCGTCAAAAAAACTTTGAATGGTTCCGATATCCCGCCAATAGCCGTTGAATACATATCCATAAACTTTGAAGTTTTTGATCGCGCGCGGAATAATTTCTTTGCCAAAATCTTTTTCATTGCCAGAAAGAACCGAGCGCAGCACATCATTTTTAAAAACATAAATACCCATCGATGCCATAAACATCGGTTCGGACTGAGTGACATTAAACTCTTCGCAAATATTTTTAGGCATGATTAAATGCTTCACGTCTTCTTCGGGCTGGGGCTTCTCGACAAAAGCTTTGATCGTTCCGTTTTTTTCAATGTCCATAATCCCAAAGCCGCTGATTTCTTTTCGGGATACGGGAATCGACGCGACAGTCACGTCCGCGCCGCGCGATTCATGGAACTCCAAAATTTTGCGGTAATCCATGCGATAAAGATGGTCGCCCGAAAGAATAAGAACGGTGTCGCTTTTACCCGCCTGATAATGATGAAAGTGCTTGCGCACGGCATCCGCCGTGCCTTGAAACCAATCCACGCTGCTCAAAGTTTGTTCCGCGGCCAGCAATTCCACGCTTGTTTGATGAAAAGGTTCGTAAGGATAAGCGCGGTGGATATGCTGGTGCAGGGAGCGGGAATTAAACTGGGTTAAAATAAAAATCTTATGCAAACCTGAATTCAAACAATTCGAAACCGGAATATCAACCAAACGGTATTTGCCTCCGATCGGAACAGCCGGTTTTGATCGATGGTCGGTCAGCGGAGAAAGCCGGGTTCCCCGTCCTCCGCCCAAAATCAAAGTTGTTACGCGCGAACTCATAGGTCATCCCCTTCAACATCCGAATCAAATTGAAAATGTTTCCATAAAACCTTTCTAAATGTATCGTTCTCTTGCATCAAAAGCTCAAGTTTTGATCGAATATCGAGAATAAATTTTTCACGCTCCGGCACCTTCTCATGATTTGCGAACAAATCAATTTTCCGAATCAACCCTTGAATAACGCTTGAATTTCTTCGGACCTGCGTCTTAATAATCCGCTCTTCTTCTTCGGTCAGACCGGGAATATATTCTTTAAGTTCACGGTTAACCGGCCTGGGCAAGTCATAAAGAAAATGCAGCGACATAAATTAGACCGTGCCCGTTAACTTTTTAATTAAATTTATTTTTTGATCCGTATCCTGCTTCAATTCTTGCGGACTCTTGACTCCGTTCAGAAAAATTATCGCTTCACCCCAAGCCTTTGCCTGAATTTTTTCAACGGCCTTATTGTAATTCTCGATGGATATTTTACGGTCGGGGTCGGTCAATTTCAAAAGCAGGGCCTTCTTAACGTCCAAATCACTTTTTAACTCGTTCAGATCAAACGCCCAAGCCGGCACCTGTAAAAGTCTCATCAAAACCGGTTGAATGTCTCTGTCCACTTTTTCAAAACCCACGGCATAAGACGGCGCTTGAAGAATGGCCGTCATCGCCTGGGGATCGGGCAAGAGAGCTTCTGTCTTTTCGATAGAACTCAACAGCTTCAGCCCATTGATTCGCCCGAATTTGCTGTGTACCCCCGCATACGCCGCGCCGATTTGTTCCGTGAGGCCGTTGGAACTTTGCCGGGCAAGAGCAAAATTCAACGAACCAATTTTTGCGATCGTATCATTAACGTAACTTCTTAACATGGTCAAAATGACCGCGCAATGTTTTCGAACGTCATTATCATAAACAGGAAAACCCAAAGAAGACACGTAGGCATCGCGCGCCTGCTGAATTTTGCCCGATAAAAAAAGATCGTACGCGGATGCGTAAGTTTTTTGAAAAAGATCTTCAAGGCTTTTTTTATAACTGCGCGGCAAAGGCATATGAAAAATCTTTTCCTGCTTCTCCACAAACTGCTTGAATTGCTCAAGTGTCCAGCTGCTGGAAGGAAGTTTTTCAACATTTCCCGCCGTCAAATCAACCGCGCGTTGAAGCAGTTTTTGATCCGAGTCTTCAAGCTGTGCTTCCGGAGAGATTTTAATTTTGGAATTTAATAGCGCCAATTCATCCGTGCTTAACGCAAGCGGCGCAGCCGGTTTGGGTGCCGATACATTCAGATTGATGTTTTGAGATACTTTCTGATTTTGAAATTTTTCGGACTGAGCGCGGTGTGAATTCAAAAATTGAATACTTCCCCAAACTAGCAAAGCAAGCAGGCAGGCAAATACTAAAAATTTTAAAACAAAAAAAATAAACCCAGGAAGCCAGGATACTGCGTCCGGCATTGTTTTCTTTTTTGGATTTTGAGATTTATTTTGCGCGAGCTCGGACGCGGGAACAACGGACGAAGACCATCCGCAAGAAGGACACAAGGCCCCCTCCTGCTTTTCGAGTTCGAAACGATGACTGCAATGAGTACAAACAAGCTGAATCATAGTTCGAACATTATGTCGTTTTCGCTATTCAAAATCCAGGAAATCTTAAAGAAGAATAATTTGCCGGCGGCTGGGCACAAGTTCGAGGCAAAAAGAAAGTCAGGCCGCGCGCGCAAAAGCTTCGCCTGCGCCGAGCCACGTATCAATCGATGAAGTTTTTGCGGATGAATGCAATGGTTTCAAATGGGGATAAATTCTCATCAGGCGCACAGAAAGCTGCTGTTTGATGACCGGTGAATTGATAAAAGAACTTTGCTGCGAAAAGCAAAAAGCCGGTTGAACGCTCGCGCCACCAAGCAGAGCGGTCAAGAGAAGCGCCAGAATCAGGAGGGTTTTCTGTCGAGTCATTTACCCATGCATCGACAAAAAAATAACTTCCTTGAGCCGTGACGGGTTTTAATTAACGCAAAGAATCAATTTTCAGAAACTTTGGGTTTATCCGCGGTTGGGCAAAGCCCAGAGCAACAAAAAAAACGTCAGGCGGCCTCGCGCGAGGAAAGCAGCAGCATCGGCAGCAGAATGTCGCCGGATAAAGGCTTCGCGAATAAATACCCCTGTCCTTTATCGCACTTGCGGGATTTTAAAAAGTCCATTTGTTCCTGGTTTTCAATTCCCTCGGCAACTACATCCAGCTTCAGCTCATGCGCCATTGAAATAATGGCCTGTGTAATCGCCTGGTCATCCGTATCCGTGCAAAGATCACGGACGAATGAGCGGTCGATTTTCAAAGTATCCACAGGAAGCTGTTTCAATGCCACAAGCGATGAAAAACCGGTCCCAAAATCATCAATTGAAAAGCGAATTCCCATTTGTTTCATCTTCCGCAAGGTCTCTTTGGTTTCTTCAGTATATTGCATCAACGTGCTCTCGGTTATTTCCAGTTCGAGCTCTTCGGGGCTGATGCCTGTTTCTCCGACAATCAACTTCAAAAGATCCAAAATATTGGCGTGGTGAAATTGCTTCGCAGAAAGATTAACGGCCATGCGCAGCCAATGCACGCCGCACTTTCGCCATTCTTGACGCTGCAAACACGCCGTGCGCAAAACCCACTCGCCAATCGGATGAATCAATCCTGTTTCCTCCGCAATCGGAATAAATTTAAGCGGCGGCACCATTCCAAGCTCCGGGTGATTCCAGCGGATCAACGCCTCCACTCCGATAATTTTTCCCGTCATCAAATCAATCTGCGGTTGATAATGCAAATGAAATTGATTTCTTTCGAGCGCTAATCGAAGCTGGGCCTCAATGATTAAATTTTCGAGCACATCTTTCCCGTCCTGAGAGGAATAAAAGTGATAACGCCCGCCGCCCTTTTGACGCGCCGTGCGCATCACCTGATAAGCATGCTGCATCAAATCCGTCGCTGTTCCCCCGTCAAACGGGTAAACCGCGATACCCAAACTGCAAGTCATCAAAATATCCTGGCCGGCCGCGCGAAACGGGGCTTTAAAAGCAAAAAGGATTTTATTAGCAATGGCTTCAATTGACTTTTGCTGCGTGATGCGGGGAATCAAAATCATAAAACTGTCGCCGCCCACGGGAAGAATACTATCGGTTTCATACAGCATACGGCTTAGTCTTTGAGACATCTCGCGAATCATATTGTCTCCGACCTGATAACCAAATGATTGGTTGATTCTTCCAAGCCGGTCAAGATCAACACAAATCACGGCGAAATTTTCATTCTGCCGATGCGCCAAACTCATGGCCTGATGCAAACGATCCAGAAAAAAAGTCCGGCTCGTGAGGCGCGGTGTTTCCGGCATGTTTCGAAGCTCGTAATTAACACCGCCGCGAACCTGTTCTGTCAAATCAAACCAAATACCATGCATGCGCCATTCTTTACCGCGATTCCGTCTTAGAAACTGAAACGATTCTTCCCAATAACGTTTTCGGCCTTGTCCATCCCAAAGCTCGTATCCCATTTCGCCGCGATAGGGATTTTCTAAAACACATTCCGTCAAAATTTGTTTTTGCGTGCTATCCCGGTCATTTTGTAAAGCCTGCCATAAAACGCACACTGGCTGCCCCACAAATTCAGCGGGATTAATTCCTAAAATTTTTTCAAACTGCGAACTTAAATATTCGACCTGCCAATCTGCGCCGGAATTAATGGAAATAAAACGATAAGCAATGGCCTGAGAACGTTCCATCAAAGCATCATAGAAAATATTTTCTGTTTGAGTGCACTGCGAAGGACTTATTTCATTATTTTCAAATGGGTCTTGAGAGTCTCGATTCACTTGTCTTCTCCCATAAGGTATTTGTGCATTCTAGGATTATCTCTACTAGAAAACATACCACATAAATTAGCTATTCAAGCCATTAGTATTAAATATATTTAAAATGATAGCTATTGCTATGTTTCGATCTATTTAAAATATATTCGTTAGTAGGATTGTATTAATGATACTAAATGCTATATTTATTTTATGAAAAGTAATCGAGCCAATATCGTCAGTTATGATGCTGAAAATCAAACCCTCAAAACCCTCTTTATGGCCCTGCTCATTTGGGGAATGGCCATAATATTCGGTTGGGCACTTCCGGCAGATTTTGAAGCTTCCGTCAGAAGTGACAGGCAAACTGTTTCCGCCGATTCATCCGCTCCCATCAAACCGGCAGAAGCTCATGCCGCAGCGGTGCAGCCCGAAATGACTCAAGACTTTTTGACGGAATCATCGCCTCTTTCCGCTGCGCAGCCCGCTGCGAAACTTTCGAACGCTGATGTTTCAATTGTGGCGGTGAAAGGACCGGGGCGCGATTGCAGTTCCTCGGGCGACGCATCCGAAGGATCTCAAAACTGCATTGTCCGCAGCTCAGACGGCAGTTTTTCTGAAAGTGCCGCGGACTGGGAAAATTTTGGCGATGAGTCAAAGAAACAAACTGTTGTGCGTCACTACAATTCAAACGGAGAATCAGCGGGAGAAGATACGATTCGCATTAAAACAAGCTACCGTTCGAATCCAGGCAATGTAAAACAAAAAGAACGTGAGTTTTATGACCTTGTTAACCAGCCTTCCCAGGGGCTTATTTCACGTGACCTGGTCGTTAAAGAATACAATTCTCAAGGCGAATTGAAAAAAATTACTTGGGCACATTATGTTGAAATCGGAACACGCAAAGCGGGCCTCGCGCATCATGCGGCACTCTATTATGAAGATGGAAAACTCACATCGGGGTTTGCCAATAAATATAAAAATGGAAAAGTCGTCGACACCCTTCTCAATTACGATCCTGTAAAAAATCCAAATTTAAGAATGGAAAAAACTGGCGCATTAAAATGGGCCAATTGGATTGATCAGCTCATTCACACAACCGCCGCAACGACAATTTAACTCTCATTTTCTTCTCGTAACCGCTCATTCCCATTCATCTAATTTATGTAACTCTTCTCATTCACAGCTAAGGCAGGAATGTCAAAAGGAGTGCCGAACTTTAGCGAGGCATACAATTTATAGCAGGAGCCTCGGTTGCGCGGAGCGCAGAGGAAAAATAAAAAAGAAAGCCCCGGCTGAGCGAAGCTCAGTCGGGGCTTTTGTTAAAAATGAGCAGCGAACTAATTCGAAGCGGAAGGAGTTTGAGGTACTCCTTCGTTTGTCTTCGATTCGTTCGAGGGCGTTGCCTTTCCTGGAATCGACACAACAGCCGGTGGTGTCGGTTCCTTGGAGAGCACAGGCGCTTCCGGAGCCTTGGGAGTCTCGACAACCTGTTGCGATTGAACTGGAGTTGGTTTTGCCGGAGTTGGAATCGGTACCACTCTCGGCGCGGTTGTAAGACCACGTACCGGGATTTGATCGAGTGCTGATGTATCCACATCCAAGTCGGGGCTGGAAGCCAAGTTTTCGTAATTGTTGTAGCCGGGAAAATCAGCGGCATAGTTACCGTCAATATCACTGTATTGGCGTAAACCGCGCACAAAAGGCTTGTTGTACAAGCTTGACTGGTTGCCAATTAATCCCGGAAGAGACGCCCCTGCAATCGGCTCAGCGTTAAAAAGCACCAATCCGGGAGGATTATTAAGCATATTCAAAGCGGCCGGACTAACATTGCTGAAAATAGCAGCCGATACACCATTTCCACCTGCATGCCCCGCCGATAAATTAATCTGCGCCGGAGTTGCATTAAGATGCGTAAAAATCGGATTCGCAGTCGTTCCTACAACTCCTCCGGCAATCAATTCAATCAAATTGCTTGCCGTCACACGAGTTCCATCACTGCCCAGCGACGAGATATCATTTCCGGCTTTCAGATGAGCTTCACCCAGCGGAGCGGCCACATGACCTAAAATAATATTGTTAGTCGCCGTCAGAAAAATATTTCCTGCCGCTGAAAGCATTTCAACTTGCGTGTCTCCTGACATATCCACAAATTGACTTCCAACAGAGAAAGTATTCAAGAATGGTGCGTCACCCTCAATGTGATTGCCAGGCAATCCGATTGTTCCAGCTGCAAGCAAATTCAACGAGTTGGCGACAAAATCTAAGTTTCTAACTTCACCTGGACCTTCCGCATCCAAAATCGATCCGTTGCGCGCGAAGCCATAAATATTTCCGCGAACGCCGTCAGTAATACCATTTACTCCGGTATTGCCATCCGCATCCACGCGTCCAACCGTAAAATTGTTTTGAGCGTCAGCGATGATATTTCCATCTTCGGTTGAGATGCGTGCAGTTTCATCCATGGTCAAGTTCGCGCCTGCGTTACCAACGGTATCGAGGAGCGACCCAACACCATTTGTACTCGGCGATGCCAAGTGAAGTGGATTGAGCGGCAGTGAAAGAGCGTTATACAATGGATTAATTGAGGCGTCCGCATCCCTTGCTTTGCCGGTTGCGTTATAACCCGCGCCCACAGTCACCTGGCCCGTTCCCGATGTCAAGCTATCACCTTGAGTGCTCACTTGCACACCGGCACCTAAGGTCATCGACCCGCCGGAAACAATGCGAAGGTCACCATTACCATTCTTACTTTGGACATTGGCATTGATGGTCATCGTATCCGTTGGCAAGCTGCCTAAAGCATACAGGCTGATATTACCGCCATCCAAGTTTGTTACTGCGCTTGAGATGGTCATCGGGCTATGTGTCGTCACGAAAATAATAGAAGCGGGATCAACATGCCCCGCGTCATTATTCAAAATACCCGTAACCGTTCCCGCGCCTGGCGTATTGTAAGAAGATGCGCCGTCATTATCTGAAAGCGTGGTAATTTCCAAGCCGCCCGTGTTGGAAATTTGGATATCTCCCGTTTCAGTTTGAGCTGCCAAACGTCCGCCTTGTGTATCGATTGCATCCGTCGCAAAGTTATTTGCGGCATTATCAGGATCTAAGCTTGCAACGCCGGTACCGCGACTGCCGATGCCGGTTTTCGCTTTCAAGAGCATACCTCCGCCTGTGCCGGTAACGCCCGCTGTCGCGGCCCCTGTAACAATATTGGTATCCGTATCACCGCCGTCGATGATCGCTCCGTTTTGAGCATAAATCACGACTGCACTGTCGGCTTGGCTCGTAGTTTGAACAGAACCCAAAGTGATGTTTCCGTTCAAAGCGTCCATATCGATCGAACCGTTGGGCCCGCCGGCATTCGCATTAAAGACAGTGCCATCAGCCATCGTAATATTGCCAATTGCGTTCACTTCGATTTCAGCGCCCGTTGCGCCAGCTTTGAGCGAAGTATCACCGGAGGTGACATCGCCTTCCGCGCTTGCAATCACATCATTTTCGGAATCCAAATTAATTTTTCCGTCCGCACTGCGAACCGTGTTGTTGATCACAAGATTATCGCCGCCTGAAACATCGTTATCCCGCGCGAAAAGGCGCGTAATACCATCCACTGCAGTTACGCCGACTCCGCCTAAACCCGCCTCTAAAACGGTCAATGTTCCGTTTGTCGTATGAATGCGGAGATCGCCGTTTAATGCTTGTTGATCGGCCCCGATAATATCCAAATTACCGCCGATAGCGCGTTCGTGAATTTGAACATCGCCTGCCGTGGTATTTGTCAAACGGACCGCTTTCATTTGTGTGTCAATTTGATCACCGTCGCCGATACCGCGAACTGCATTAATTGTAGTCTGGCCGTTTTCAGCAATAATATCGGTATCCGCATCGCCGCCGTCAATCACCTTGCGGCCCGCATCAATTTGCACCGCATCAAACGCATCGCCGTTCAAATCTGTGGAAAGAGAGCTTGTCGTTTGAACTGAACCGAGCGTAATGTCACGGCCAGCATCAAGATCGATGCCGCCTTCAACTCCGCCGCCGTTGGCATTTAATACGGTCCCGTCCGCCATCGTGATATCACGTTTGGCATTGACTTCAATTTCAGCTCCGCCTGTCGCGGTAACATCGCCCGCTGCGCTAAATTTTACATCGCGTGATGTAGAATAAAGTTCGATTTTCCCAGTAGTTGAATCAACCGTATTATTAACGATCAAATCGTCATTAAACCCGCTGCCGTTCGCTTCGAGATGAGTACGTCCGGTTGTAGCCGAAACACCCTGTCCCAGAGAAACAGTATCGAGTACGGTTAAATCTCCGTTCGTTGTACGAATATTGAGATCACCACCACCCTGTTGGTATGCGCGAATAATTCCCAGCGCTCCTCCCGCAGCCACTTCAACGATATTTGCATGGCCGGAAACACTATTGATCAGGTCAATCGTATTTAAATTGGTTTCGATTTCGTCATCATCCGCAACTACCGTATCGCCGATACCTTTATTCGCACTTAACACAGCATTGTCTCCTGTCAAGTTAACAGCGCCGCCGTTGCGGTCAGAGATATAGCCGTTTCGTGCTTCGATATAAATATCTCCGCGTGTGTTGTCTGTATCGCTATCTGCGTTTACTTCCGTAATGCGGACATTCTTTACGGCATTTACTGTAATATCGCCGTCTTCGGAGCGGAAAGCGGAACCTGCATCCATGCGCACATTGCCGTCGGAGTTACCGTCGAAATCAAGTACGCCGTTTGTATAATCCTCGCCCGCAAACGCAATAATTGTGCCGGTTCCGGTTGTGCTTACAAGAGAGTTATTATCAAGCAAAAGACGGTCGCCTGCGGTTAAAAGAATATTTCCATTACCGCCGGTTGAAGATACAGTGACGCCGTTATTGATCGTAAGGTCGTCATTCGCGGTATTACCCATGGCATGAAGGTTAATACTCGAACCACCTGTAGCAGTCACATTCGCCGCAACTGTCAAAGGCGAGAAAGAATAAACTTCAATATTTCCTGAAGAAGCAAGACCTGTGATCGAAGACGGGCTCACTCCGCCGATCTGCAATCCGGTATCAAGACTTAAGTCAGCGGGATCGCGGTCATCTGAAATATGAATTCCGCCTGTACCTGCGGTTCCAACCAAGCGTCCGGCCGTATCCACCACGCCGGCATAGTCCTTAAGACGTGTTTCAATCCAGTTATTCGCAGCTCCGATGAAACCGTTAGCGGCGCCGTCAGCTTTAATATGCGCTCCACCCGCGGTTAAGTTCCAAACGCCTAAATTAACCTCACCATTAACGGTATCGTTAGCGTCTGTGATATTACCGGCGTAATAAAATGTTCCCGTTCCGAGATCAACTTGATCCATGGGGCAAGTGCCAATGCATGTCACATATAAATCGCCGCCATGGGTCTTGGCGCCCCAAGCCGTTGAAGGCTGAATTTCAACATAATTTATAAATTCGCCGATATCATTTCCGTTTACAGTTTCAAGGTCGATTCGTCCGCCGTTAATATTGAGAACACCCGGAGCATCCGGTGTCGCGCCATCGTTTGCGTCGGTGATATTTCCTTCGGACTTCAGATCGACATTGCCTGTGCCCGCATCAATCAATCCGACCGGAGCATTACCTGTGCTGCGCACAAAAATATTGGCCCCCGAAGCAGCCGTGTTCGCATTAAATTGCGTAGATGCCAAGAAGTCAACCGCATTAGTTAAAGTTCCGATATCTCCCGTGGCGTTCAAATTAATCGTGCCGCCAACGACGTTGGTTACCGCTGGTGAATCCGGTGTCGCGCCGTCATTTGCATCGGTCATATTACCGGTTGAATTTAAGGTCACGTCGCCCGCGCCCGCATTCACAACGCCAATCGGAAGATTGCCGATGCTGTTAATTTTAATCGCAGAGTCATCACCCGCGGCTGTATCTGCATTCAAAGCGGCTCCGACGGTTACTTCAACAATAGAAGTATTACCGATTCCGCCAACTGCGGAAGTTAAATTTAAAGTGCCGCCGACAAAGTCAGCAACGCCATCAAGAGCCTTGGAATCAATTTTTCCGGTGGAGTCAAATTCAACGTTGCCAGTGCCCGCAGTTACTAGACCGATCACGGCGTCGGCAAGAGACGTAATGTTGATGTTGTTGTTGCCCGCAGTCGTATCGGCGTTGATTCCGCCTGTTCCGACAGTTACTTCAAGACCGGAAGGAATACCAATACCGCCGAGTTTTGCGACAAGCGTCAGAGTCTTCGCAACGATATCCGCAACACCATCATGGCTGAAAGGATTAATCGAACCCGTCGAATTTAAAATTACGTTTCCAGCTGTCAAACTGCCGGTTGTAATCAAACCAACAATCGAGTTTCCGATTGAATCAAGCTTGATATTTCCGTTTCCTGCTGCAGTGCTCGCATTCAACTTCGTAGTCGCGGTCACATCGAGGGCATCTAGAGATGTCGCACCGCGAATATTGCCGTTCAAGGCGTTCAAGTTAACAGTCGCACCGGACACATCGGAAACACCATCATCCGCAACACCATGAATCGAACCCGCTGTCGCGGTAATCGTTGTCGTAGCACTTGAAAACATACTCGCAACATCCAAGTCACCTGTTGCGCTAGTTACAGTTGCATTTCCGTTTACGGCGTTAACATTCAAAATGTTTGCGCCATCCGCTTCATCAATATTTATGTCACCAGAATTGCTTGTTTTTGCGGTAATTGTTTTAACTTTTGTATCTAAATCAATTCCATTTTTTGAGGAAGCAATCAAATCTTTAGCCGTAACATTTACAGCGGCAGCGTTATTATCCTTTATCGAACCGTTATTCGCCGTTAAAGTTGCAATCCCTTTTGCGGCAACATTACTTGTGAGAATATCACCCGACGTTGCTTTAATGGTAACGTCTTTATTTGCGGCAGTGGCCTGTACGTCTGTCGCAGTAATGGTACCGCCTGCTTTCACATCCACATTTCCGCCGTTATTAATAACACTTGTCAATGTTACCGCATTATTTTCACGCACTTTAATTGCGCCGGAGGTGCTATTCAAAGCATTGACGCTGTTTACGTCGGTGTCGAGGTCAATTCCCGCTGCGGCTGTTGCACTTAGCGTATTTGAAGCGACATTATTAACACCATTGGTGTTTGCATCCGTAATCGCTCCTGCGCGGGCCAGCAAGCTGACGACACCTGCCGCCGCATTGACCAAGCTCAATGCAATATCTTTGCGAGCATCAAGCGTAATCGTTCCGCCCGCGGAAGTAATATTCGAAGTGCTGTTCATTTGAACGCTGCCATTGGCATTACCGTCCTGGTTTTGCACGCCGTCTGTAGCATTTTCACCGGCAATCGCCTCTACAACACCAGTTCCCACCGTGCTCACGACTGTACCTGCGCCCAAAAAAACATTATTCCCGGCAATTAATGCAATTTCGCCGTTTCCGCCGGTTGCGGTCACATTTGCGTTAACCGTCAAATTATCGGTAGCTGCATTGCCCAGAGCCGCAAGGAAAATATCACCGCCGCCGTTATCAATTATATTCGCGGCAATCGTTAAAGGGCTTCCCGAGTAAACACTTGTTCCTGTTTTAGACGCGATGCCGCTCACAAAACTGCCAGTAATTCCGCCAATTGTCAGACCAAAGCCTGTTTGCGATGCATTAGCTAAGAAAACGCCGCCTGTTCCACCGTCAATTGCCGCTTTACCGTCACCGGCCACGCCACCAAAATTGGAGAGGCGCGTTTCAATCGCATTTGTTTCAGTACCAAAACCAGAACTAGTTTTGATATTAATTCCGCCGGCCGTAATATTCCAAACCCCTGCATTCGGGGTTGCAAATTCACCAGTCGCAGGAGCGGGGTCGTTGCCGTCAAGCAATACACCTGAAGTACTGAAATTAAAAGTTCCCGTTCCGACATTTACCTGACCAATCGGACAGTCGCCGATACAGTTGATGTAAACATTTCCACTATTTGGAACGCCTACATTCCATGAACCATTTACAGTGTCTGTAACCTGAAGATCAAGATAGCTCGATGAAAGACCAAGAGCGTCCCCCAGAGCCGCAACCTGAGAATTCAAATAGATATTTTTCGCAATCACATCCGCAACCGGTGTCGCATCATCTGATGGTCCGCCTTCACGAATAAAGCCAGTTGCTGTTAATGTCGCGTCGCCTGAACCTGCATTGACTGCTTTATCAAGCGTGATATTTCCGCCGGAAATCACTTCAACATTATGATTTGTTGAGTTAATTCCATCCGTTCCATTCACGGTTCCAACAGATAAGGAGTTTACATCCCTAATCTTCACCGCACCGTTGGCCGTACCAGCAATCGTATTAAAATCATTGTTTGCACTATCAAGCGTAGCTGTCGTTCCTGCTGAAAATTTTAATTTGTCGGCAATAACCGTTCCGCTGTCAGAAAGCGCCCCTACAGTAGCAACATCCAATGTTCCCGTTACCGTGGAATCACCTAAATCAAGCGCATTCGAATTAATGCTTACATCTTTTCCGCTGTTAATTTTAACAGCTCCTTGGAAATTATTGTTGTTGTCCAGTGTGATGTTATTCGCAATACCGGCGGTCAAATTCGTTCCGCCGTTCACGACAATCGCGCCGCTGTCTGTAATTGCGCCACTTGTTGTCACAGCCAACGCTCCGCTTACTGTTGATGCACCGAAATTAAGCGAATCTGCATCTTTTAAATTCACATTTTTACCACTTGTGATGGCAACT
>JAYTHE010000004.1:0-36630 GCA_043732705.1 Candidatus Omnitrophota bacterium | reverse complement strand
TTCAGTCAAAGCTGACTTGCGTACTGTCAGCTCAGCGGCTGAAAGCTATCGTGCTGCACAGACTACACCGGCTTATCCTGCTAACTTGGCAGCGATGACAGGTGCGACGCCTGCGTACATTGATACCTCATTTGCAGCGGCAAAGCATGGTTATAATTTCACCTATACCGGAGCGACAAACACGTTCAGCATGATTGCTGTGCCTGTGACCGCGAACGTAACGGGTGTGAATAACTATTGCGTTGATCAAACCGGAGTTTTACTTGTGGGTTCGACAGCGGGCGCTGCCACAGGTTGCACAGGTGGTACCGCAATCGCTTAATCCAAGCGGTTACGATTTAAGAAAACCCGATGCAGGGGAACTTGCATCGGGTTTTTCTTTTTCATTTTTGCTCCCTGCCGACAGGTAGGTGCGCCTGTGGCGCAACCGCAGGCAAATTTTGGGTTTGCCGTTTTTTTTATTGCTCTGCGCATAGGCGCAACTGCGCGGATTCCTTCCATTGCCCAAACGTTGAAGCGATGATAACATACACCCTTTTATTGGGGTGTCTATGCAGTCTAAGAAGCTTCAGCTTTCGGCCTCCGATAAGCGTCAGCTGCTTCAAATCATCGATGGGTTTTCACGCGCCCGTATTTTGGGTATCGGGGATTTTATTCTCGATAAATTCGTATGGGGAAGTGTCAGCCGGATTTCCCCCGAAGCGCCCGTTCCTGTTGTGAATGTGAAGCGCGAATCCTATATGCCCGGCGGTTCTTTAAACGTTGCTAATAATATCCGTACTCTGGGCGCTCAAATTTATCCCTGCGGTGTTGTGGGCCGCGATATTGAGGGACGCGTGCTTGTTAAAACCATGCGCCGCGAAGGAATTGAAACAGGCGGAGTGGTAATTGATTCCAAGCGTCCAACTTCTCTAAAAACACGCATTATTGCGCATTCCCAGCAGGTCGTTCGTTATGACCGCGAAAGTACTGAAAATGTTTCTCTACAGGATTTGAAAAAGATTTTGCAGTTCGTGGAAAAGAAAATAAAAGACTCAAATGTCGTGATTGTGGAAGATTACGGCAAAGGCGTGATTCAGCCGCATTTTGTGATGCAAATCATTAAGCTGGCAAAACGTTTTCGTAAACCAGTATTGGTTGATCCGAAAGAAAAGAATTTTTCATTTTATAAAGGCGCAACAGGCATGACGCCGAACCGCAAAGAAGCTTATGCTGGATATGAAAGTTTATTTGGCACGCCGCGTGAAGTACCTTCGCTGGAAACCGTGGGTTGGGGTTTAATCAAGAAGCTGCAGCTGGAATTCATTATGATTACTCTGGGTGAAGACGGAATGGCGCTTTTTCAAAAAGGAAAAAAATCAGTTGTGTTGATTCCGACGACAGCGCAGGAAGTTTATGATGTTTCCGGGGCGGGAGATACCGTAATCGCAGTGCTTGCGCTCGCGATGGCCGCGCGCGCGCCAATGCCGCAAGCGGCAATGATTTCAAATTTAGCGGCCGGGATTGTTGTGGGTAAGTTAGGTACGGCGACGACGACAATCGAAGAATTGCGTTCGAGAGTGAAGGAGCTGTAATCATGAAGGCTGTGGGGATTATTCCGGCACGGCTTGGTTCAACACGGCTTCCGAATAAGGTTTTGCTTCCGATCGCGGGGAAGCCTTTGATTCAGCATGTTTGGGATCAAGCGAAAAAAATTCGTGGATTAGACGGCATTTGGATCGCGTGTGATGACGCAAAGATTGCCGATGTTGTATCAAAGTTTGGCGGGAAATTTATTATGACCCGGGCGGATCATCCGAACGGTACGTCAAGAATTTCGGAAGCTATTGAAAAAGTTGAGGGCGAGATTGTGATTAATATTCAGGGTGATCAGCCGCTTTTAGACTCGGCGGCGATTGAGCGGCTTGCGGATGTTTTTAAGCAGGCGCCTGATTTGCAAATGGCGACATTGGCGATTCGTTCTAATAAAGCGGATGAATATCAAAATCCGAACGTGGTGAAATTGGTTTGTGATGAAAATCATAAAGCGCTTTATTTTTCGCGTTCGCCGCTGCCGTTTTGGCGTGATTCGCAGAAAACGCCTGAGTTTTGGAAGCATATCGGTGTCTACGGATACCGCAGGGATTTTTTGAAAAAGTTTGTGAGCTGGCCTGAAGGACGCTTGGAACAGCTTGAAAAGTTAGAGCAATTACGTGTTCTGGAACGCGGAATTGCAATTCAGGTTGTGGAAACAAAACAAGACTTTATCAGCGTTGATACAGCGGAAGATTTGCAGTCAGCCGAAGCTATTTTAAATGCGTCCCAATCGCCTAGATATTTGGACGGGTTGAGTAAATAAAAAAAGCCGGTTGAGCGACAGCTCGGAGGCGAAAAGAAGCAGAATGAAGAAGTCGAAGACAAAGCATATTTTTATTACCGGGGGCGTGGTTTCTTCTCTTGGAAAGGGAATCGCGGGAGCCTCAATTGCGCGTCTTTTGGAAGCGAAGGGCTTGAAAGTTGCGATGCAGAAGCTTGATCCCTATATTAATGTGGATCCGGGAACCATGAGCCCTTTTCAGCATGGTGAAGTTTTCGTAACGCAAGATGGCGCAGAAACCGATTTGGATTTGGGGCATTATGAGCGTTTTACGAGTAGCAAAATTTCCCGTCTCAGCAATGTCACGACAGGCCAAATTTACTACGAAGTGATTTCCAAAGAACGCCGTGGCGATTACTTAGGCGCCACGGTTCAGGTTGTTCCGCATATAACGGACGCAATCAAAAAGCGCATTCATGATGTCGTGCGCAGCGGAAACTTTGATGTGGTCGTCACGGAAATCGGAGGTACGGCCGGTGATATTGAATCTTTGCCTTTTCTCGAAGCGGCACGTCAATTCCGCCATGATGTCGGAAACGACAACGTTATTTTCGTGCATTTGACTTTGGTGCCTTTTATTAAAGCTGCGGGCGAGTTGAAAACAAAACCCACGCAGCACAGTGTTGGAACTTTGCGTCAAATCGGTATTCAGCCTGATATTTTGATTTGCCGCACGGAGCAGCCGCTCGATAAAGATTTAAAAAATAAAATCGCGCTTTTTTGTGACGTGGATGAAGATGCCGTCATTGAAGCGGCGGATGTTCCGACCATTTATGAAGTTCCTTTGCGTCTGAAAGATGAAAAAATTGACCGCGTTATTTGCCGTAAGCTCAAACTGCCTTACAAAGAAAGCAATCTTCAGGCTTGGAAGAAAAATGTGGTTGATCGCGCTTTACGTCCGAAACATACCGTCAAAGTTGCGGTGGTCGGGAAATATATTAATTTACAGGACGCGTATAAATCCATTTATGAATCTTTGCAGCATGGTGCTATCGCGAATGATACGGCGGTGATGGTTTGCCGAATCAGCTCGGAAGAAATTACAAGCAAGAATGTCGCAGCGGCTTTGCATGGAATGTCAGGGGTGCTTGTTCCGGGAGGATTTGGTTCGCGCGGAGTTGAAGGCAAGCTGGAAGTGATTCAATACGCGCGCGAAAACAAAATCCCATTTTTGGGAATTTGTTTGGGGATGCAATGCGCCTGCATAGAGTTCGCGCGTAATGTGTTGGGTTGGAAAGACGCGAACTCAACTGAGATGAATAGTAAAACACGCCACCCAGTAATTTCATTGCTTGAAGAGCAGCAAAAAGTAAAAACCCTCGGCGGCACGATGCGCTTGGGTGCTTTTCCCTGCAAGACCAAAAAAGCGACACGTGCACGCGCCGCTTACGGTAAAGAATTGATTTCGGAACGCCATCGCCACCGGTATGAGTTTAATAATAAATACCGTAAGCAATTTGAAAAAAAAGGTTTGATTTTCTCGGGAGTTTCTCCCAATGGAAATTTGGTGGAGATGATCGAGTTGAAAGATCATCCGTGGTTTGTGGCGGGGCAGTTTCATCCGGAATTTCAATCCAAGCCGGACCGCGCGCATCCGCTTTTTCGCGAATTTATTCATCACGCGCTGCTGTTTCAAAAGACAGCTTCCGACAAGACTCAAACCGTACTGAGTCAAAAAACAGTTCTCGGTAAAGCTCGAACTGTGCTGAGTCAGAAAACGGTTTTCAACAAGACTCAAGCCGCGCTGAATCAAAAAAACGGTTCTCGACAAGGCTCGAACCGTAAAATGCGCGCTAAAATTTAAGCGAGGTTAATTTGTCATTACGTCATCAAGTTAAAATCGGGAATGTTACATTCGGAGATCCGAAGCAATTTGTTTTGATCGGCGGGCCTTGCGTGATTGAAAGTGAAGTTTCGACTTTGCGTCATGCCGAAAAAATTAGTCGTATCGCTTCCGACCTTAAGATTCCTTATGTTTTTAAAGCGAGTTATGACAAAGCTAACCGTTCTTCGATTAAATCTTTTCGCGGTCCTGGAATTACGGAAGGGCTAAAAATTTTAGCAAAAGTCAAAAAAGAATTCGGTCTGCCTGTTTTGAGCGACATTCACGAATCAATTCAGGTGAAGCCTGCCGCGGAAGTTTTGGATATTTTGCAAATCCCCGCGTTTCTCTGCCGTCAAACCGATTTGCTCGCGGAAGCGGCCGCGTCCGGAAAAATTGTGAACGTGAAAAAAGGCCAATTCCTCTCACCGTGGGACGCGGAAAACATTGTCAAAAAATTGGAAGAAGCGGGAACGCAAAAAATCCTTTTGACCGACCGCGGTACGTCGTTTGGTTATAACAATCTTGTCAGCGATTTCCGTTCCATTCCCGTAATGCGTTCATTTGGTTATCCCGTGATTTATGACGTGACGCATTCTGTGCAGCTGCCAGGTGGCAAAGGTTCGGTTTCCAGCGGTATGGCTGAATTTATTCCTACGCTTTCACGCTGCGGTATTTCCGCCGGTGCAGACGCGATTTTTATGGAGATTCATGAAAACCCCGCCGAAGCGTTGTCAGACGGGCCGAATGCGATGGCTCTCGATAAATTGCGCGGCAATCTTGAAATCCTTTGTGAATTAAAAAAAGTCATCAGTAAAGTGGAGCTCGCTCTGAAATGAATCCCGTTAGACTCTTAAAAAGTTTCCGGGTAGAAGTTAAAGCTTGTTTTTCAAAAGAATTATTTATTTTCAACAGTCTGTTATTAAAAGAGAGTCTAACGGGATGAACCCGAAGCAAGTCCGCAAATTCGCGCTTGAGATTCTGGATATTGAAGCTGCGGCCATCCGTAATTTACGCGGGAAAATCGGCACGGACTTTCAAAAAGCGGTACAAATTATTTCTGCCTGCAAGGGCCGCGTGATTTTAACCGGCATGGGTAAGCCCGGGTTTATTGCCCGTAAAATTGCCGCGACGATGTCTTCCACCGGCACACCTAGCTTTTTTGTGCATCCGGCCGAAGCCGTGCATGGCGATCTCGGAATGATTACAGCGCAGGATGTTGTGATCGCGATTTCTCAAAGCGGCGAGTCAATGGAAATTGTGAATTTATTGCCCGTGCTCAAAAAGTTTGGCGTGCCCTTGATCGCGATGACCAGCCGGATTCAATCGACACTCGCGAAAAATGCGACCATTGTTTTAGATTTGGGCGTGACGCGCGAAGCTTGTCCGCTTAATTTAGCACCCTCAGCTTCGACGACGGCCTCGCTTGCGCTTGGCGACGCTTTAGCGCTTTGTCTTTCAAAAAAGAAAAAGTTTAGATCAGAGGATTTTGCAGTTTTTCATCCGGGTGGAAATTTAGGGCGCCGCTTGATGCGCATCAAAGAAATTATGCGCACAGGGAAGAAGAATCCGATTGTTAAAAAAGGTACATCTGTGGAGGGCGCGCTCCTTAAAATTACCGCGGCCCGCGCGGGAAGTTGTACAATAGTGGATTCCAAGGGTTGTTTAATCGGCATTTTTACGGACGGGGATTTGCGCCGCCATTTACGATCTTATTCGGCTAAAAGCAGCGGGCAGAACATCTTGAAAGTGGGTGTTGAACACCTGGGAACTCTTAACCCTAAATTTATTCATCAGGACAAATTGGTGGAAGAAGCTTATCACATTTTAAAAACAGCAAAAATCGACGAATTGCCGGTCGTGGATGACCGCGCACGCGTAGTCGGTCTTTTGGACGTTCAAGATATTTTGAACGCAGGAGTCTGATGCGATTACATCTTTGCCTCTGCGCAACCGCAGGCTCAGCTTTGCTGAACGCTCAGAAATTAAATAGGTGAGGTTCTAGTTATTATGTTACGACGAATGATTGTTATCGCGTTGCTTTGTTTAGCGGCTTATGTTCTTTGGATTCAATTTCAGGTCCTTTCTCAAAAAGGCATTTTTAAATTAGCGAAGCCGGCAAAGAAACAGGAAGAAACACAAAAAGTTTATTTTTTCTCTTTCACGAAGTACAACCCCACGGGCGGTAAAGAAATTGAAATTGAAGGCGACTCGGCAAACATTCTCGCCGAAACGGTAGATTTGTTAAATGTGGTTGCCAAAGCCTATGCCGAGGAAACACCCGTGACCATTACCGCAGACAGAGGTAAATATCAGAAAAAAGAGAATAGGGTGCATATCGAAAAAAACGTTGTCGCGACGACTCAGGACGGGACGCGGATGACGACGGATCAGCTTGATATTTATCCCGAAAAGCATATTCTGGAAAATGAAGTTCAAACGATTGTGCGGAAGAATAATATTAATGTGGACGGTATCGGCGCGCGCGGAGATACGAATTTAAAACGCGTGAAGTTTAAGAAGAATGTGACCGTGATTGTTCAGCCCGACAAGGGTGCGACGGATGAGCCGACTGTGATTACTTGTGACGGGCCTTTGGAAATTGATTACAACCGCAATATTGCTTATTTTAAAGAGAATGTGGTGGCAAAGGACAAGCGCGGAACTTTGCATGCGGACACGATGGATGTTTATTACAGCAAGCAGAATAAGAAAGTTTCCAAGATTGTCGCAAGAGGTAATGTAATGATTGAAAATCCAGACGGTAACAAAACTTACAGCGAAAACGTCGTGTATCTCGCGGATGAGGGGCGTGTGATTTTGGGCGGTGATACGGAAGCGCTTTATGCCGGCGGATCAAAAGAATCACTCGGAGGATCAGCGGCGGGCTTTTAAATGAGCACGCAACTTTCAAAATTATGATGGATTTACTCAGAACAGAAAGCTTGGTTAAGAGTTACAAAGGGCGCACTGTCGTCAACGATGTTTCAATCCGCATCGGCCGCGGAGAAATTGTCGGCTTGCTCGGTCCCAACGGTGCCGGTAAAACAACCAGTTTTTATATGGTGGTCGGCGTGATCCGTCCAGATTCCGGAAAAATTTTCTTTCGTGGTGAAGATATCACCAAGCTTCCGATGCACGAGCGCGCCCGCCTCGGAATCGGGTACCTTTCTCAGGAACCGTCTATTTTTAGAAAGCTGACCGTTGAAGAAAATGTGATGGCAATTTTAGAAACTTTGGATATACCCCAGCGCGAACGTGATCTTCGCCTGCGCCGTCTTTTAAATGAGCTTGATATTACGTCGCTCGCTAAAAGTAAAGCTTATACCTTGTCGGGCGGAGAACGCCGCCGGCTTGAAATTACGCGCGCGCTCGTGACCAATCCCTCGCTTTTGCTTTTGGACGAACCTTTCAGCGGTGTCGATCCGATCGCGGTGTTTGAAGTTCAGAAAATCTTGGAAAGGCTGAAAGCCCAGGGATTAAGTATTCTTTTAACGGATCACAGCGTGCGTGAAACGCTCGCGATCACCGACCGTTCTTATTTGCTTTACGAAGGCAAGATTGAGA
This sequence comes from Candidatus Omnitrophota bacterium, assembly GCA_043732705.1. Taxonomy (GTDB): domain Bacteria; phylum Omnitrophota; class Omnitrophia; order Omnitrophales; family Aquincolibacteriaceae; genus Multiplicimicrobium. The sequence goes on along the minus strand of JAYTHE010000004.1, from coordinate 28,885 downwards.
TCTCCGGAAGTTCTGAGTTTCTCGCGTCCGATGCGCGGGCCAAGGAGCTTTATCTCGGAGAGAAATTTACGCTTGCGTGATGAGAGTCGTTATTTAACTTTTAAGCCAAGGATGAAATCATGAAAATTACTTATACCGGACAAAATCTAAAGATTGGCGCCGATGTTAAAAAGAATATTCAGGAAAAACTTTCGCGTTTTGAAAAATATTCCGACAAACTTGTTGAAGCGCATGTGATCCTTAAAAAAGAAAAATTTATTTTGCATGCTGAAATCAGCGTTTCCGCGAAAGGTTTAAAAGCTGTTGGTAAAGGCAAGTCCGATGAGACTCTTTTTGCGGCAATTGACGCGGCTTATATCAAGGCCGAAGCACAATTGAAGAAGTTTCGCGAAAAAACAAAAGATCATCATAAAAGTGTTCATCGTCAATCGTCGATTCGCAAAGGGCTGAAGCTCGTGAAGGCGGATCTCGCCGAGTCTGAAGCTGCCGAAACCGCCGTTTAAAAAAGGGAGCGCGTCATGAAAGTTACGGAATTTCTGGATGTTAAGGGGATTAAGCTTGATCTTCAAGCGAGTGAGAAGCAGGACATACTGAAAGAGTTGGTGGATATTTTGGCGGATGTTAAAGACATCGGAGATAAAAAGCTCATTCTGAAAGCATTGCTTGAGCGTGAAAGCCTGGGCTCCACGGGAATCGGGCAGGGCATCGCGATTCCTCACGGCAAAACAGATAAAGTCAAAGAGCTTATTTCAGTTCTCGCGATCAGCAAAAAAGGTGTTAATTTTGAAGCTTTGGACGGCGAACCGGTTTATATTTTCTTTTTGCTGGTGGCGCCCAAAGACGCTGCCGGACCGCATTTAAAAGCTTTAGCACAAATTTCGCGTATGTTGCGCGACACCTATTTTTGCGATCTTCTCCGTCGCTGCGAAAGCACAGAACAAATTTATGATTTGATCCGCAAGGAAGAAAACCGCAAGAGCTAAGGACACTTCACGATGCGGTTTTTTAAATGGCTATCCCCGGGACTTGGGATTAAACGTTGGATCTTTCTTTGCCTTTCAGGCCTTGGGCTGATTGTTGTTTTTGCTCTTCTGACCGTCAAAAGCCTTTCCAAAGAAAGCGTTTTACTTGCATCGATTACGATGGCCTCGCTTATTTTCGGAATTTTTCTTATTTATATGGGCATCAAGAATATGGTGCGCATTTTTGTGCGTGCGCTTGTACCGCTTGACCGCCGCGATAGTGAACTTGTCGACATCATGTATCAAAGTCAGCAGTCGCACAGTCTTTTAAAGGGGCCGCGCGTGGTCGCGATCGGCGGAGGAACAGGTTTGAGCGCGATGCTTTCCGGTATTAAAAAATTCACCAGTAATATCACAGCGATTGTGACGGTAACAGATACCGGCGGAAGTTCCGGAAGACTGCGCGATGAAATGGATATGCTGCCGCCGGGCGATATCCGTAACTGTTTGGTTTCGCTTGCCGATGCGGGGCCGCTGATTCGTGATTTATTTCAATACCGTTTTGAAGTCGGCGAAGGATTGAAAGGGCACAGCTTCGGAAATCTTTTTATTACGGCGCTTTCAAAAGTTACGGGTGATTTTGAGAAAGCGATCGCTGAATCAAGTAAGGTTTTAAATATTCGCGGCCGTGTTTTGCCGTCCACACTGGATAAGGTTTCGCTTGTGGCGGAGTTTTCAGACGGGACTTGGGCCGAAGGCGAAACTAATATTACGGATAAGAAAAAACCGATTGTCAGCTTGAGAATTAAACCCGCGGATTGCAAAGCTTGCGCCGAAGCCGTCGACGCGATCTTAAGCGCGGATATTATCATGATGGGGCCGGGCAGTTTGTATACCAGCGTACTGCCGAATTTGTTGATTCCTGAACTTTTGCATGCGGTGCTGAAGTCGGATGCGTACAAAGTTTATATCATGAATGTGATGACCCAGCCCGGAGAGACGATTCATTACAGCGCGAATGACCATCTTGAAGCTCTGGTGCGGCATACCGATCCGCGCATTGTGGATGGATGTTTTGTGAATACGCTGCCTGTACCCGCGGAACTTTTAGCGAAATATGCCGAACAGGGGGCTAGACCCGTTGAGCTTGATCTGGAAAAAATTGAAGCCAAGGGTTACGAAGTTTTAAAGGGCGCGGTAATCACAACTGACGGCCAGGTTCGGCATGACTCCGAAAAACTTTGTCAGATTTTGATGGAACATGCGGCGGGGAAAACAGGGTCCGGTATCTAACTTTATGCGTGAAAAGAAGAAGATCGTTGAGAAAAATTTTGAAATTCGAAACAAGCAAGGATTGCATGCCCGGCCGGCGGCGCTTTTTGTGCAAACGGCAAACCAGTTTCAATCCGAGATTGAGATTTCAAAAGATGAGGCGATTGTTAGCGGAAAATCAATTATGGGCATTATGACTTTAGCCGCTGAAGCAGGGGCAAGCGTGAAGATCCGGATTCAAGGTGTTGACGCGGATCAAGCTATGGTTGCGGTGGAAAAGCTTTTTGAGACTAATTTTGGGGAAGAATGAATCCCGTTAGAGTCTTAACAAAAAGAGAATTTTAATTAAATTTTTGTATTGGATTTAAAAAAGATGATTTTGTCGTCAAATAGTTATTTTGGGAGACTCTAACGGGATGAACCAGGTAAAGGGCATAGGTGTTTCTTCGGGATTTGCGATAGGACGGGTCCGCATTCTGCACAGCGGCGACGTTTTTCAAATTGCCCGGCAGATGGTGCCGCCCGATATGGTTGTCCATGAAATGGCCCGCTTTGAAGACGCGCTTACCAAAACTCGAGCCGAAATTTTAGGCATCAGAAAAAAAGTTGCTTTGCAGATCGGAAGTGAAAGTTCGGATATTTTTAACGCGCACCTTTTGATTCTCGAAGACCGCACATTGATCGAAGATGTCATCAGTATGGTCAAATTGGAACGTGTGCAGGCCGAGTACGCTTTTTCGAAAGTCATTCAGCGCTATTTTGAGGTTTTTTCTCAAATCAATGACGAGTATTTAAAAGAGCGTGTCGCGGATATTCGCGATGTTGGCCGCCGCCTGCTTGCGAATCTTTGCGGCCACGAAAAGCCGCATCTCGACCGCCTTGATGAGCCTGTCATTTTAATTTCGCATGATCTTTCGCCGTCAGACACGGCTTCGCTTGACCGCAGTAAAGTGCTTGCCTTTGTTACGGAAAGCGGAGGTCCCACATCCCACACCGCGATCCTGGGGCGCTCGCTTGAAATTCCGGCGATTGTCGGCGCGGCAGGGTTGTTGCATCAAGTCCAAAACGGTGATTTGGTTATTGTAGATGGCTCCCATGGCTTCGTGATCATTGCGCCTGATGAGAAAACAGTCGAGCAGATGACGCGTCAGCAGGAACGCTTCATTAAGTTTCGTGTTGAACTTGAAAAGCTGCGTGATTTACCTGCGGAAACATTGGATGGCAGAAAAATTACGCTCGCGGCAAATATTGAGTTTCATTATGAAATGGATTCTGTGATCGCCCATGGCGCGGAAGGAATCGGCCTTTATCGCACCGAATACTTCTATATGAACCGCGCGGATTTGCCGACGGAAGAAGAGCAATATCAAGCTTACAAACAAGTCGCTGAGAAAATGCGTCCACATGGCGTGGTCGTGCGTACGCTTGATTTAGGCGGCGATAAATTTGTGTCCTCTTTGGATGTGCCCAATGAAATGAACCCTTATTTAGGCTGCCGCGCGATTCGCTTTTGCCTGACGCGTCCCGATATTTTCAAAACTCAACTTCGCGCGATTTTACGCGCAAGTGCGCACGGAAATTTGATGGTGATGTATCCCTTGATTTCAACGATCGGAGAGCTTCAAAAAGCAAATGAGTTTCTGGATGAAGCGCGCCAAGAGCTGAGAAATGAAGGTGTGGCTTTTAGCGAAACTTTACAGGTGGGAGCGATGATTGAAATTCCATCTGCGGCGCTTACGAGCGACATTTTGGCCCGCGAAGTTGATTTCTTCTCAATCGGAACCAATGATTTGATTCAATACTCGCTTGCAGTGGACCGCGTGAATGAAAAAATCGCATATCTTTACCAACCCACGCATCCCGCGATTTTGAAACTGATTCAAATGGTGGTTGAAAACGCGCATGCGGCGGGGAAATGGGTCGGAAGCTGCGGTGAAATGTCAGGTGATCCCGCGATTGCGCTCCTTTTGGTGGGGCTCGGAATCGATGAGCTCAGCGCAAGTCCGGTCAGCTTGCCAAAAATCAAAAAAGCCGTGCGTTCAATTCGTTACGATGACGCGAAAAAAATTGCCGCGAAAGCGCTTCAATTTTCCACTGCGGAGGAAATACGAGCTTATCTTGATGCGCAGGTGCAGATTTACTGTAAGGAATTGGTGGAAGAGTAATGCTCAGTCATCTCGAAAGTCTTCCTTTACAGGTTCGCGACGCTTTTTTAATCGGAACTGCTGCCCGCTTACCTAAGAAATTTCATTCTCAGATTAAAAAAATAATTTATTGCGGTATGGGCGGATCGGGAATCAGCGGCGACATCCTCAAAGTCTTTTTTGATCAAACTTCGAAAAAATCCTGGACGGTGCTTCGGGATTATCGTTTGCCCGCCTGGGTAGATCAATCAACGCTCGTTGTTTTATCGAGTTATTCGGGTAATACGCTTGAAATGAAAGCTATTTTTCAGGAGGCGGAACGCCGGGGTGTGCCGATCATGGTGCAAACATCGGGCGGTTGGATTGCTCAAGCCTGCCGCAAAAAAAAATATATTCAATTGGAATTACCCGCTGGATTTCCTCCACGCTGCGCGATTGGATATCTTACGTTCTCACTGCTAGCTTTTTTTGTAAACGCAGGATGGATTGATATTCCGCTTCAAGACTGGGATGAAGTAATGGATGCTGTTAAAAAATTCCCCCGCAAAGAAGCTAAACTTCTCGCTCAAAAATTTTGCGGTAAGAATATCCGCTTTTACGGCGGCGGCTCTTTGGAACCTGTGGCTTTGCGTTGGAAAACACAGTTTGCGGAAAACGCTAAGACTTTAACCGGTTGCGGCTCCATTCCGGAAATTTTTCACCATGAGGTCGAAGGCTGGCATGACCCATCGGTTATGATCCGCTATTCAGTGGGGGTTTTCTTCACGGATTTCTCTGACCCTAAATGGCTTGTTAAGAAAAGAACGGTTGCGATCAACTGGATGAGAAAAAGCGGAGCCTCAGCGCTGCTTATCCCTGCTAAGGGCAAAGGTTTATTAAGTAAGGTTTTCTCTCTAATTATGCTAGGGGATTGGACGAGCTATGAACTAGCGCTATTGAACAAAGAGGACCCGCTTTCGATCAAAGTCATCGAGCGAATCAAGGATTCAGAAAAAAGCGCTTGATTAAGCACATGAGTCCGATAATAATCTTTCAACTTGCCCCAAGCTTGTTTTGGGGCCGCAATCATTTGAGGTAAATTATGAAAACCAGACGTTACTTTTTTACATCTGAATCCGTAAGCGAAGGCCATCCCGACAAGGTTTGCGATCAAATTTCAGACGCGGTTCTGGATGCCTTTTTGAAACAGGATCCGAAGTCGCGCGTGGCTTGCGAAACGCTTGCAACGACGCACCATGTGACGGTTGCCGGAGAAGTGACGAGCCAAGGACGTGTGGATGTTGAAAAAGTGGCCCGCGAAGTCATTCAAAAAATCGGGTACAACTCCGACGATGTTTTTTTTAACGGAAAAACATGTGAAATCCAAGTTAAGCTACATGCGCAGTCGCCTGATATTGCAATGGGTGTAGATACAGGCGGAGCCGGTGACCAGGGCATGATGTTCGGATATGCAACCGATGAAACTCCGGAATTAATGCCGCTTCCGATTACGCTTTCCCATCAGCTTGTTTTAAAACTCGCGCAGCTTCGCAAAGCGGGAACCATCAAATATTTGCGTCCTGACAGCAAAAGCCAGGTTACGGTTGAATATTTGGACAATATTCCGCAGCGCGTTGACGCAGTTGTTGTCAGTACGCAGCATGACGCTGATGTAACACTCGAACAAATCAAAAAAGATGTGACGGAACAAGTCATTAAAAAAATTATTCCGTCGCAATTTTTAGATGCGAACACAAAAATTTTTATTAATCCGACCGGTCGTTTTGAAATCGGCGGCCCGCACGGCGATACAGGTTTAACCGGCCGCAAAATTATTGTGGATACTTATGGCGGCATGGGGCGTCATGGCGGGGGCGCTTTTAGTGGAAAAGATCCCTCCAAGGTCGACCGTTCAGCTGCGTATTTTTGCCGTTATGCTGCTAAAAATATTGTTGCGGCAGGCCTTGCGAAGCGTTGTGAAATACAGGTTTCTTATGCGATTGGTGTGGCTGAGCCCACATCGCTGAAGGTGGATACTTTCGGAACAGGAACATATCCGGAAGAAGAAATCGAAGCCGTGGTGCGCAAAGTTTTTGATTTTACTCCGCGCGGAATCATCAAAGCGCTTGATCTTTTGCGCCCAATTTATCAAGAAACCGCGGCCTACGGTCATTTCGGCCGCGCAGGTTTTAGCTGGGAAAAGACTGATAAAGCAGAAGAACTAAAAAAAAACTTCGCGGTGACATCAGCCGGCCTGCCGGCCGACCGTAAATTAACTTCCGTTTAAGAAAGCAGGTTAGGAGCATGACTACTGTGGCAGAACAAAAATTGGACTATAAAGTTGCAGATCTTTCTTTGGCCGATTGGGGACGCAAAGAAATTGAAATCGCAGAAAAAGAAATGCCCGGTTTAATGTCGATCCGTGAAAAGTATGCGCCGCAAAAACCATTGCAGGGCGTGCGTATCACAGGTTCGTTGCATATGACCATTCAGACCGCGGTGCTGATTGAAACTTTGACGGCTCTCGGTGCGAATGTGCGTTGGGCCAGCTGCAATATTTTTTCGACGCAGGATCATGCGGCTGCGGCCATTGCAAAGTCCGGCGTTCCGGTTTTTGCTTGGAAAGGCGAGACGCTTGAAGAATATTGGTGGTGCACAGATCAGGCGATTTCTTTTCCTGGCGGCAAAGGCCCACAGCTTGTCGTGGATGACGGCGGCGATGTTACTTTACTTTTGCATAATGGGTACCAGCTTGAGAACGGCGATAAATGGGTTGATTCTCCATCGGGTTCGCATGAAGAAAAAGTGATCAAAGATTTACTTAAAAAAGTTCACGCTGAAAATCCGAAGCGCTGGCATGAAATGGTTAAAGAATGGCGCGGAGTGAGTGAGGAAACTACAACTGGCGTTCACCGTTTGTACAAACTGCATGAACTCAAAAAACTTTTGGTTCCGGCCTTTAACGTAAATGATTCCGTGACGAAATCAAAGTTTGATAATTTGTATGGATGCCGCCATTCGCTTGTAGACGGTCTCAACCGTGCGCTTGACGTGATGATTTCAGGCAAGGTGGCTGTTGTTTGTGGTTATGGAGATGTGGGCAAGGGTAGCGCCCAGTCATTGCGCGGCCAGGGCGCACGCGTGATCATCACCGAAATCGACCCGATTAACGCATTGCAGGCGGCTATGGAAGGTTATGAAGTCACGACCATTGAAGAAACGCTTGGTCGCGGCGACATTTACATTACCACCACCGGCAATGTTGACATCATCACGCTTGAACATATGAAGAAAATGAAAGATCAGGCCGTGATCGCCAACATCGGCCATTTTGATAATGAAATCCAAGTTGAGAAGCTTGTGAAATTTCCTGGAATTAAGCATACCAACATTAAGCCGCAAGTTGATAAATATGAGTTTCCGAACGGAAACGCTGTTTTTCTTCTTGCTGAGGGACGCTTAGTAAATTTGGGCTGCGCGACAGGGCATCCTTCGTTTGTCATGAGCAATAGTTTCTCTAACCAAACTCTTGCGCAAATTGATCTTTGGAAAAACAAAGATACTTACAAGCCGGGCGTTTATGTTCTCCCTAAAAAGCTCGATGAAGAGGTGGCACGTTTGCATCTTGAAAAAATTGGCGTGAAGTTGACGAAATTAACTCCCGCGCAGGCAGCTTATTTGGATGTGCCTGTTGAGGGTCCTTATAAACCCAGTCATTATCGCTACTGACACTGTTTTGTTTGGCAGTGCGCGATGACACTCGCACTGCGGCAGGAGTTATTGCACGTGGTGTCTGAATCTTTTTGAGCAGACGCAAAAAATTCCGGACTTTCTTGGGAGAATAAATGTCGCTAGGTTTAGCAATTTTTTTCGGATTGATCGTTTGGTTTATTTTGCGGTGTCTGATTTCCGGTTTTTATACCGTGGATCAAAATCAACGCGCGGTTGTGACCACGTTTGGGAAAGCTCCCCGGTTTGGCGGTCAAACGACAATCAATGACCCGATTTCCGAAAGTTTGCGTCCCGACGAAAAAGACCGTTATGTTTACCCGCTTCTTCATATTACTCCCCCGGGTTTGCATTTTAAATTTCCCTGGCAAAAAGTTTATAAAGTTTCAATCGCAACACAGACAGTCAATATCGCTTATGACCCTGAAACTCCTTCCGCGAATCAAGAGGGTACTGTGCTTGAGGCCGTGACAAAAGATCAACTTAACACGGGACTTAAAGGCCAAATCCGTTACGCCATTAGTGAAAAAAATCTCTATGCTTGTCTCTTCGGCGTTAAGCGTCCCATATCGCATGTGATGGGCTATTTCGTTTCAATTTTGCGCGAAAGAATCGCTAATTTTGAAGCGCCGATTCATATTGCGCCGCCCGAAGGTGAGGCGATTCCCGCGCCTGCAAGTCACATTCCTGGAATTTCAATCAATGATATCCGTAAAAATTTAAGCGAGCTCAACCGCCAAATGGAAGAGGAATGCCGCTCTTCGGTGGCACGTTATGGGATTGCGCTTGACGCGGCTTTAATTACGGAAATTGACCCACCCGCGGAAGTGGAGTCCGCGCTTGCGGCGATTAATACCGCGCATAATCAGGTTTCCTCAGAAATCAGTATCGCTCAGGCAGCCGCCGACCAAAAAATCGTTCAATCCAAACGTGCGGTTGAAATTGAAACTTTAAAAGCTCAGGCCGAAGTTCAGCTTTTGAAACAGCTCGCGGAGCAGCTTTCAATTTTGAAGAAGAATGGCGCGGATACGATGCGGCTTTATTTGAGAAATATTAAACTGAAGCTTTTCAATCAAGCCAAGAAAGTGATTGTGGAGGCAGGCAAATGAACATTTCTGAAATGCCCATCATCGGCGCGGTTGTTTTGACGACAGTTTTTTGTTTTATCGCCGAAAACTTTTTCTTTGGTTTTTTTAAGCTGATCGGTGTTTATGCGATCGTCGGTGAAAATGAAGCGCGGGTTTATGTTCTTTTCGGAAATGTTCTCGGAGTGATTAAGGAGCCGGGGCTTCACTTTCTTTGGCCCAAGCTTGGGCCGGGAGCGTTGATTGTGAATCTTTTCGGTCAATGTCACATGCGTGATTTTCGTTTGGATCAAGAGTATGTGCGCAGCAACCCGGTGAATTCAGAAGAAGGCGCGCCGATGGGCATCGGTGTTTGGTATGAAATGGTGATTAATGATCCGGTGGCGCATGTTTTTAAAAACACCGATCCGCGAGGCTCTTTGCGTGCCAATGTGAGCAATTCAACTGTGCGTTGCTTAAGTAATATGAAGCTTGCCGGTATGTTGGAAAACCGTCATACCATGAGCAAAATTGTGCGTGATCAAATTTTTAATATTGCTGGCGAATACGGTTATCAGGTTGGTTCGGTTTATATCCGTAAGGTTCATTTTCGCGATAAAGGCATGGTTAAGCAAATCGAAGAGAAAGTCGTGAATCGCTTGAGACAGGTCACTTCCGCAATCCGGCAGGACGGTTCCAATCAAGTCAGTATTATTTCAAGTACCGCTGAAAAAGAAGCTGCGGTTGAGTTTGCGCGTGCGGTTGCGATTCGCTCGGAGATTGTCGGCGGGCAGCTGCAGCAAATCGCTCAGGACAAAGAGGTAGCGCAGGTTTTATTTGAGATTCTGGAAACCCAGCAGATTCTTGAAGGCGGCGCGGATATCACACTTTTGCCGCCCGGCTTGCGTGGGGATTTGCTGACCCAACTTACGGCCGCGGTTCCTCCCAAAAAATAGTGTATTCTCAATTTGTTAGTTTGGAAAGGAAACACATGAAAAAAATCACGGTTTTTTTCATAAGTCTCTTTTTGATCCCGGCCACGCAGGCCCTTTTTGCGGAGCCAAAAACCTCGATCAAATTTCAGAACTATCAGATTTCAGGCGCAACCGAGGAAGAATTACGTGAATCCATGCGGCGCAGTTCACCCGCCACCGGCGGACATTTCGCGTTTACCAATTGGAATATTCATTGGAATTATAAGTATGCACAGGCTGGCGACGGCTGCCGCTTAACAAGTTCTCAGGTGTCGCTCGATGTGACTTACCGTATGCCGGAGTGGCGCGGAGCAGAAAGCGCTTCCGGAAAGCTAAAAAGCAAATGGAAAAAATTTAGCCAGGCGCTTCAAACGCATGAAGACGGCCACAAAAATACCGGTGTGGATGCGGCGGCGATGGTTGAAAAAAATCTTCAAGGGCTCGGAGTTGTCGGTTGCGGAGAAATTGACCCTGCGGTGAGACGCGCGGCACAGACCGCTATTCAGGCTTACAAAGCAAAAGAAATTGAATACGATCGAAAGACCGAGCATGGAAAAAATCAAGGAGCCTGGTTTTGAGTCCGGCTCCTTGATTTTTTTTAGAAATTATTTACCCTTCGCGTACATCGTTTTCAATTGTTCTAGGGTGGGTTTTTTCGGGTAAAATTCTCCCTCAGGTTCGACAAACCCATTTTTCGATTTTAAAATTTCACACGCGTAAAATTTCCATTGGCATTCGGAATATCGTGGTTCAATTCTCGTCCGATTTATTTTCGAGACGAGGCACAGCCATGAGGTATGTTTTCAAATTGCCGGCCGGCAATTTGAATTTTAAGGAAGGGCTAGTCGTATTTTTCGTAGAAGATATGTTCTTTGGTTTTGAGTCCCGCCGCCTGAGCAACTTTTTCAACCGCAAGAATCATATCCGTCAAACCGCAAATGTAAACTTGCGCGCTATCGCCCGGTTTCAGTAAACCTTCCAAAACCATTTGCACATAACGGGTTTCGCCTTTCCAGGTTTTGGGCCGGGAAACCGTCATCACATTTTTCAAGCGCGGATTGGTAGCCGCAAGTTTTTCCAGATCATCTTTATAAAAAACCTGGTCTTCATAACGGTTACCGTAAATGTTGACCAAGTTGACGTCGGCTTTCTTTTCAAGCAGGTCATAAATCATCGCGCGGAATGGCGCAAAGCCGGTGCCGGTCGAAACAAAATAAATGGTTTTTGGGAGAGGCTGCTTGACTGTGAAATGTCCGAGAGGCCCCTGAATTTTGAGTTTGTCGCCTTCTTTCTTATTTAGGAGATAGCCGCTTGTCATCGGCCCGCCGTCCACTTTTTTCCAAAATAATTCGAGTGTGCCGGGTTGAGATGGCCAGGAGGCGATCGAGTAGGCGCGTTTAAGTATTTTGCCGCCTTCAAGAGGGGGGGCGTCATCGGCGATGATATTGACGAATTGGCCGGCTTCATGTTCCCAGTGATCTGTGGGTTTGAAGCGTAAGGTGAAATGGCGGAGTTCGTCGCCGAGGGGGATAATTTTTTCGATGATGGTTTCAAAAATCGCTGCGCGCATGCATTTTTCCTTTATGAATAGAAAGCATAAATTCCGGCTCATTATAGGAAACAGTCTTGAAATTGCAAGCTCGGATCAATGCAGCGGCGCTGTGTAAAAAATAAGTAAGTTTCAGTTTGGGGCATTGCTCATGCTTGTAAATTGGAATACAATGCGATAACTTCTTAATGAAAGGCGGAAGCACCGAGCATGAAAAGACATTTTGACGATGAAATTTTGAAAATCAAAGGCAAGCTTCTTAAGATGGGACTGCTTGTAGAAGAGGCCATTGCCAATTCGGCCGCATCGCTTTTTGAGCGTGATTCTAAAAAAGCGGAAATGGTTGTTCAACGCGACCAAGAGATTAATGTTTATGAAATCGAAATTGATGAGTTAGGCCATGAATTCATCGCGCTTTACCAGCCAACCGCAAGTGATCTTCGCCTGGTAACAATGATTCTTAAAATTACGAATGACTTGGAACGCATGGCAGACCAAGCCGTCAATATTGCGCAAAAAGCTTTATATCTCAACGGCGAGCCCGCATTAATTCCCTATGATGATTTTCGTAAAATGTATCAGCATGTGATTATGATGGTGCGTGATGCCGTCAACGCGTTTATGGATGCTGACCTTGAAAAAGCCAAGGCTATTTTAGAAGCGGACGATGCCGTAGATGAGATTGACGATAAAATCGCGATTGAAGTACTTAATGCGATGAAATCCAATCCTGCACATGCGCAAGCCGGCGTTTGTTTGATCCTTGCTTCGCATAATTTTGAACGCATTGCCGACCTTGCGACAAATCTTGCCGAAGATGTTATTTATCTGAAGCAGGGGATTGACGTCCGCCACCATATCCGCGAACGCCGCGACCAATAAATTCTTACAAAAAAGCCCATCTGCGGCGTTGTATGCTCGCTCACTTGTGCGACGTACGTTTCGAGTACGTCTCCGCGTTCGCTCCCATACGCCTTGCATATGGATCTTTTTAGTAAGAATTAAGCAATTTCACGCACTTTTCCTCTATACGAAGTCTTTGGTGGATAGTCTATGGTTTTTGGTCTTGTGCGGGGGTGGACAAGGGGCAATCCGTCGAGTAGTATTCATGCTATAAAACCGCTCTGATTTGTATCTATAAGCCTCCTTTTCGGCTGTTTCGAGAAGTCCACAGTGATATTTTTTCTCTGTGCTCGAAGGCACAACCGAAAAGGCGCTTTTTTTTTATCTGAATCGAAATCATATTTTAACAAAATCCGGTTGGGCGCAGCCCAGAGGAAAGGAAACAGCATGGCAATTAGAACAGAATGGCTTAAGAAAAGAGCAGGCGGCTGCAATCAATCACAAATGCATTTCGCGCGCCAAAATATGATTACGCCTGAAATGGAATATGTCGCGCAGCGCGAAAATGTTGCTGCAGATTTTATCCGCGCGGAAGTTGCGCGCGGACGCATGGTCATTCCCGCGAATATTAATCACGCCAACCTTGAACCGATGGCGATCGGAATTAATTCCAAATGCAAAATCAATGCGAATATCGGTAATTCAGCCGTCACTTCCGATATTGAAAAAGAAGTCGCGAAGCTCCGTCTTGCATTGAAATACGGGTCTGACACCGTTATGGACCTTTCAACCGGCGCGCAGCTGGATGAAACCCGCATCGCAATTCTTCAGAATAGCCCCGTGCCCGTCGGAACGGTTCCCATTTACCAGGCGCTTGAAGCAGTCGGCGGAATTCCGGAAGAACTCACAGCCGACATTATGTTTGATGTGATCGAAAAACAAGCGCAGCAGGGTGTGGATTATATGACGATCCACTCCGGTGTTTTGATCGAACATCTTCCGCTTTTATCGAAACGTTTGACCGGTATCGTCAGCCGCGGCGGCGCGATTTTGGCGCAATGGTGCCTGCGCCATCATAAACAAAATTTTCTCTACACCGAATATGAACGTCTGCTTGAAATTTGTAAAAAGTATGACGTCACAATTAGTCTCGGTGATGGTTTGCGTCCGGGTTGTCTCGCAGATGCAAGCGATCAGGGGCAATTTGCAGAACTTGAAACGCTTGGCCAATTAACTTTGAAAGCATGGGAACATGATGTTCAGGTGATGGTGGAAGGGCCCGGGCATGTTCCGATGGATCAAATTCCAATGAACATTGAAAAGCAAATCAAGGTTTGCCATGAAGCGCCTTTTTATGTGCTTGGGCCGCTTGTCACCGATATTGCGCCCGGCTATGACCATATTACTTCCGCCATTGGTGCGGCGATTGCCGGCCAGGCTGGTGCGGCGATGCTTTGCTATGTCACCCCGCGCGAACATTTGGGTTTACCGGATTTGGATGACGTTAAGCAGGGTGTGATTGCATATAAAATTGCGGCCCATGCCGCAGACATTGCGCGTAAACGTCCGAACGCGCGTGATCGTGATGATGCTTTGTCGAAAGCGCGTTTCACATTCAATTGGAAAGAGCAATTTCGTCTTTCGATGGATCCGGAATATGCGCAGAAATTGCATGATGAAACTCTCGCGGACGATTATTTTAAAGAGGCGGAATTTTGCTCCATGTGCGGACCTAAGTTTTGCTCCATGGCGATTTCAAAAGAACTTACTGAGCTTGGACAAAAAAATCAGGAAGTTCGCGAAGCGAAGAAAGTTGAACGCCGCGAACAAATTTTAAACGCGTAGGGTTCCGGTTGCGCGTAGCGCAGAGGCGATAAATAAAGCGGTAGACCTCAGCGAGTCAGCCGCAGGAAAAAATATAATAAAAGTTCGAAAATCGGTTGGGCATCGCCCAGAGCCGATTATATAAGCAGCTGACCTCAACGAGTCAGCTGCGGGAAAAATTAATATGAAACTATACAATTCAATTCAGGAAGAAATCGCGGATCTCAAAAAAAAGAAAAACGCGATTATTTTGGCGCACAATTACCAGGCTGGGGATGTCCAGGACGTGGCAGACTATCTCGGAGATTCGCTTGGTCTTGCGCGTACCGCGATGAAAACGAACGCGGATGTTATTCTTTTCGCGGGCGTCCATTTTATGGCGGAAACCGCCAGCATTATGTGCCCGGATAAAAAGGTAATCGTTCCGGACTTGGCCGCGGGTTGTTCGCTCGCTGATATGATTAAGCCTGAACAAGTCCGCGAATGGAAAAAAGCCCATCCTGCGGGTTTAGTCGTAGCCTATGTGAATACTTCTGCGGAAGTTAAAGCCGAAAGCGATTACTGCTGTACTTCCGCAAATGCGGTGAATGTCGTGAAATCCATTTCCGAAGACAAGGAAATTCTTTTTATTCCTGATTTTTATCTTGGAACCTTTGTTCAAAACCAAACCGGCCGCAAGAATATGACGATTTGGAAAGGGTATTGTCCGTCGCATACATTGATTCAATCTTCGGAAATTAACGCGCTCAGAAAAGCGAATCCCGACGCGGAGTTTTTAATGCACCCTGAATGCGGCTGCTTGACGAAGTCTATGCATCTTGCTGACAAAATTCTTTCCACCGAAGGCATGGTGAGGTATGTCGGGGAATCCAAAGCAAAAAAATTTATCATCGCAACTGAGACCGGCATTTTGTACCGCATGCAGCAGGACCATCCTGAAAAGTTATTTATTCCGGCAAGCCCTAAATCGGTTTGCAGTTACATGAAAATGAACACGCTTGAGAAAATTGTCGATTCGCTTGAAAATTTAAAATACGAAGTTAAAGTTCCGAAAGAACTTGCTGACAAAGCACGTTTACCGATCGAACGTATGGTAGCTATTTCATGAGTTTGTTTCTAGAAATACCGTTATACCTGTCCACCTCCCGGAGGTGGACAGGTAATGCGATTGGGCTGGAGGCACAGAGCCAAGGAAGAAACAGATGAATAATCCTTTACCTCTTCCTCAAAGAAAGGTGACACGCCAGGTTAAAGTCGGCAATGTCACAATCGGCGGTGATGCGCCGATTCGCATTCAATCGATGTGTACGACGCATACACGCGATGTGGATGCCACCGTCGCTCAAATCGAACAGCTTGCCGAAGCAGGATGTGAGCTTGTACGTGTTGCCTGCCCGAAGGAAGAAGATGCGCGCTCGCTCGGCGCAATCAAAAAACGCATCAAAATTCCTCTTGTCGCGGACATTCACTTTAATCATCGTTTTGCTTTGATTGCGATTGACGAAGGCGTCGACAAACTGCGCCTCAATCCGGGCAATATTGGCGCGGAAGACCGTGTTATCGAAGTCGTAGAAAAAGCTAAACGTAACCACATTCCAATCCGTATTGGCGTAAACGGCGGATCGCTTGAGAAAGATATTCGCGATCAATACGGCGTCACGCCGCAAGCGCTTGTTGAAAGTGCGAAGAGACATGTCGCGATTCTTGAACGCTATGATTTCAAAGACATTATTATTTCCATTAAAGCTTCCGATGTTCCGACCATGGTTGGCGCGTATCAGCTTGCGAGCCAAACTTTCAATTATCCGCTGCATTTAGGCGTGACCGAAGCCGGCACGCTTTTACGCGGTAGTATTTATAACGCAATCGGCATTGGAACTTTGATTCAGCAGGGAATCGGCGACACCATCCGCGTTTCTTTGACCGCGGATTCGCGTGAAGAAATCAAAGTCGGAAAAATGATTCTTGAGGCGCTTGGACTGCGTAAAGGCGTACGCGTGATTTCCTGTCCGAGTTGCGGGCGCGCGGAAGTCGATGTTTTTAAGCTCGCGGGGGAAGTCGAAGACCGCGCTATGCGCGAACTTAAAGATCCGCTGACATTGTCTGTATTAGGCTGCGTTGTGAATGGGCCCGGTGAAGCGCATGAAAGTGATTTTGGAATCACCGGCGGTAAAGATAAAGGCATGCTTTACGTCGATGGCAATCAACAGCGTGTGGTTGACCAATCAAAACTCGTCGATGAACTTTTTGAAGAAATTAAGAAGAAACAAAATAGCCAAAAGGCTTCTTCCCAGCCATGATCGATTCGATTTTCAGAAATTCCGACCTGCGGGATATTGCTGAAAAAGTTGCCGCGCAAGAAAGACTTTCTTTTGAAGATGGTGTCCGCCTTTACCGTTCTCCGGATTTGCATGCTGTCGGTGCTTTGGCACAAACTGTAAGACAGCGCCTCAATGGCCGGAATGTTTATTATTCCGTTAATCTCCATCTGAATCACACCAATGTTTGCAGTATCAGCTGTATGTTTTGCTCTTTTTCGAGAAAGCCCGGTCAGGCAGGCGGATATACATTTACTTTGGATGAAATTGAATCCAAAGTCCGCAAAGCTGTGGATCAATTTGGAATTAACGAAGTGCATATTGTTGGCGGACATCATCCTGATTTAATGATTGATTATTACACCGGTATGTTCAGCCGTATCCGCGCCATTCGTTCCGATCTTTATATCAAAGCTTTGACTGCGCCTGAAATTGATGACATTGCCGTACGCTGCAAACTTTCCCACGAAGAAGTATTGAAGCAATTAATCGCCGCTGGTCTTGATGGCATGCCGGGCGGCGGAGCGGAAATATTCGCAGAGGTCACGCGTCAAAAAATCTGCCGTGAAAAAATTACGGCCAAAGAGTGGCTGGATATTCACGAAAAAGCGCATGGTTTAGGGCTCAGAACCAATTGCACCATGCTCTACGGGCACATTGAATCCGATGAAGACCGTGTGGATCATGTTTTGCGTTTGCGGGCGCTGCAGGACAAAACCAAGGGTTTTCAGTCATTTATTTGCCTTTCTTATCAGGCTGAAAATAACCGTTTAGCGAAATTAGGCGAACCGGGTGGATTGCTGGATTTAAAGGCCCTCGCGGTCTCACGTTTGCTTTTTGACAATGTGCCGCATATTAAAGCACATTGGACCACAACCGATTTGAAGTTTGCGCAGGTCGCGCTTTCTTTTGGCTGCGATGATTTGGGCGGGCTGAATTTGAATGAGAAAATTATGCATGATGCTGGCAGCGAAACGCCCGTGGATCTTTCCCGCGCTGAAATGGAGCGCCTGATTCAGGACGCGGGTTATGAGCCTTGCATGGTTGACAGTTCTTATCAGACTAAAGACCAAAAACTACAGACCACAGACTCTTTGTCTGAGAAAGGTTAAATATGTCAACGTCTTCAGTCTTCAGTCCTCGGTCTTCGGTCTAATCTATGGAACGTTACAGCCGTCAGTCTATTTTGTCTCAAATTGGAATCGACGGACAAAAAAAGATTTCTACCGCAAGAGTTGCGATTATCGGAGTGGGAGCGTTAGGCTCGGTTTCCGCGCAGTTATGCGCACGAGCAGGGATTGGTTTTCTGCGTTTAATCGATCGCGATGTGGTTGAGCCAAGCAATCTGCAAAGACAGGTGCTTTTTACGGAAACCGACGGGCGTGAAGGGTTGGCAAAAGCATCCGCAGCCAAAAAACAGCTTGAATTAATCAATTCTGAAATTCAAATTGAAGCGGTGATTGAGGATCTACATGCCGAAAATATTTCGGGTTTGCTGCAGGATATCGATGTTATTTTGGACGGCACAGATAACTTCGAAACGCGTTATTTACTGAATGATTATGCCGTCAAAAATAAAATTCCCTTTATTTACGGCGGTGCGATTGAGACACGCGGCATGGTTTATACAGTTTTAGCGGACGGACGCCCTTGTTTGAAATGTCTCTTTCCTGAAAGCGCAGGCACTCATGAAACCCAGACATGCGATCGTTCCGGAATTCTGGCTTCGGCCGCGCATATGACCGCGTCCATGCAATTTACCCAGCTTCTGCAGGTTTTAACGGGAAGTGAGGTTTCCGCGGAACTTTTTAACTTTGATATTTGGCGCGGTGAATTCAAGCAGGTTAAGGCTGAGGCAATTATGAGCACACGCTGCTCCGCTTGCGGAGAAGGAGTTTTTCCTCATCTTGATATTCAAGCCGGAGTTCAAACTTTAAAGCTTTGCGGCAGGAATGCGGTTCAAATCCAAAGCGCCGCCGGACATGGGCTTGATTGGGAAAAGTTAAAGGGGCGTTGGAAAGGCGAGACATCGGTTCAGGTCAGCGCTGATTTCGCGCGCGTTAAAGTTCCTGACTATGAATTGACGCTTTTTAAAAGTGGGCGCGTGATTGTGAAAGGGACTGAAGATGCAGCTGTCGCAAAGAGCGTTTATTCGCGGTGGATCGGCAACTGATTTTTTTTTGCTCTGAGCTGCGGCTCAACCGCGCAGTGCTCTGCGTGAAACGCAACCGCAAATACGTTCGACGTAAAAATAATTTGTACGAATTGGTATTTTGAGAATATGATTCTTGTTTTTGGAGGAGTAAATGGCTGAAAAGATTTTTTTGAGTCGCGAAGGTTATAACAAAATGCAGGAAGAACTGCAGTATTTAAAGAGCACAAAACGCAGGGAAGTGACCGAAGCTTTGTCGGTTGCCCGCGCGCACGGTGATTTGAAAGAAAACGCCGAATATGATGCCGCGAAAGAAGCTAAAGCACATTTGGAAACACGCGTCATGCAGCTTGAGGACCGCCTTTCCCGTGCACAGATTTTGGATACGGCCAATGTTCCGAAGGATAAGGCTTTTCTTGGCGCGACCGTTGAAGTCCACAATTTAAAAGTCAAAGAGACCTTTACTTATAAATTGGTCGCCGAAGATGAAGCGGATTTTGACGAAGGCAGAATCGCCGTTTCTTCTCCGATTGGAAAAGGAATTCTCGGAAAAGCACTCAACGAAGAGTTTGAAATCCGGGTTCCTGCTGGCGTGATCAAGATGAAAATTTTAAAAATCTCTTACTAAATGATAATCAAGGAGACTTTATGAAGGCCCCTCGTTTTTTGCTCGCGCCGCTTTTTTCAATTTTTGATCTGAGTATTTACCGCGAGGCACGCAGTGAAAAATTTGGTGCAGCTGTTCTGTATAACCTTTATCTTTCCGCTCTTTTTTGTGGCGCCTTGGTGCTGTTGGCTGTTTCGTTTATGCCGAAGGCTAATGCATTTGTAGATTGGCTCAAAAATGAATGGCCCGGCATGACTCTTACGGCAACGGGTATGAAATTAGATAAGGCCGGGCCAGTAACTTTGGTTCATCCTCAGTTTGGCGCTTTGGCAACTTTTGATGATTCGCGCACGGTTATTACTGATGCAGAAATGGGAGCGGTGAAGGTATTTGTCACTTCAACCATGGTTTATACCCAGACGCAGCAAGGAATTCAGGCGCGCATGCTTCCGGGCGCTCCCGGGAACAGTAAAAATACAAAGAGTAAGAAAGATATTAATATTCATATTGAAGGCAAGCAGATTCAAGATTTGTATAAAAAATTTAAATGGGCCGTCGTCGGAATATTTTTATTCACAGTCCTGATTTTTGGATTTATCTCACGCTTATTAACTGCGCTCATCTTTGGGCTGCTTGGATTTTTAATTCAACTGGCGGTTCCGCGTAATTTGGATTTTGAGAAATTGTTTGTGCTCGCGAGCTTTGCTTTGTCGGTGGGGCTTATTTTCGGAATTTTCCAATATGTGCCGATGGTCGCGCATTTTTTTCCAAGCGGGGTGGGAGTGATTTTAAGCCTTGTCTATTTTGGGATTGCTATTTTTTTTCAGCCCAAGAATACGGTCGCCTGACATTAACCCGCGCGGTTTTTTATGGGACTAAAATAATTTTCCCGAAATTTTTCCGTTTGAGCATACGGGTAAGTGCTTTTTTAGCTTGGGTCAGCGGAAAGGTTTGGTCCACGACCGGCTTGAGTTTGCCTTTTTCGACAAGCTTAACGACACTAAGAAGCTCTTTAAATCCGCCCATATAAGACCCTTGAATCTGAATTTGATTAAAATATAAATGTTTCAAATCCAGAGTCGCTAACGCGCCGGAAGTAACGCCGCAATGAACCAACCGTCCTCGCTTTTTAAGACAAAGCAAACTTTTCGCGAGTGTTTCGGGGCCTATATGTTCAAAAACAACATCTACGCCGCGATTGAGCGTTAATTTTTTTACTTCACTCACAAAGTCTCTTTTTTTATAGTTGATGATGTGGTTTGCACCCAAAGATTTCGTGCGCTTTATTTTTGAATCATTCCCGACGGTAGTGATGACTTTGGCGCCCAGGTATTTTGCAATTTGGATGGCGGCGCTGCCGATGCCGCTTCCGGCGGCTTGAATTAACACGGTTTCGCTTTTTTTGAGTTTTGCGTGCGTGACGAGCATATGCCACGCGGTTAAAAAGACGAGCGGAATAGCGGACCATTGCTCAAAAGAATAGCGGTTTGATACCGGAATAATATTTTCAGCCGGAACTTTTGCGAACTCAGCATATCCGCCGTTATTTTGAAATCCGACGATTTGATATCCGGGAGCCAGACTGTCCCAAATTCCGGTTTTGTACAGGTCTGATTTTCCGTTGCGGATACCGGGAGCCACAATCACACGTTTTCCCGGTGTGATGCCGCGAACGCCCGGGCCGCAGGCTTCAACAACGCCGGCAATATCACATCCTAAAATATGAGGCATGGAAATCGGAGCTGCGATGCCGCCCGTAAGAATCCAAATATCGAGATGGTTTAAAGCGCAGGCTTTAACGCGGACCAGAACCTCGTCCTTTCCGGGCTGAGGTTTTGGTATATCGGTATATTCAAGGTTTTCAACCCCGCCTGTTTTGCGGAAAATAACTGCTTTCATTTTCTCCATGTTAAGCGTATCTCCTTTATGAATTTAGATATCTGGATGAATTCTTTGACAGGGATTATGATACTGAGCATGTCGAAGGAAACACAAGCTCAAAAAAGAAAAAGAGCCCGTGCGATTATTGAAGTTTTAAAAAAGACTTACCCGGACGCGCGCTGCGCTTTAAATTATTCCAATGCCTGGGAACTGCTTGTGTCCACCGTATTATCCGCGCAATGCACTGATAAACGCGTCAATTTGGTGACCCCGGGGCTTTTCAAGAAATATTCTAAAATGTCCGATTACGCGAAAGCAGATCTGCCTGAAATTGAAAAACTGATTCATTCCACCGGATTTTATAAAAACAAATCCAAAAATATCCAAAATGCCGCAATTCTGATTTTAAAAAAACATGAAGGCCGCGTTCCGCAAACCATGGAGGAATTAATTCAAATTCCAGGAGTGGGAAGAAAGACCGCGAATGTTATTTTGGGAAATTTTTTTGGCGTTCCAGGCTTGACAGTGGACACCCACATGATCCGAATTAATCGATTGCTTGGATTTTCAAATTCTCAGGATGCTGTGAAAGTTGAGTTTCAGTTGATGGAGCTAATCGATAAGTGTGATTGGGTTCTTTATACACATTTAATTATTCAGCATGGGCGAGTTCGGTGTGTGGCGCGGCGGCCTGATTGCCAGGGATGCGAAATCAGGTCGCTTTGTCCAAGAAGAGGTCTCAAATGATCTGTATTGATTGTTTTTGATATAAAAATACACTTAATTTGACTTTTTAGATAATGGATATTACTATTAAGTGTAGGTGGATTTTCTAACGTGAGGTAAATATGAAATGCATGGTTGTTTTATTGGGTGTTTTGGCATTGGCTATAACAAGCTCATCTTCCTCTGTTTATTCCCAATCGGCTGCAGTTGAACGGTTTGCTGAAGTTCAAGAGTTGACGGGAGAAGTAACAGTGAAGTCGGCGCCTGATGATGGTTGGAAACTGGCTGCTAAGGGCATGAAAATGAATGAAAATGGGGAAATCAAAACCGGCAAGGATTCCACTGCGGTTATTTTACTCGATGAAAAAGGCTCCACTGGTAAAGTGGATATCAAGCCTAATACCTGGATGCGCATTGCGGAACTGGGTTATGACGATAAACAGGAAAATAAAAGAACTTTACTCGACTTAGCTTTGGGACAAGTGCTTGTTCAGGCTGAAAAACTAAAAGGTGAATCTTCTTTTCAAGTCCGCACGCCCACTTCCACAACAAGCGTGCGCGGAACAGTGTTTGAAGTTAAAGTCGAAGAAGAGTAAAATCCGCAACGGATGCGGTTTTTAAATTTTCTTTCACGATCAAAGTCTTCCCCCCAAGAGAGCGGCGAACTAAAGCCCCTGTCCATTGGATTTGCTTTTCAGGACCGGCGCATTCAAGTTTTTGGTTATGTTTTAATCACCCTCATCCATCTTTCTCTGATTTCCGCGCCTTTTGTTCAGCGTTTGGAACTCGTTTTTCTTGATGCTTTTTTCAGACATCGTCCAGCCTTAACGGTGAGCCCCGAAATTGTTTTTATTGAAATCGCTCAGGACAGTATTGATAAAATCGGAAGATGGCCTTGGCCCCGCCGTTACCACGCCGCGTTATTGAGCATCTTAAATGAATGGCAAACCCAGGCGGTTGTTTTCGATGCTTTTTTTAGCGAGCCGAGCCAGGATCAATTTGATGACTCTGCTTTTTCCGAAGCTTTGAAAAAAACAAAAAATGTTTACGCCGGAACGGTCATTGAAGATGCGCCCAGGATCGGCAAGGATGGAGCCAGGCCGGCATCGGATAAAATTTGGGTTCACTCCATTCCCGCGATTGAAAAGTATTTGCGCGGAGTGGGACATGTGAATGTGGCGCCAGATGTGGACGGCATTACGCGGCATGTTCAGCTTGAGGTTGCTCAAAACAATGAGACGCACGGCTACCTCGGCACCGAAGTGGCAAAAGACTATTTAAAGGATGTCCCTTCTACGTTAACGCCAAAGGAATATCCCGTGAATAGCCGCGGAGTGATGCTGATCAATTGGGCGGACCGCTGGGAAAAGAGTTTCGAGCATTTTTCTTACTGGGATATTTTACAAAGTTACGCGGCGATTCAAAAAGGAGAAAAGCCGGTAATATCAGCGGCGGATTTGAAAGGGAAGATTGTTTTGATCGGCGTCACAGCATCGGGTTTGACGGATATCAAGGGCATTCCTCTCCAGTCCGTATTCCCGGGTGTGGGCGTGATTGCGAATGTGATGAACAGTATTCTTACGAATCAGTTTATCCGTGAAGCCGGACGAAGGGAAAACGCGCTCATGCTTTTAGCAATCGCGTTTGGAATCGGTTTTTGGTTTTGGAACGCTTCCAAAGCTTTTGCTTGGGCAGGTGTTTTTTTTGCGGCTTTAGGATGGGTTGGTATTGCGTATTTGATTTTTTTAAAAGGAAATGTTTTTTATCAAGTCGTGAATCCGTTATTGCTGATTTTCAGTTTTTTTGTATTTTCGATTGTGCTTAGTTTTTTGCGAAGTCAAAACGAACAAAGCGTTTTATATCGATTGGCAACACGCGATGGGTTGACGGGACTTTACACCATTCGGCATATGCGAAGCTTGTTGGAAGAATCGGCGCTGCGGTGCCGCAAAAGTAAACGGCCCTTATCGGTGGTCATGACCGACGTTGATTTCTTTAAGAAAGTGAATGACACTCACGGACATGATGCCGGTGACCAGATCTTGAAAGACCTTGCCCGGCTGATCGAATTAAATTTTAATGAGTTGAATGAAAAGGGAGCTTTGATTCGTGCCGGGCGTTATGGCGGGGAAGAATTTATTGTTTTGGTCGAAGGTTGCACGGGACAAGAGGTTCAGTCTCAATTTGCCGAGCCCCTTCGTAAGCGGGTGGAAGAGTTCCAATTTCATTATCAGGGTAAAAAAATTCCGGTCACAATCAGCGTGGGTGTGGCGGATTTGCGGGCAGATGAAATTTCCCCAGATAAAGCCGTGAAACGCGCGGACGAAGCGCTTTATCGTGCTAAAAACAGTGGTCGGAACCGGGTTGAAATAGGTTAAATTTCCTCAAGAAAGGCACTATTTTTTATGCCTTTCTTCTTTTCCCTTTCCTTCAGTGTTTGTATAATAGAGTTTCTATTTTGGACTAATCAAACAATCCTGCTAGGGGTGAATTTTTATGGGAAACGAAAAGACTTTTACAGACGCCAATTTTGAAACTGATGTGCTTAAGTCAGCCGCGCCTGTGCTGGTTGATTTTTGGGCGGAATGGTGCGGCCCTTGCCGTATGGTCGGTCCCATTGTTGAAAAGATCGCGACTGCAAATGCCGGCAAGGTTACTGTAGGAAAAATGAATGTGGATGAAAATCCGCTGACTCCGGGCAAGTTCGGTATTCAGGGAATTCCGACTTTGCTTTTCTTTAAGAACGGGGAAAAAGTCGGCAGTATCGTCGGCTTTAATCCGCAGGAAAAAATTCAAGCTAAAATCACGGAGTTGTTCGGCGCGTAATAATTTTTGAACTTTGAGCTCTAAGTTTTGAGTTTGAGTGAATCGCGATTTTAGATAAATAAATAAGGAGATTCTGAACATGCCAGTTGTAGATTACAAACAATATTGCAAAATGCTTGATAGTGCCAAAGCCAAAGGTTACGCGTATCCGGCCATTAATGTGACTTCGACGGAAACCGCGAATGCGGCGCTGAAGGGCTTTGCGGATGCCAAGTCAGACGGCATTATTCAAGTTTCAACGGGCGGTGCTGAATTTGCTTCCGGTCTTAATGTAAAAGATATGCCGCTTGGCGCGATTTCAATTGCGGAACATGTCCATCTTCTCGCTAAAAGATACAATGTTTGGATCGCGTTGCACACCGACCATTGCCAGCCGGGAAAAGTTGATAAGTTTATGACTCCGCTTATCGCTGAGACCGAACGCCGGCGTGCGAAAGGCTTGCCAAATCTTTTTAACAGCCATATGTTTGACGGTTCCGAGCTTCCGCTCAAAGAAAACATGGATATTGCGGTGAAACTGCTTGAACGCTGCGCGAAGAATGAAATTATTCTTGAAGTTGAAGCCGGTGTTGTGGGTGGAGAAGAAGACGGCGTTAGCCATGAAGGCGGACCGGCGGACAAGCTTTACACGACTCCCGAAGACATGGTTGAAGTTTTTAACCGTCTTTCCTCGGTCAAAGGCGGACGCTTTTTGTTTGCCGCGACCTTCGGAAACGTACATGGCGTTTACAAACCCGGTAACGTTAAATTAAAACCCACTATTTTGCGCGACGGCCAAGCTGCGGTTGTAAAGAAGTATGGCCAAAGTGCTCATTTTGACCTCGTGTTTCACGGCGGGTCGGGTTCTGAACTTTCTGAAATTCATGAAACGCTTAATTACGGCGTTGTCAAAATGAACGTGGATACGGATACGCAGTATGCGTTCACGCGTCCAATGGTTGAACATTTTTTTAAGAACTACGACGGTGTTCTCAAAGTGGATGGCGATGTGGGTAATAAAAAAGTTTATGATCCCCGCAGCTATTTGAAGAAAGCTGAAGAAGGCATGGCAAAGCGTATTCAGCATGCCTGTGATGACCTGAAATCGACAGGTAAGACCTTGGCGGCCTCCGCTCCGGTCGCCGTTTCTGTCTGATAAATTAGCGCATAGTATTTAAAGGGGTCAGAGCGATTGCTCTGACCCCTTTTCTTTTTACACCTTTTTTAAACGTTCGCGGTTGGGCGCAGCCCAGAGCTTAAAGGTAACAGTGAATAAAAGAAAGTTAGGAAAAACGGGGATTGAAATTCCTGAAATAGGGATGGGCTGCTGGGCAATCAGCGGCGTAGGATATGGTCCTGTTTCCGAAACAGAAGCTTTGATGACGCTTGAAGCGGCATGGAACGGCGGCGTGCGATTTTTTGATACGGCGGATACTTACGGTGAAGGCCACAGTGAAAAGCTTATCGCGAAATTTCTAAGAGATAAAAATCGCGGTGAAGCGGTAATTGCTTCGAAAGCCGGAGTTGATTTTTATCATGGTGGACATAAAAAGAATTTTGAGCCGGATTATTTATACTTTGCCTGTGAAGAAAGTTTAAAGCGTCTCGAAACGGACTATATCGATTTTTATCAACTGCATAATCCAGGTTCCGATATCGTTCAAAAAGGGGAAGCTGTTGCGGCTTTAATTGAATTAAAAAAATCGGGGAAAATAAAATATATCGGCTTGTCGCTGCATACCGTTGATGAAACTCTATGGGCAATCAAGCACGTGAAAGAAATTGATTCGTTACAGATTATTTTCAATATTTTTGATCAGCGTATGCGTATCGATGTTTTCGAACGCGCGAAAGAAAAGGGAATTGCGGTCATTGCGCGTGAGCCACTGGCCTCCGGAATATTAACGGGCAAGCATTCTTCTGAGACGTTGTTTCCGAAAGACGATCATCGCCGCCGCTATTCTAAAGAAAAGCTGGTCGTGGACTCCGAAAAGCTCGCCAAGATTCAAGACATTGTGCAAGATGTTCCTTTAGCGCAAGCCGCGCTTGAATTTGCTTTATCTGAACCAGCTGTGAACGTCATCATTCCGGGCGCCAAAACTCAGGAACAAATGCACCAGAATTTAAAGGCTGCCGCAGAACCGCGGTTGACCAAAGAAATGGTCCAAGCTTTGCGCCGTTTATTTGGCTCCGACCCGCTATTTCAGAAGCATCTTTTACCCTCCAAGTAATTGATCGTGAGTCTCGACAGGGCTCGGATCGCAAACAGGAGTTTCTTAGGGCAACAAAATAGAGCTTTTCAAACTCCTTTTTTACAATAGAATAGGGCCTCACGCGGTGATTTGAGGGACATCTTGCTTCCGCGAGAACTCTTTGAAAAAAGCCATCCACGTCGTTAAAAGTTCGCTTCCTTGTGCGTCGTAGGTTTTTACTACGACTCCGCAGTCGCTCACTTTTGCCTAGTGGCTGATCTTTTTTGAAAGAGTTCATAGATAATCATAAGCTAAAAAGTCCTGCGGGTTTTTGCCCTAAGCGGCAGTGGTCTATTGCAATTTTCGATAAAGCTCAAATTGCAATTACTAGGAATAAACCCGAAGAATCATCTTCGGGTTTCGTCGTTAAATGAACACACAATTTATGGAGTCGAGCGAGCATAAGTTGTATGTGCGAATTAATCCCGAACGCGTAGCTTTTAGAAGTTTGGGACAAGTTAAGGAAACATGACAGATTTGACGCCAGAACAATTAATTCGGTACAGCCGTCACTTCATTCTTCCCAGTGTGGGCGAAGAAGGACAGAAGAAGCTGCTTGCTTCCAAGGTTTTGATTATCGGAACCGGCGGACTTGGCTCGCCGCTCGCGCTTTATCTTTCCGCCGCGGGTGTCGGGACTATCGGCCTTGTTGATTTTGATACGGTGGATCTTTCCAATCTTCAGCGTCAGGTGATTTTCGCGGAAAGCGATATTGATACTCCGAAAGTAGACGCCGCCGCAAAGCGTCTCCGGCAGATGAACTCTGATCTTAAAATCATCAAGCACAATGAACGCATTACCAGCGAAAATGCGCTGCGCATTATCAAAGACTATGACATTGTGATCGACGGGACGGACAATTTCCCGACGCGTTATTTAACGAATGATGCTTGCGTGCTTTTAAATAAGCCGAATGTTTACGGTTCGATTTTCCGTTTTGACGGATTGGTGACAGTCTTCAAAGCTGACGAGGGACCGTGTTATCGTTGTCTCTACCCTGAACCCCCGCCGCCAGGCATGGTACCCAGCTGCGCGGAAGGCGGAGTTCTCGGGATTTTGCCCGGAACAATCGGCGTGATTCAGGCGACGGAAGCGGTGAAGTTGATTTGCGGTATCGGGAAGTCATTGGTTGGCCGCCTGATGGTTTATGACGCGCTGAATATGACTTTTCGCGAGCTGAAACTTCGCAAAGACCCAAATTGTCCGGTTTGCGGGAAAAATCCGACGATTACTCAGCTGATTGATTATGAACAATTTTGCGGATTGAAAAACCACAACGCGGAACAATCCGCGGTTAAAGAAATTTCAGTGCAAGATTTGAAAAAGAAATTAGACGCGAAAGAAGAGTTCCTTTTGCTCGATGTGCGCGAACCTTTTGAGTTTCAAATCGCAAAAATTCCGGGCGGGAAACTTATGCCGCTCGGGGATATCGAATCCAAGCTCAAGGAATTTGAATCTTTCAAAGACGAAGAAATTGTGGCTTATTGTCACCGCGGGCCGCGCAGTCGCCGCGCGCTTGAAATTTTGCATTCCAAAGGCTTTAAGAATTTGAAGAATGTCTCGGGCGGAATTGACGCTTGGGCTATTCAAGTCGACACTTCCGTTTCTCGTTACTAATCCTCTCAAATTCTAAGCACTAAATCCTAAACTCTAAACAAATTCCAAATACTAAACTCAAATAAACTTAAATATTAGGATTTAGATATTAGGTAGTCTCAGTTATTTAACGCAACACCCGCGAGCTTTTTAAAAGCCTCGTACGGCGTTCTCCATTTCAATACTTTTCTCGGTCTTCCATTTAACA
>JAYTHE010000003.1:0-76516 GCA_043732705.1 Candidatus Omnitrophota bacterium | reverse complement strand
TTTGAAATGATGGTGAGAAAAATTCTGGGCACTTTTAAACCTTTTTTTGAAGTTAAATCCGTTTCAGTACGCAGTGAAAATATCGGCGGTGGAAAACCCAAAACCGTGGCGGATGTGAAAATCATTTCTAAAGGTAAAGAGCACTTTGAATCCGCCGAAGGTGACGGTCCTGTTAATGCTTTGGATCAGGCCTTTCGTAAAGCTTTGATCGGTTCTTATCCCGAAATACAGTCGATTCATTTGACCGACTATAAAGTTCGCGTTGTGAATTCGCAGGCTGGAACAGCCGCCAAAGTGCGCGTATTCATCGAATTTCAAGACGGCGATAAAACCTGGACTACGGTTGGTGTACACGAAAATATCATCGAAGCTTCATGGAAGGCACTCGTTGAGGCAATTGAATATAAATTGTTAAAGTCGTAAAGCAAAACCCTCATTCGCTCAGACAGTCCTCGGCGTCAGCGCCTGCGGAACTCGCTCGATGAGGGTTTCGTTTTTCGTCTCCTCGTTGCTGGGGGATCATGGCTGTTATGCGGAGAAACGCTGTGCGTTTCCTATTTTACCAATAATTATTCCGGCAAAGCGGGAATAATTACCGAGAAATTTTATGAAAGAATTAGAAAAAAGATACAACGCCAAAGACATCGAAGAGCGGATTTATAAAAATTGGGAAGAGAAGGGTTTTTTTAAACCTGAATCCCAACCTCTCGGGTCTCGGGCCCCCGGTCTCCGTCCCTATGTAATAGTCATTCCTCCGCCGAATGTCACCGGCATTCTCCACATGGGACATGCGCTCAACAATACCATTCAAGATGTCATGATTCGCTGGAACCGCATGAAAGGCATCGAAACACTTTGGGTGCCGGGTGTGGACCATGCCGGAATTGCGACGCAGAATGTTGTCGAAAAAAAACTCGCCAAAGAAGGCAAGCGCCGCTGGGATTTAGGCCGCGAAAAATTCCTTGAAGAAGTTTGGAAATGGAAAAAAGAATCGGGCGATACGATTACCCGTCAGTTGCGCAGACTTGGCGCTTCCTGCGATTGGTCACGCGAAGCTTTTACGATGGATGAAAATCTTTCCAAAGCTGTGCGTGAAGTTTTTGTAACGCTTTATGAAAAAGGTTTGATTTATCAGGGCAACCGCATCATTAATTGGTGCCCGCGCTGCCAAACCGCGCTTTCGGATGAAGAAGCCGAGCACAAAGATACCGAAGGCGGACTTTATCATTTGAAGTATCCCATAGTCAGGACCGTTAATAATTCTCCCTCCGCTAAAGCGTCGGGAGGAACGGGCCCCTATGAAAAACTGGGCGAAGATCATATTGTGGTCGCGACAACACGGCCAGAAACCATGCTGGGTGACGTTGCGGTGGCGGTGAACCCCGAAGATCCGCGCTATAAACATTTACTCGGTAAAAAACTTTTACTGCCGCTTGTGAACCGCGAAATTCCTGTGATTGCGGATGAATTTGTTGATCCAAAATTCGGTACCGGTATGGTGAAAGTGACTCCCGCGCATGACCCGAACGATTTTGAGATGGGGCAGCGCCATAATCTTCCGCAAATCAATGTTATGCAGCCCAACGGCAAAATGAATGACCAAGCCGGCCCGTATAAGAATATGGACCGTTTCGAAGCCCGCAAAAAAGTTATCGAAGATCTCGAAGCTCAGGGATTATTCCTTAAAAAAGAAAAGCATATGCATGCCGTCGGCCAATGCTATCGCTGTCAAACCGTCATTGAGCCGTATCTTTCGAAACAGTGGTTTGTAAAGATGAAGCCGCTTGCGAATAAAGCGCTCGCGGAACATGCCAAAGGTAAAACCGTTTTTACGCCTGACCGTTGGACCAAGGTTTATACCAATTGGCTGGAAGGCATCCGCGACTGGTGTATTTCACGCCAAATTTGGTGGGGTCACCAAATCCCCGCTTGGTATTGTTCTTCTTGTGAAGAGCAATACCAAGCGGGGATAGCTCAAAGCTCAGAGGTTAAAGGTCAAAGCAATAACGTTATAGTTTCAAGAGAAACACCCAAAAAATGCCCGACATGCGGAAGCGCAAATCTTCGCCAAGATCCCGATGTTCTTGATACCTGGTTTTCTTCATGGCTTTGGCCGTTTTCAACTTTGGGCTGGCCTGACAAGAATGCGGCTGACCTTAAAAAGTTTTATCCCGGATCAGATTTAATCACGGCACCGGAGATTATTTTTTTCTGGGTCGCGCGCATGATTATGGCGGGCTGTGAATTTTTGGGAGAAGTACCGTTTAACCGTATTTATCTACATGGTACCGTGCGCGATGATCAGGGCCGTAAAATGTCGAAGTCGCTCGGGAATTCCATTGATCCGCTGGAAATCATCGAAGAGATGGGCGCGGACGCTTTGCGCTGGTCGCTTGTCATGCTTTCGGCACAGGATGTTTATCTTTCCCGCGAAAAATTTGAAGTTGGTCGTAATTTCACGAACAAACTTTGGAATGCATCGCGTTTCGTTTTAATGGGGTTGGAAGGTTTTACAGACGGGTCATCGGAACTTCATTTGGATATTAAAAAGCTGCCCGTAGCGCATCGTTGGATTCTTTCTACCTTAGAAAAGAAAATAAAATTGATCGAAAAAGAATTGGAGCAATTTGGCTTAAGCCAGGCCTCCACCGAGCTTTATCATTTTGTATGGAATGATTTCTGCGATTGGTTTATCGAACTTGCGAAACCCTATCTGCAAAATGAAGCGACCAAGAAAGACACGCAAGCGGTTTTATTTTATGTGCTTGAAAAAATTTTGAGACTTTTACATCCATTTATGCCTTTTACAACCGAAGAGATTTGGCAGCGTTTTCGCGATCTCGCTAAGGATAAAGATCAATGGCCGGAAACCATCATGCATGTTGGTTGGGCTGCAAACCCTGTACACATCGGATGTGTGCAGGGTGACACATCCGATGTGTACAGGGTTTGCGTTTTTACAGATGAAAAAGCTGAAAGCGAAATGGATATTTTGCAGAGATCGGTTGCGGGACTAAGAGATATCCGCGTGCGTATCGGGGCTCCGCCTTCCCAAAAAATGGCTGCGGTGGTTCATGCCAAAGAAAAAGGCAAGGCAGCGATCTTAAGCGGGCTAAGTTCCCAAATTTGCTCCTTAGCCAAGCTTGAAAAATTAGAAGTGGTGGCGTCTTTTTCGAATCAAGATGGTTACTCCGTTGTGCCTTACGCGGATTTTGACGTGCTAGTTTCAACTACGGGCTTGGTTGACCCAGCAGAAGAAAAAAAGAAACTCGAAAAGAAAATCGCTGAACTCAAGCCGTGGATTGAAACGATGTCAAAAAAACTTTCGAATGAAAACTTTGTAGCACGCGCGCCGAAGCAAGTCATTGACGGCGAAAAAGCTAAACTCGAAGATGCCGGAAAACTTTTTATTTCTTGCCAAGAACAGCTCGCAAAGATTAAGTAGCAAGCCATGAAGCTTTCAAAAGCCACGCTTGATTCTATCCGCCGCGCGCTGCATGAAGATATCGGCGCAGGAGACATTACTTCCAATTTGTTGATTTCGCGTACTGCATCCGGAAATGCCAAAATTATTTCAAAATCTTCCGGAGTTTTTTCCGGATCGGAGGCGGCAAAAGCTGTTTGTAAATTGATCGGCGTTAAAATTAGTTTTCTTGTGAAAGAAGGCGGCGTGCTCAAAAAAAATCAGCCTGTCATACGGCTTTCCGGAAAAATCCAAGCCATTCTCAAAGCCGAGCGTGTTTTATTGAACTTAATCGGCCATCTTTCGGGGATTGCTACGCAAACCGCGCAATTCGTAAAAGAAATGCGCGGGACGCGCTGCAAAATTTTAGATACGCGTAAAACCACACCGCTTTGGCGCGAGCTTGAAAAAGCCGCTGTTATTGCGGGCGGGGCATTCAATCACCGCTTCGGGCTTTTTGACTATATATTAGTGAAAGAAAATCATCGCCGCTTCGGTGATTTGCGGAAACTGAGCGGCCGCTTTGAAATCGAAGTCCGTGATTTTGACGAGCTAGTTGAAGCATTCGATTTGGGCGCGGAAGTAGTCATGCTTGATCACTTTACCCCCGCTCAGGCCAAGAAGGCTGTACAAGTCCGTAATCAGATCAGCGCTATTACATTGCTTGAAGCTTCCGGCAATATGACGCTGAAAACCGTCCGCAGCTATGCTCTTGCGGGTGTAGATTTAATTTCGATCGGCGCCCTCACGCATTCTGTTCCTGTGCACGATTTTTCACTTTTGATTTCTTAATTTTAGCTTTGGATTTCTCCCAGCGCTAACGAAAAACAGAGGTTGAAAATGAACGCTTCTTTTCTTTTTGGCTTAAAATTAGTCATATCGGCGGCATTAATTGCGTCGGTTTCATCCCTTGCGGGAAAGAAACCTTTTCTTGCGGGTTTTTTGATCGCGCTTCCTCTTACGTCCATTTTAACTTTGTGCTGGAGCTATTTTGAATACCGTGACATGGATAAGTTAAATTCGTTTGCGGTTTCAATTTTGACATCCGTGCCCTTGTCGCTTTTATTTTTTGTGCCATTTGTTCTTAACCGCTGGCTTAAAATGAATTTTCCTATGACTATACTATTGGGCCTTGGGCTGCTGTGGCTAGCTTATTTGATTCAATCCGCAATTTTCCCGTCCAAATAAAGAAATAACCCTTTTCCCCCGGCACAGCCGAATATCTAGACGGTTGGTTTATAATATTGTTATGTCCCTCTATAAATTAGCTTCATCTATGCAGCCGTGCGGAGACCAGCCGCAGGCGATTGAAAAGCTCGTTAAAGGTTTCAAATCCGGACTCAAAGAGCAGGTTTTGCTCGGCGTTACGGGTTCGGGAAAAA
Organism: Candidatus Omnitrophota bacterium; assembly: GCA_043732705.1. GTDB lineage: Bacteria > Omnitrophota > Omnitrophia > Omnitrophales > Aquincolibacteriaceae > Multiplicimicrobium. The sequence continues at coordinate 71,671 of JAYTHE010000003.1, read as the reverse complement.
CATTTACGATGGCGAATGTCATCGCGCAGCTCGGCCGCCCGACATTGATTCTTTCGCATAATAAAACACTCGCGGCGCAGCTTTATTCAGAAATGAAAGAATTTTTTCCGGAGAATGCCGTCGAATACTTCGTTTCTTATTACGATTATTATCAACCCGAAGCCTATATCGCGCATTCTAATACTTATATTGAAAAAGACGCGTCGATCAATGACCAGCTCGACCGGCTGCGCCTTTCCGCCACCAGCGCGGTTTTATCACGTCCTGATTGTATTATCGTTTCAAGCGTTTCCTGCATTTACGGTTTGGGTACGCCTGAGGATTGGCAGGGAATGTTAGTAGAAGTGGAAGTTGGCCAGCAAAAAAACATGGATGACTTTCTGCTCGGCTTGATTCAAATTCAATACGAACGTTTAGTGGGAGAATTTAAACGCGGACAATTTCGCGTGCGCGGCGGCAAGGTCGATGTATTTCCGGCTTACAGCGAACATCCTCTGCGGGTTGAATTTTCGGATACAGGCATCGAATCCATTTATTCTCTCGATCCAATTAATTTTTTACCGCAAAAGATGTTGCCGCGGCTTGCGGTTTATCCCGCCAAGCATTTCGTCACGACGAATGACAAAATGAAAGCGGCAATTGCTTCAATTGAGGCCGAGCTTGTTTTGCGTTTAAGGGAACTTAATTTGCAAAATAAAGATTTGGAAGCTAAGCGGCTTGAAGGCCGTACGCGTTATGATCTTGAGATGCTGAAAGAATTGGGCTATTGCTCGGGTATCGAAAATTATTCGCGGCATTTATCGGGCCGCGCGCCCGGATCGACACCCTCGACTTTGATCGATTATTTCCCAAAAGATTTTGTGATGATGATTGATGAATCGCATCAAACTGTTCCACAAGTGCGCGGTATGTTTAACGGTGATATGTCACGCAAAAAAAATCTGATCGAGTTCGGTTTTCGTTTACCGTCTGCATTGGACAATCGCCCGCTTAAGTTTGATGAATTTGAGCGCAAGGTTGGGCAATGCCTTTATGTTTCCGCGACTCCAGGGCCTTATGAAATGGCGAGAAAAGACCAGTTGGTTGAACAGGTGATTCGCCCTACGGGTTTAGTTGATCCGGTGATCGAAGTGCGTAAGACCACGGGGCAAATTGATGATTTGATCGCGGAAATTAAGACCCGTACAAAAAAAGAAGAGCGTGTCTTAGTGACAACTTTGACCAAAAAAATGGCCGAGGATTTAAGCCGCTATCTTAAAGATTTGGGAATTAAGGTGAGTTACATCCACTCCGAGTTTGATGCTTTCGAACGGGTTGAGATTCTCCGTGACTTGCGTTTGAATAAGTACGACGTTGTGATCGGCGTTAATTTATTGCGGGAAGGCTTGGATTTGCCCGAGGTTTCTTTGGTGGTGATTCTCGATGCGGATAAAGAAGGTTTTCTGCGTAACGATGTTTCATTGATTCAAACCGCGGGCCGTGCGGCGCGCCACATTAACGGTTATGTCATTATGTATGCGGATAAAATGACTGATTCGATGAAGCGCGCGATGAGTGAGACGGAACGCCGCCGGAAAATTCAACTTAAATTTAACCAGGAAAACGGCATTACACCCAAGACCATTATTAAGGAAATTCGCGACGGAATTGAGAAGTGGAAGAAGGCCGATGAGTTCACGCATCAAGTCGTGGGTGAATCGGATGAAGAGTACCGGACAAAAAGCTATCTTTCGACGCTGAAGCAAAAAATGGAACAATCTTCCGCGGCTTTGGAGTTCGATAAGGCGGCGTATTATCGCGATAAAATCCGCGAGTTTGAAATGAGGCAAGACGGCCAAGAAAGTGTTTTGGGCGATTACAAAGAGTCATCGTCTATTTTACCAACTCCCCAAAAAGGTAAAGCACGCAAAAAGTTCAAGAAGTAGAGCTTTTCTCAAGATTAGCCTTTGCTATGAAGCCGGAATAGGCGGTTAAGGTCAAAAAATACCTAAAATAACCCTTACAAGGCATTGATTTCGCCTTGAATTTTGATATAATACTCAAATCTCACTTCGACCTTCCTTTATTGCCAACTAATTTTGAAAATGGAATAATCGTTTTTATTTATTGATTCGACGCGGGGTGGAGCAGCTCGGTAGCTCGTTGGGCTCATAACCCAAAGGTCCCAGGTTCAAATCCTGGCCCCGCTACCATGTGAAACCCCCGAATGGCTTTATGCCGTTCGGGGGTTTTTATTTTAAGTTTAGTTTTAGATATAATAAGAGCTTCAAAAAACCGTTTTTTAAAGCTCATTTTTAAACAAAAAGGTGGAATATGAAAAAAGGCCTATTAATTGCGCTCGCTATCCTGGTGTTCATTGGAATTTTACTTTCTAATTCTTACAATAGATTGGTTTCTGCGGACGAGGGCGTGAAAAGCGCGTGGGCGCAGGTTGAAAATGTTTATCAGCGCCGGTTCGATCTGATTCCTAACTTGGTTGAAACCGTGAAAGGTTACGCCAAACATGAAAGCGAAACATTGCAAAATGTGGTCAATGCGCGCGCGAGTGTTTCCAAAATTAACTTAACCTCGGATGTCGTAAATAATCCCGCGATGATGAAGCAATTCCAAGAGTCACAAGGCCAGCTTTCATCCGCGCTTTCAAGGCTGCTGGTGATTTCCGAAAATTATCCGGACTTAAAAGCGAATCAGAACTTTTTGGATCTTCAATCGCAGCTTGAAGGAACGGAGAACCGTATCGCAGTGGAACGCAAGCGTTTCAACGAAGTTGCGCAGTATTTCAATACCCTTCGCAGAAGTTTTCCCTCCGTGGTTGTTGCGGGAATGATGAGCCTCAAAGAAAAAGCTTACTTTGAGGCCGACAAAGGTGCCGAAAAAGCGCCCCAAGTCAAATTCTGACAAATGAAATTTGTCATTCCCGCGCAGGCGGGAATCTAGTTTATGTTTTTATCATTCCCGCGTAGGCGGGAATCTAAAAAGATCCCGGATCAAGTCCGGGACAGGCGGAACAATAAATGGATTTTTTTATCATTTATTGCAGCTGCATTTTTTATAAGCCTTTCTTGTTCCGCCTGGGCCGATTTCCAAATCCCCGAAAAGCCCGACGGCTACGTCTCTGACCGCGCAGCTTTACTTTCACCTCAGGCCAAATTGCAATTAGACGCCGACTTGCGTGAGTTTGAGCGCCAAACTTCAAATCAAATCGTCGTGGCCACTTTTCCAAGCATGGAGGGCGGGTCGCTCGAAGATATTTCGATACGTATCGCGCAGCAATGGAAAATCGGTCAAAAAGATCGCAATAATGGCGTGCTCTTTTTAATTTTTAAAGATGATCACCAAATGCGCATTGAAGCGGGCTATGGGCTTGAAGGGGTTTTAACGGATGCGTTGTCATCGCAAATTATTCGTAACGAAGTAACGCCTTATTTCCGCGCGGGAGAATTTGAAAATGGAATTATAAGTGGTGTGAGAGCTATTTTGTCTGCGACTAAAGGCGAATATCAGGCCAATGCCGCGGCTCAAAACAATGGGGGGGGAGCTCTTCTGAAAATGATTCTCTTGATTATCGGAGTTATTCTTATTATTGATTTAGTTAGATATAGCACTTATTGGAATGGGCATCGAGGATATACAGGTGCGTATAGCTTTTGGGAATGGTTTTTTACGTTCGCGATATTGTGGCTGATTCTTCGAGCATTACTTACGAGCCGTGGAGGATCGAGCTGGTCGAGTCGTGGCGGAGGTGGGGGCGGTTATTCTGGTGGCGGGGGATTTTCGGGTGGTGGTGGAAGTTTTGGCGGTGGAGGAGCAAGCGGAAGATGGTAAAAGAGAGAATTAAAAATGGCATTTGAGTTGTTTCCAAAAAGAAGTGGTTCACCGCAATCCTTTTTTTCTCAAAAAGAAAAAGAGCAGATTGGGCAGGCGATTCAAGCGCTCGAGCAAAAAACCTCGGCGGAGCTGCGTGTGCATGTTGAGTCGCGGAAAAAGAAAATAGATTTAATGGCTCAGGCGCGCGAAGTTTTTGAGCGCTTGGGAATGACCCAAACGAATCATCGCAATGGGGTGCTTATTTTTATTTGTTCGAACAGCCGTGAATTCGTGATTTTAGGCGATATTTTAATCCACAAAGAAGTCCCGCAGGATTTTTGGGATGAAACCGTGAATCAAACGACGGAGTTTTTTAAAGCCGGAAAGTTTGGCGAAGGAGTTGTTTGGGCTATCGTAAAAATCGGAGAAAAATTAAAAGATTATTTTGAATATTTGCCGGATGATAAAAATGAACTTCCTGACGGAGTTTCCTATACAGAATAGGCCTATTTTGCCCTCGTAATGACTATTTGCTATTTTAAGACCTGCCCCGTATACTATTAAGACTTAATCTTAATAGGATTTTACCTCCTCATCATCAAGCGGTTTCATATGCTGTTAAGCGAACTTAAAATTAAAGAAAAAGCGGTTATTCAGAGCTTTCAGAGCCAAAACTCACTGCATGAAAGATTAATGGAGCTTGGAGTAGTTCCGGGAACCGAAGTCTTGCTCAAGCGTTTTGCGCCCCTGGGATGCCCGATGGAAATTATTGTGCGCGGCTACAGTCTTTCAATCCGCACTGAGGATGCTAAGCAGATTTTTGTTTCGCCGATAAACTGATTTGTTATGACCTCTCCGCAGCTTCCGGCCTCTCCTAAAATAGTCGCGCTTCTCGGTAATCCCAATGTCGGTAAAACAACTATCTTTAATGCCCTCACAGGCTTGCGTCACACGACCGCTAATTATCCCGGCGTTACCGTTGAGAGAAAATGGGGAAAATTAAAACTGAAAGAATACGAAGAGAGCGTTGATCTTTTGGATTTGCCCGGCGCATACAGTTTGAATCCGCAGTCTCCCGATGAAGAAATTGTCAGCAATATTTTGCTCGGAAAGCAAGCGGGCACAAGCAAGCCCGATTTAAATATTGTTATCGTTGACGCCAATAATTTTAACCGGAACTTTTATTTTGCTTTACAAGTTATGTCGACAGGCATTCCCGCCGTTCTTGTTTTAAATATGTGGGATGAGGCTGTGCAAAGCGGGAAAAAAATTAATATTGCTAAAATTAAATCAGAATTTAGAATTGAATGTGTTCCCACCGAAGGTAATTTGGGTGTCGGTATTGAAGAGCTGAAATCAGCCATCAGCCGCGCATTGAAGGCCCGGATGCTACCGCAGCTGAAAGCTAATTTTTCACAACTTTCCATTCCTGAACGCTATGCCATTGTTGATCGCCTGACTTCAGAGATGGTTGTTCAGCCTGAACAGGCAGTCAGAACCACTTCGCATAAAATTGACGACGTTTTAACCCATCCCTTTTGGGGGTGGATTATTTTTATCACTGTAATGGCAGTTATTTTTCAATCAATTTTCTCCTGGGCGACACCTTTAATGAATTGGATCGCAAGCGTGGTCGCTGCGTTCGGCCGGCTTGCTGCGTCGGTACTGCCCGATGGGCAATTGGAAAGTTTGGTCGTTGACGGGATTATTGCCGGTGTGGGTAATGTAATTGTTTTCATTCCGCAAATTTTTTTGCTTTTCTTTTTCATCGCCATATTCGAGGATTTTGGTTATATGGCCCGCGCCGCATTCGTGCTTGATCGCGTGATGAAAAAAGTGGGTTTAAACGGCAAAGCCTTTTTACCGCTTTTAAGTTCTTTTGCCTGCGCGATTCCCGGAATCATGGCAACGCGTACGATTCAGGATAAAAATGACCGCCTCGCGACAATTTTAGTCGCGCCGCTAATGAGCTGCAGTGCGCGGCTGCCGGTTTACGCTTTAATGATCGGCGCGTTTATTCCTTCAAGGCCGGTGTTGGGCCTGCTTAACCTTAAAGGCGTGACGCTTTTATCTATGTACCTGCTTAGTATTTTCTCCGGGCTTACGATGGCGACGATTTTTAAAAAGACACTCCTGAAAGGTAAACAGTCGGCTTTTTTATTGGAGCTGCCGCCTTACCGCATTCCACGGCTTCAAAACGCTTTGCTTGTGATGTGGGATCGCGGCAAAGAATTCATCAAAAATGCCGGGACGACTATTTTTTTCATTTCGATTATTCTCTGGTTCTTAGTCAGTTACCCGAAAAACAATGACGTTGCTTTTAAATATCAAATTCATCACCGCGAAGCGGCGCAATCTTTAACCGCGGCCGATCTTGACGCGCGGAATCTTCAACTTGACCATGAAGAGGCGGCTGAGAAAATTCAAAATAGTTATGCCGGCAAACTTGGTAAGTTAATTGAGCCGGTTATCAAACCGCTTGGATTCGACTGGAAAATCGGGATTGGGCTGATTTCTTCATTTGCTGCGCGCGAAGTTTTGGTGAGTACTTTGGCGATTATTTATAATGTCGGCGACAAAGCTGACGAACATTCAACCGACTTGATTACGTCGCTTCAAAAAGCTGCCGATCCGATAACCGGGAAACCTGTTTATACACCGCTGGTTGCCGTGGGAATCATGGTGTTTTTTGTATTGGCCTGCCAATGTATGTCGACTGTCGCCATTGTAAAGCGCGAAACCGGTGGCTGGGGTTGGCCGCTTTTTATGGTTGCTTACATGACCGTTTTGGCTTGGTGCGGAGCATTTATTGTTTATCAGGGCGGAAAACTATTGGGACTTTCGTAATATGAGAGATCATTCGGAGATTATTGCGCTGATCATTGTTGCTCTTGCTGTTATCGTTTTAGCTGCACGTTACTTTTTTGCAAAGAAAAAAGAGTGTTGTAACAAGGGATGCGGTTCAAATTCAAAAGGCTGATTTGTGGTTGAGCGTCAGCTCAGAACTAAATGAAACGGATGCTGCGCAAGGGCTGTAAGTAATTAGTCGACGATCGCGTATTTCTTGAGCGCGGATAAATCTAAATGCTCAAGCGCAGAAATATGCGTTGCTTCAAGATCGACTCGCGGAGCGGCGCCCGCGTCATAGGCTTCTTTCCAACGCAGCGCGCATAAACACCATTGGTCGCCGGGCTGTAAACCGGGAAAGCCCCACTCTTCATGCGGCGTGGACAAATCATTGCCGCGCCGCATGGAAAACTCCAAAAATTCTTTTGTGACCTGCACGCAGACAATGTGCAGCCCGTAGTCATCCGGGCCGGTATTGCAATAGCCGTCACGATAAAACCCCGTGACAGGGTCGGCGCAGCATTGCTGAAGTTTTGTTCCGAGAACATTCTTGGCTTGATTCATTGGGGCATTCTAATAGGTAAAAGCTTAAAACTCAAAGGTCAAAACCACAACCCAAAACCTTCAGCTGCCCGGATAATTTTGGGCTTTGGCCTATGGTTTTAAGATTTAGCTTTTAACCTTTGGTCTTTTTTTCGGCTATAATTTACGACGCTATGAAAATTAATTTTAAGATTCTGCTTTTATTGGTGCTTTGTCTGCCGACGACTTTGTTTGCTGGTGAGGCCTGGGACCGCGTTCAGAAGACAGGTGAATTGCGTTGGGGCGGCGATGCGGCCGGCGGTGCGCCGTATGTTTTTCCGGACAAAGAAAAACCCGATAATTTAATCGGATTTGAAATTGAAATTGTCGAAGCGCTTGCGAAACAAATGAAGCTCAAACCCAAATTTGTCAGTGTCCAATGGGACCAGCTTGTGCCCACGCTTTTACGTGATGACTTTGACGTTGTCATTAACGGCCTTGAAGTGACTCAGGACCGTTTGCAGGTGATCGATTTTTCTATTCCGTATTATTATTTTTCCGAGCAAATCACGGTTCGCTCCGAAAACAAAAACATTCTGACTTTTGCTGATTTACAAGGCAAGAAAGTGGGCACGCTCTCCGGCACGCTCGCGCAAAAAATTTTAGACGAAGACGGAAAAATTACCGTCATCGGTTATCCGTCACCGGTGGAAGCTTATCGCGACCTTGAAATCGGGCGTACCGAAGCGGTGCTTATGGATGTTCCGATCGCAGTTTTTTATGCGGGGGCAAATCCAAGATTTAAAAATTTATCAGATTTGGCGGGCGAGGGGATTTATGCCGCAGGTATCCGCAAAGATTCACCGCAACTCAAACAGCAAATCAACCAAGCTTTTATCGCGCTGATTCGATCCGGTGAATTGCGCCGTATTTATCTCAAGTGGAATATGTGGAATGAAAAGCAGGACAAACTTGCTGATCCAAAAGCCTGGGATGTGGCTCGCGCGCATGAATCCGATCCGCTTCTAAAATTCGGGACGTTGCTTTTAAAGGGAGCCGTGATGACCATCATGCTTTCTTTTCTTGCCATGACGTTTGCTGTTCTATTAGGGGCATTGCTTGCTGTTGGAAAGATGTACGGCGGCAGGTTGCCGCGCGCGCTTTGTTACGGCTATATCGAGGTCATTCGTGGTACGCCGCTTTTGATCCAGCTTTATCTTTTGTATTATGGTTTACCCAATTTAGGAATTCAGCTCAATGCCTTCGCCGCGGCGATTATCGGCCTCGGCATGAATTACGCAGCCTATGAAGCTGAAATTTATCGAGCCGGTTTGCTCTCTATTCCAAAAGGACAGGAAGAGGCGGCGCGTTCGCTCGGTATGAATGGCTGGCAGACTTTACGTTTTGTTTTAATCCCGCAGGCTGTGCGCACAGTTTTACCGCCCTCGACCAATGATTTTATCGCATTGTTTAAAGATACCTCGCTTGTTTCGATTATTACCGTGATGGAGCTGACGCGCGCCTATACGACAGCCGCGACGACGACATACCGTTTTCTGGAATTAGGGCTTGCGACCGCATTTCTTTATTTTTTAATGAGTTTTCCGCTTTCGCTTTGGTCGCGCAATCTTGAAAAGAAAAATCATGTCATTTCAAATTGACGAACACGATTGTGAGCAAAGCGAACCGTTCGTCATCCCCGCGTAGGCGGGGATCCAGGAACGGCAATTTAGGATGTCTTTATGATTAAAATTGAAAATTTAGGAAAAAATTACGGCGGCCATGCCGTCATTCGTGATTTGTCCCTCACGGTGAATCAAGGGGAAGTGATTGTTTTCAAAGGCCCATCAGGAATCGGTAAAAGCACTTTTCTGCGTTGTTTGACTTATCTCGAGCCATTTCAGACTGGCTTAGTGAGTGTCGGTGATTATCAATTGCATGCAAATATGGATATGCGCAAAGAGCGGGATACCATTCGTGAAGTTCGAACGCAGCTCGGATTTGTTTTTCAATTTTTTAATTTGTTTCCGCATCTGACGGTGCTGCAAAATTTAATGCTGGGACCGGTGCAGGTCTTGAAAAAAACACCGGATGAAGTCCGTGAAGACGCGCTTAAATTATTGGAGCGTGTCGGCCTTACTGAAAAAGCCTATTTTTTACCTGGGCAGCTTTCGGGTGGACAGCGCCAGCGTGTCGGAATTGCGCGCGCGCTTGCGATGACGCCAAAGGCTATTCTTTTTGATGAGCCCACTTCAAGTCTTGATCCCGAAATGAAAGGCGAAATCGTCAGGGTGATGAGCCGTCTCGCAAAAGATGGCATGACTATGCTGATTGTGACGCATGAGCCCGCAGTTGTTGAAGGTATTGCTACGCGAATTGTTAGTTTTGGGAAAGGGCTAGAAGTTCTGTCAGATACTGCGCGTTAATTTGTTGTGAAATTTAGTTTTGAAAAAACTCCCGGAGGTCGGCGTAGCTGATCTCCGGGAGTTGTGGTGGTTGACTTATCGCTAGCCATTAGTTTTTAGTCGTCGGTCTTTAATCTAATTAAAAGGGAGTTGATATGAAAAAAATGGTGAGCTTGTTATTGGTATTGGGTTTGTTTGTGGTTGCGAGCGGCGGAACGGCATCGGCGGCATGGTTTTGGAAGAAATCAAAAGCGCATGCCGTGAAAACAATTACAAAAGAAGAACTTTCGGCCAAGATTGCGAGCGGCAGCGTTCAGATTGTGAATGTGCTTTCTCCCGATTATTACAATCTGGGCGTCATCAAAGGCTCAAAGAAAATTCCTCTGAATGAACTTGATAAGCGTATCCGAGAACTCGATAAAACCAAAGATGTCGTAACTTATTGCGCGAATTACCAATGCACGGCTTCTGACGCGGCAGCAGAAAAACTCGCCAAGCGTGGATTTAACGTCAGTGCTTACAAGGGCGGAGCGAAAGAATGGAAAGATTCAGGTTTGCCTCTCGAAGCCTAAACAATAAAAATGCAAATTGACCGCAGGGCACCCGATAAATACCGGCTGCTTTTTGAACATTCGGCGGACGCGCATTTCATCATGATTGACGGCGTCATTACGGATTGTAATGACGCCGCAATCCAACTGTTGAAAGGCACCTGCCGCAATGATGTTCTCTCTATCCGGCATATTGCAGAGCTTTCACCGGATTATCAACCGGATGGCACGCTTTCATCCGAAAAATCCGCGCGGATGGATGCTCTCGCGCGCCAAAATGGGTATCATCGTTTTGAATGGTATCACCGCAAAAAAGACGGCGAAGTTTTTCCGGTAGAAGTGACTTTAAACGCGATTGAAATTAACGGTAAGCCCGCGCTGATTGCCGTATGGCATGATTTGACAGAGCGCAAGCAGCAGGAAGAACAGCTCCGTAAAGCTCATCAAAAAATGAAAGAAGATTTGGCGGCGGCGGCCGTAATTCAAAAATCACTTTTACCGGTGAAATCGCCGTTGGTTAAGGGTATGCGAACGGCTTGGACATTTAAACCGAGCGAAGAATTGGGCGGGGACATTTTAAATGTCTTTGTGCTGGATGAAAAAAACGCCGGCTTTTATGTGCTGGATGCCGCGGGGCATGGTGTCGCGGCTTCACTTTTAGCGGTTTCAATCGCGCATTTCCTTTCGCCTTTTTCCGAAGCGTCGCTGTTAAAAAGCGCTGATGCTGTGATTAATAAACCCGCCGATGTCGCCAAACAACTGAATCAGCATTATTGTTCCAATCCCGAGGCGACGCAGCTATTTACTTTGCTTTATGGAATCCTGAATATGGAAACGTTGGAATTTTCTTATGTTTGCGCGGGGCATCTCGCGCCGATTCTTTTATCAGAAAACAAAACCAAGCATTTGCCCGGCTCTTCCGGTCCGCCCATTGGTGTTTTAAATGAAGCCGAGTATGAAGACACGGTTATTTCACTGAAGAAGGGGGACCGTCTTTATCTTTACTCTGACGGTTTGATCGAGGCGAAGAACGAAAGCGGAGATTTATATGGCGCCGCGCGATTTCTGGATTTGCTGGCTTCGCAACACGCGACTGTTTTGCGCCGAACCGCGGACGAAATCGTTCAAAAAATTGAACTTTGGTGTAAGCCCGCGGAACCTACCGACGACATTTCTCTCTTAGCTTTTGATATTGTTCCGTAATTACCGCTCTAAATTCTTATATCCGCCGCAACCGGCAGCGGTTCTTTCATCACCATTAAATCGCGCTGCACGCTTTTCAGTAAGCCGCTTTTCACGACAAGCGAAATAAAATAAAGCATCAGCTTGCGCTGCAGGCCGTTCGCTTGCGGGAAAAGCAAACGCGAGAATCCTTTCTGGCGTTTTTGAATATGCAAAACGTCTTTTTTGCGCAACCGTTGGATTTTTCCGAGCGCCTGCGCAGAGAAATCATTATTTTTGAAACATTCACGGATAACATCCGCCGCCACAATCGCGGTAGCCGCTGCCACAGAAACTCCGACTGCTCCGGCAGGCGAGCAAGTATGCGCGCTGTCGCCGACAAGTACGACACCATTTTTTGCCCATTCTTTCACGTATTCAATTTTAGATTGCAGGACATTAAATTCGCTAAAATCACGCAGTTGTGTCGCGAAATCATGAAACATCGGATTGGATTGCAGTAGAACCTGCCGTAATGAATCAATGCCTTGTTTTGCATAATTTGCGAAGCCGCCTTTTTCGACAACAAGGCCGCATTGAATCTGATTTGGATATTTCGGCAAAATCAAATAATTACAAAGAGGTGAAAGATAAAAGCGTACTTTGTTGTCATAAGTCGCCGGCTTGTCAATCGCGAACCAGATTAAATCAAATTTGTGGTCTTCATCCGCCAATTCAAAATGGCCACGTTTGCGAATCATCGAAAAGCGTCCGTCCGCGCCGACGGTGATTTTTGCGCGAACCTCGGTTTGTTCCCGGCCGCGTTTCACAATCACACCGCTGCATTCGCCGTTCTCTTCAATTAAATCTTCGGCATGCGCGTCAAACCATAATTCGAAATTGGGAAATTCTTTGGATTTTCTATACAGCGCTTCAAGCATAACGGTTTGCGGCATCCAAACCGCGAAAGGCGCTTCGGGCGCGATTTCGGCGAAGCTGATTTTAAAAATAGACCGGTCTAAGTAAAAACCTTCGAGATCAGTGAGTTTAAGATGGGGGAATTGCGTCAGATAATCAAAGAGCCCGATTTGGCGCATCATTTGCGTGAAACGCGGCATGAGAACTTCACCGCGATATTCGCGCGCGAAGTCTTTGTGTGATTCCAATACCAAAACTTTAAGACCCAGCTTGGCGAGTAAAAGCCCGAGAATCATTCCCGCCGGGCCCGCGCCCGCGATGCATACATCTTTTTCATTTGGCATGTCTTACAAATTAGATAATTATTTGTGAAGCGTCAACAAAGAATGACAGCGCTAGTTGCATCGGACTTCAGAAGTTTCTTTACCAAAATAGTGCGTTCTTTGAGATATTCTCCCAATATTTAAGTTAGATCAAAAAATAGCACAAAGAATCAAAATCGTTCTTTGTGGTTTTCTATTTAAAAAATGTTCACTTTCCTGCTTGTGTAGCACTTGAAAAAAAAAGTAAGTCGGTTATCTTCTATAAAATGTTTAATCTTCCTCGCAAATACCGTAAATTTGGGGCCATCGCGCTGATACCTCTATATGTGCTCACGCAGGTGTTAACTCCGGACACAGCGCAAGCAGCGGTGCTTTCCTTTGCGGAGTCATCGCCGGAAGTCTCAGTTTTTGAAACATGGAAACCAAGCGCCCGGTTTGGTACGGTGACCGAGAAAGTTGTTCCGAAAAATTCACACGGTACTCTGGTTCACATTCAAGATGCGCACGCTGTTTTGGATGCTCAGCAGAATATTCAGAACATGCTTAGCGAAATGCAATCTCAAGGTGGGATTCATGAAATATATTTAGAAGGCGGGACGGGAGAGCTCGATCCTGACCTGCATCATTTTTTCCCCGGGGGTAAAAAACTGACTGCGACGGAACGTAATGCGTGGATGCGCGATGGCGACTTAACCGGCGCGGAAACATTTCTAATGAAATCAAAAAATGTAAAAGGGTATGGAATCGAAGACGCTGCGGCTTACTGGGACAATGTCGAGCAATACCGCAAAGTTGATTCCGCACTTACGGAAAGCCGGGCTTTTTTAAGATCTTTCTTTTCGCGCTGGCAAGATGCCGCGATTCATTTTCTCAGTCCTTCACTTAAAAAATATCTGGAAGCTTATGCTAGGAGCCGCCTTGACGCGGTGGAATCAGCGGAATGGTTCAATGCGATTCAACAATATGCTGATTCTGTGTGGAAGCGTGATCTTGCGGATATTCACGAACAAATCGAATTTCCGATGCTTGTGCGGTATTACCATCTTAAAAATTTGGCGCGTGCGGCCGACTTTTCAAAAATAGAAAAACAAAAACTAGACTTTTTAGAAACTTTAAAAAGTCTGGACCAGAGACCAGAGACTAGAGACCGACGACTTGAAGCGCAGACTCCTCGGGGGTTGCCCGTGGCATCCCCCGAGGGGGCGCAGCGTGGTGCTTCGTCGCTTAAGGCGATTCTCATAGAAATCGACAATCTAATCGAAAAAGCTAAAACCCGCGGAATTGACCCCGAAGCTCCCGCTGATTTTTCTGCCGCCCGCGAAGTTTTTGAGCGGCTTGCGGTTTATTTGCCAAACAATTTTTCGATGGATAAGTGGCCGGAACTGAAAGCATGGATTGCTCAAATTATTTTGAGTGGAGAAATGGATGCCGTTGAATTGCAAAAAGAAGCCGAGAAAATGCACGCGCAGATTGTGAAAGAAGCGGCCTCTGTCATTCCCGCGAAGGCGGGAATCCAGAAACATTTAGGGCTAGATTCCCGCCCTCGCGGGAATGACCATTTGGAAATAGATAAAGGTATAAAACTTATCAAGGTGCTTGAAAAATATATTCTGCTTCATAAATTGCTTCATTTGGAACTAAGCCGCTCGGAATTTAAAAAAATAGAAAAACGACTAACGACTGACGACCGAAGACCAACGACAGAAAACAGCTTCAAACCATCTGAGGTTGTGCAGCAGTTAGAAGCGGTCTTTCAGAACACTTCCGGTATTGAGCCTCAGCCTATCACCGGGAGTGTGCGTAGCGGTTCTTTTTCTGATTTAGAAAAAACTTACGACAATGCCATTCAGTTTTATCAAGGTGCGATTGCTCGTGAACGATCATTCACCAAGAACTTAAACAATTATTTCAGCGAATCTTTTGCCACGAGCCACGGCCCACGCCAGAGGCGTATAGAGGTTATTGTCACGGGTGGTTTTCACAGCGATGGTATGCGTGAGTTTGCGCAAAAAAATCAATACGCGTATGTTGAAGTGATGCCGCGCATCTCAAAAATCACCGAGGATGATCGCGCGCATTACCGCCGTGCTTTGCTGGGAGAGGGGTCTGTCCCAAGCCTGCCTGCCGGCAGGCTTGATGCGACTCGTGGTGAGCAAAGTCGAACCAAGCAGCGTGGACTGACCTCGATGGTTTCCAATGACTCCCACGTCACAGCCGCGCTTGCCACGAGTGCCGGAATATTTAAAGGGCGCTCGGAACTTCGTATGCGTTTTAACAACGCGCAGCTTGCGCCACTCAATCAAGTTCGCTCTGAAATGCGGGATTTAAAAGAAGCGGGGCAGCCCCAAGCGCCTGGGTTTGGCGCTTCGTTGATAGCAAGAATGCCTCGGGTGGAATTATTAAATAAAAAGCTCGCCTCGGTCAGTGGATTCATAAGCGCGATATTTACCTGGTTGGTTTTAACGGCAGCAATTATTTTTTATTTTCCGCGTCAATTTTGGAAAGCAAAACGAGATGGAGTTTGGCCATACCATAGTTGGAACTCGTATTTCCGGTACTTAAAGGCAAGGCAAGCGGGTTCATTAGAAAAAACAGAACTGAACAAGATGCCGGCATTGCGTTTTCAAGTTTCTGATTCGGTACGCGCCGTGCGCTTGCGTGACATTATTGCCATGGCTTTGTCCCGAGGCGTTAGCTTAAAGGATTTAAAGCTTTTGACGGAGAATGACCCTGTTCGTGTTGTTGCGGGGCGGAAAAAAAAGAGGAGTGATTTGGGAAGCGTAAGGGTAAGCAACGGAAGGTTTTTTGAAATTGGGGGCACGCTCGATCTCGATAAATTTATTTTGGCAGGCGATGATGTTTATGTTCTTCTGCCCTCGGTTGGCGGCACCACGTTTGCCGTGAAGGCTGAGTTTACATCCGGCGAAGTGTATTTGCCGCGTACTGCAATCCACTATGCCGAGGACCTTCCATCGTCGGCCCGCTCCGAAACGCGTGGCATAGCAAAAAACAATGTGATTTCTCGAGAAATTACATTGCTACAAAAAGCGCATTTTGTTTTGCCGCGCGCCCTACACGCTAAACTGCGACTCGAATTAGGCGCTCGAAATGAGACCATTTCCAGTCAGACAGAAGTTCGTCTGGTGAGCCTGGATGACCCGACGAAATTTTTTTCAATCAACATCGATCAAAAAAAGAATTTGTTTTATTTTCGTTATAAACCAAAAGACTTGCCTGCGATCGTAAGCAAAATGAACATTTATAATCCAGATGGGAAAATGAAGCAAAACACGCCACTTTATTTTCAGCCGGCCTTCCGAGCATTTTATGATGACCTTTTTGGAATTCCTCTTGCCGCTGGGATTGGCCGTCACCAAAAAATAAAAGAGCATTTAGACGCGCTGAGCCGAGTGAACCGTAAATTAATTAGAAAAATATCAGATTCCAAACGTGATGGATATGTTCAGTTTTTGGGAAGGCTTTATTTACCCGGATATTACATGAAGCATCCGCAAGATTTTGAAATGATAGTTGATCGTGCAACTCAGCCGCGCTGGGTGATGCTGCGTTACAAGAAAAATCCCGAGCTTTATTTTATTTTGGAATATTTTGATACATATTTAAAAACTGAAAAAGAAGGCGAAAAAATTCGAATTAAAATAACAGATGAAGCAGGAAAGCCTTTGCGGAAAGGCTATCAGCTGCGTCTTGCAGAGGCTTCGGGAGAATTTCGAGCTTTTGATGAGCAGGTTGACAAAAAAGTGACAGCAAATTATGGAGAGGACGAGACAGTCGAAGTGAATCATGATGATGCCGGTTTTAAATTTCGTTCTGCCTCGCCGCTTAAAGTCGAGTATTACGACGGTCACCGCTGGTCTCGCTCAAGACAAGCCAATGCAAGATTAAAAGCGATTCCGACGTTAATAGTTGATTCGAGCATACAAAACGGAGCCGCCATTGCTATTCAATTCGATAATCCAAAAAAACCAAAACGGATTACTGTGCAAGGCATTACGGACCAAAAAGGGCAACCTGTTTGGTTCAATTTGAAGGGATATTACAATCTGTCGGTTGTTTTAAGATTGGCGGAGGAAGGCTTGCTTCCGGGGTTGCAAATCTCAGATGCTTTGAAACAGGTGGTTGCGGCTTATGAATACAGAGAAAGCAAGGTTCAGCCAAAGCTGCGCAATTATGAATTTGATGTGCGCTCACGACGGCTAATCCCCAAAGGATTTATCAATCCGGAAGAAGCGCGGTCTTTTCGCGCGGAAGTTCGAAACGAAAAAGCCATTCCCTCGCGATCAGAAAATCGAATTACAACCGTTTCAACAAAGAATTTAAATCCCGGGCAAGAATTGGAATTGCTCGAGGATGTGAAAAAACGTCTGGAAAATGAGCATGTCACCCTTACGGGCGCGGGCGACCATTTCATCATTGAAGCCACCAAGCGTTCCGAATTACGTGTCGATGACGCGATCGCGGAGATTCAATCGTGGAATCGTGAGCATGGCGCGGACTCATTGAAGGAAGACACTACAGACCCTTTTCAAACCCGGCGGGAAATTCAAGCGAGAAAGATTTATCACCAATACGGTTTGGAGCAAGTCTCAATCGAGGAGCGTGCAAAATATGTACGTGTGGTATTTCAAGATATTGCCGGGCCGGTAGTGCAATTCATCGATGGTTGGATAGACGCGCTTAGCCCGGAGGAACGAGCTTCTCATGAGCCTTTATCGCCCGCCTTTTTCCAGAAAATCAGTTCAAAAATGGCCGACTTAGAGCATCGTTATACGATTCTTCATAATCAATTTATTCGAACAGCCGGCGACCTGATTTTTGATTTGGACCCCACAGAAAAAAACATTCTTGAACTGCGGGGATTAGCGGATGAAATTACAAAAGAGCTGGATGGCTTAGAAAAAGATGGCAAGCCCGGTCGCGGAAATATTCCAGTTGTTGCCGCGATGCAGGATTTGCATGGAGGCACAAGGCGGGCGTTAGCCTTGCTTGCTTTTGTTTATGGGCTCCCGGCGGATAGCTACGCCCGCATCCACATATTGAATGATTTAAAAGAACAGCTGGATGAAAAAGGATTATCGCTCGAAAAATTTCTCGGGCGAATTATTGGTTTTAGCGATGCGCCTGATCGTGGCCCTGATCCTGTGGGATCGATTGAGCTGATCGACGAAATGGTGCATACCTCAATCGCAAGATTTTTGCTTGGCAATCATGATGAGTACCGTGCGTTGAGTGCGCTTGGCATCCATAAATTATTCCCGGATATTGATTTATATTCCGAGGAACACACAGGACATCATGTTGGGTTTTGGCTGCGTGAAGCCTTCCACCATGCTGACTGGGGAGACGTTGAGTTGGATCAATTGAATCAAAGGCGTTTTAATAAAATAGTTAAAGATATTAATCAGCGGCTAAGGACTTTTGGCGCGGCAGAAAGCTTTGAATTTATTGACTTAGCTAAAGTGCGGCAAGATTTAAAACCGGAGTTAAAACGAATCAAGGCGCATAATTCAAAATTGCGCCAAAAATGGCAAGGCGCCATGGCCGCTGAAAAAGAAGCCGCTTTGCTTGCTAAGCGTGCGCCCAATCCTATTCCTAAGCCGGCATATTTACCCAATATAAATATTTTTGAAGAAACTTCGAAAATGATTCGCGGAAAAATGGATGCCTATCAACGACAAATTGTTACTTTGCGCGAAACATATGCCGATCTTCCCGGCTTTGAGAATTTTACCCCGCTGACCTTGGGGAACTATGACACCGACCGTGAGATTGTTTATAGCGCGATCAATCAGCTTCGGAATTTCCGTCTTTTCTATCTGGATATTTATAACAATTTGCATTTACATAACATGATCCCGATTGATGAACAGGGTCAATTTAATGTTAAGTACCGAGGGCAAACAGGGTTGGCGGCGTTGGAACTGATGACACGTGATATTCGCACCTACTTTGAAGGTCTCAGCGATGCAGATATTGAAAAATATATTACAGGCAGTAAGTCAGAACGGATGGCTTTTAGGAGGGCCCTTTGGAATGTTTTGGGGCCTGCTTTTGAAGAGATTACGAGTTGGTACTCCGATAAATTGCTGCATGCCAAAGTGGATATGGTAAAAAAATTTGCTGATCATGGCCAAATAGGATGGTTGATGGGGCACACCGCCGGCTCATTTGTGGATCGGTCTCCCAACGGTTTTATTATTATGGGACATAATGAACAAAGCAAATTTCCTAATAAGCAGATGTCGCCTTTTGTGCTTTTTCCCTCATTTGGTTCGGGAATTTTAAATATTGACGGAGAAATGTCGCCCGGTTATGAAGATCTTGGAATTATTCTCACTTATAATTTACGCGATGAAAAGGGGTATGTAACCGGACTGAAGCTTTGGGGTTTTCCTGATAAAAAAGATCCTCACCCTGATGTGATTCAAGATCTTACTCTGGTTGGATTGGAAAAATTGCGCCAAAAAGCCATTGCTCAAATCGCTGCACTTGGAGGCGAGTTGTCTTCCGGGACTGTTCCGACAGAAGCGATAGAAGAAAAACAAAAACAAAAAATTGCCTGGGAAAAGTTGGAAGCCTCGCTGCGCGAGCAAATACCCCTTTTTGAAAAATTGACGGATGGAAAAACATTTCTACGGTGGACACTTTTTAAAACAACGAAAGAGTTAGAACGGCAATTAACCGCGCGCTTGGCGAAAGATGTGTCTTCTGATGTTAAGCGGCAGCATTTCGAACAAATGCTGCGAAATACTACGGTGGAGATGAGCAAGCTTTCAAACCCACTCTTTGAAACTACAGCTCCGACCCCACGTTCCGAAGCGCGCTCGGCGCCGCAAAATCCAAAAGCCAGCATGCGTTCGGAAAGCCGTGATTTCCCTAAGGTTTTGGCAAATTTTTCTGCTGATATATCGCTTGTCATCCATTCCGCAGCCTCGGAAAAGCTGCGTTTGGTACTGGGGTCTGAGCATGTCCATGAGGATAATGAAATTGAAGTTAAAGATATTTTGCCTGCGAATTATCCCATTCAATTCAAGGGCGAATTTCAAAAATTAACCCATAATGCGGATCGCTTGGATCAATTTCGTAAATATCATAATGAGGTTTTGATCAAGCTTGCTTCGGTCTCGCGCTGGAAGCAAGCGGAAGCGGATGAGTTTATGCGCAACTTTGATATGCTCGTGAAAATATTCTTAAGCTTCGAAGGGATGACTTCAGCCGATCTTGTCGGAGTCAGGGAGCGATGGACTGACTTAGAGGCGCAATATCAGTTAGTCCGCTCCGGAAGAGGCGGCAGCATCACGGTTTTCTTTGACCGTATGCGTGGTATTTGGACCGCTGCTGAGTCCGAAAAGGGGTTAAGCAAAGTGGACACACTCAATAAATTCATTAATTGGATGCATTCTTATGTTGAGCATTCTGTTCTCAAAATCAATCATGATGGAAAATGGAGCTTTTTAGACCTTGATCATGTTGCCACCGGCGAACCTTCATTAGCGACAAAGATTTTACCGGAAGCGATATTGAAAAATTTGAAAAGTCCCGGCGTGACACAGTCAAACGACTTAAGCATTCTCCTTAAGGGAACAAATTTTTGGATGCGAAAAACTCTCGGGGTTCATCGAATGCAAGCTTATGCCAATTTAGTTCCGCTCGAGATGGGAGGTAATTCAGAGTTTGTTTATTTTGAAGGGGGTGCGAAAGTGGGTAATCATTTGCGCATGAAATTGATTGCCAGGGTTTTTAAAAAACTAGGGTTTCGCGTTGTGGCGCCTGCGGAGGATGAATGGAGTTTTGAAAAAATGGTATTAAGAGCAAGTTTGGATCATAAGCAAAATGTTTCCGACCTGAGTGTATTAATGCGTAATACAAAAATTGCGATGGATATGCTGCTTCGGATTGTAAATACGGATCAGGCGCTTAGAGATCTTGCCGAATCTTATTCAAAAGACGAGCTTGATCAAATTATTGAGGCGTGGTCTCAAAAAATTATTTTGACCGCGGGCAAAGTCACACCCATTGATATTCCGATGAATTACACAAAAAGTTCCGCAGGAGAGGATGATACCGCGGCGGTTCCACAGAAAATTGTCGTAAGTAAGGGGAAGTTTTGGGAATCTCCGGAACCGTATGATGACGCGCAAAATGTGGAGTTCCGCGAGAATGGAAAAAAAATTCACTCTGCTTTGCAATCAACCCTGGCAGCGTTGGGGTTGGAAGCGATGCCTGAATATGATAGCGCCGTCTTTGGGCAGATTTTTATTGAAACTTTTTTTAATTCCGTAGTGAGTCGCACCGTGAACGCCGGAAGAATTATTCAAGGGGCTCATGGATATGAAATCAATCCCCATTATATTGCGTCTTCGCCTATCAGAAATTTTGTTGAGACTTGGCAAGACTTGTCAAAGCGCGAAAATTTAATTCAGATGGGTCAAATGGTAAGCAATACGACATTTAGACTAAAGCATATTGGGCTCATTGGACAAGCGATGGTTTACTCAGCGGAAGTGAGCCTGATTACGGGAACGATTGAAGTGGTTTTAGTGCGATCCGCGGACAAAAAAAGTCTTTTGGCGGGGGGAATTTGGAGTCAAGGTCAGTTGTTGACTCCGGATGCGGCAAGTATTTTGTTATCAAGGAGTAACATAGAAATTCATGTCTCAAAAAGTCAGCCCGGAGACTATGCGCGGCTGGCAGACAATTTGGAGATGGAGTTTCGAACGCCCGCTGAAGGCTCGATTTATACGGGTGAGGCTATTCAAGGGTTTGGATTTCTTCCTGGTACTGCCACCGGCCCAATTCGCTTCAGTGAGGGTGCGCAAGAAGGAGATATTTTATATGTTTCCACGCTCAATGAAGGCAATATTAACCTTCTGAGAATGGCGAATGGGGTTATATCCGAAGTAGGGAATAAGCTAGATCATTTCAATACTCGCGCAAAACATTTTGGAAAGCCGCGGGTTCAAGTATCTCACGCTGTTTTAAAGCCGTCTTCCGGAGGGGGCGCGGCGCTGGAAATCTCCGGAAAAATTGTGGATCGCGCCGAAAACTTTCAAGGTTACCCTTTAATTCAGGCTGTAACGGACGGAGAAAATATCCGAATCGAAGAGGGCGATCTGGTTACCATCAATGGGACAACGGGTATGATTCATTGGCTTGGAAAAGATCCTGTTGTTCTCGAGGCGTATCACACGATCAGCTCGATTGAAAAAGCAGCTACCGCAAGTGAACTTGAAAAGCAGATTCAAAAACTAATTGAGATCATTTCCAGGGCCGTTCAGGCAAAAAATATTTTGCTTGTAAAATTTATCCTGCGACAAATTATTTTTGACGGGACCTTGCTTTCCCCCGCGCATAAACGTGGAAGTTTAGCGCAATTGTTTCAGAGCGGCGAAGGGAAGTATTTTGAGCAATTAAAAAATTTATTATCGCCGGCAGACGATGAATTAAGAGAGGGTATTAAAGCCTATTTGAAAACGCTATACCGTCACGCGAAAGGGCAAATACTGCGTGATTTTAGCCGCGCAAGAGAGGCTGTTGGTGTCGTTGCGCGCTTGGATCAAATTTACTATGAAATCCGGCGTTTGCGAACCGAAGTTGCGGCATTTCAAGCGGTGCAAAGCTTTCTCGGGGAAATTGTTTTGGGTGAGCCCGGCATTGATCTAAACAGCAAGCAAGAGAGTGTTTTTGGAGAAATTCAAAAGACGATTCGCCATCTCAAGGCACAACTTGAAGAAAGGGTCTCTGAGATTATTGAGCAAAATAAAAAACATCCTTTTAATCAAGAAACTTATTTTCTTTTAGCGCGTATTCTTGAGCGTGTGGCCGCTTTTGAAAAACTAGGCATTCGGTTGGAAAAAATAAATCAGAAGCAAGTCGCAAAATTAAAGAAAGATGCCGTTCAAATTCAAAAACAGCGACGCGCTCGAAGAGATGCTTTAAGAAAAAAAAGGTTGATCGCGCTTTCTGATACTGGGATTGATTATTATGAGATTACGGGCAATAAAGGAGCCAATCTCGGCTGGCTGAACCACTTTGTTGATTGGTATAACGGACAGAAGAAAAATAAATCAATGCGTTTGTCCGTGGCTTTGGGCTACGCGGTGACAGCCCATGCATTTAATGAGTTTCTCGATCAGACTGTTATGGGGCAGGGGCCGAAAGCGCAGACTTTACGAGCATACGTTAAGAGCGTATTGGCAGACAGACTTTTAAGTATTAAGGAAAAATCACAAAAAATCGAGGAGGCGTTTCTTGCTCAGGAATTACCGCAAGAAATGTCCGAAGAAATTTCACGAGTTGTTTCAGGTGGGCTATGGGCGGTGCGGTCGTCGACAAAATTAGAAGACACCCCTCGCTCTTCAGCAGCAGGTCTTTTTGCCACAAATTTGGGCGCAACGACCCCCGCGCTTGTCGAAAAATATCTCAGACAGACATGGGCGTCGCTTTATGGAGAGCCGTCACTGAGTTATTTGTGGGATGCTGATCCTGCGGATTTTTTTGACCTATTGAAAGATGAGGGAGCCGTCATTCAGCAGCTTATTTCAGCTGATACTTCCGGGGTCATTTCATCCGTTGAGATTTCAAGTGACGATCGTGGTTTTATGGTGATCAATGCCGGTTATGGTTTAGGGCAAGCCATCGTTGATGCCGATCAAGACGCGGATGCCATTGTTGTCGATAAGGTGACAAAAATTCCGCAGATTTTTCCGGGGGAAAAAAGAAAGAAAACAATCGTCGACGGCAAAGGCGCCACAATGAATGTTGAGACTACGCCTGAAGAACGCAACACCGTTTCATTGTCGCGCGCGCAGATTGCCGAGTTAACAGACATTACTTTGGCGCTTGAAGAATGGTTTGGGTATGTCGTTCAAGTCGAATTTGCGATCAAGGACTCCGTTATTTATCTTCTACAGATTCGACCCATTCCGGGTTTTAAGGTTCCCAAAAAAGAACGGCCTGCTCTTGCGAAATGGGCCGGAATGATTGCATCGCAAGAACCTTTTAAAAAACAGCGTTCCGAAGCACGGAGCAATCAAAAGCTTGAGGTTGCGGAGAGTCATGTAGGGCGAATGTCGCGCGAAAACTTTAATGGTGAATCATTTTCACACGAGAATTTTAATTGGAAATCCGTTTTGGGTTTGGCTGCCGC
The DNA here is from genome assembly GCA_043732705.1 of Candidatus Omnitrophota bacterium. Classification (GTDB taxonomy): domain Bacteria; phylum Omnitrophota; class Omnitrophia; order Omnitrophales; family Aquincolibacteriaceae; genus Multiplicimicrobium. The sequence goes on along the minus strand of JAYTHE010000003.1, from coordinate 47,967 downwards.
AGGTCTCACCGGTCTTGGCCTCGCGCTGAGTGGGGCATGGATTCCGGCATTATTTATTTCTGCGGCGGCGGTTTATTTTGGCGCTTCCTTTATCCCACCGTCTCAAGGGAGCTTAACCCGTAGTGGCTATCCTGTTTTTGATAGCATTCGAGGCGCGATCGATCATCTCAAAATAGGTTTTCGCGCTGCTTCGAATTCGCCTTCTCGCTCGGAGATTCGTACGCCTGCTGAATCTGTGAAATATCTTTATGGTCAGTGGGAAGATCTTGAAAGGCAAAATGTCATCATCCAGGCGAAGGTAGCTTATCCGGGTGTTTTAACGAATGAAGAAGGTTTTAATCAAATTTGGAAACGGACAAGTGGTTATGGAAAAGGCGTTGAATTTAGCTTAGAGCATTCGGCCACGGATTTGCGCCAAGAGTTTCAGCGGCTTAGTCAAAAAGGTGATATTACACCGGATGATCTAGGGGGTTTGCTTGGAAAAGTCGAAAGCCATAAGCGGCGCTTGGATGTGCTAAGCGCACATCTCATGGTGACAGATGTTATGACGGCAGAGCGCAGAAATCAGAGCTATGTTATTTTTGAAGCGGCTCAGGCGTATACTAATTTTTGGAAAAAAGTTATTACTGAGTTACAGCAGCATTTAAAAATGCCGGCAGACAAGCTTTATGCCCGACAAGGCATTCAAGCGGCAGGCTTTGTCTTTGAGCTTATGTTGGGTGGACGTATGGATCTTGCGGGCGAAAATGAAAGACTGATTGAGGAGTTGGAAGCTGAGCTTGAACGCGTGACGAACGACAATCTTCCAAAAAATACTTTAAAAATCCTACAAGATTTAATCAACCGCAGATGGGAATTTACCGCGTTCGCAGAAAACCCGGAAGAAATGCGTGCGCGGCATGCTTACCTCGATGAACTTAAAACATTCGCAGCGCAAACCTACATTATGGTTTTAAGTAGCGAACAGAAATTAAGCACTGCCCAAGCAAGCCTTGCTCCGTTGCTGAACATCATGATAAAGATACATGACTATGCTTTTGCTGCCAGCAACGATTGGCCCACAGATTGGAATCATGACAGGCAGGGGCTCAAAGAATCGCTCGGATATGTCTTAGAACAAATGCAGAAAAAATATCGGTCGGAATCACGGGATGATACCGGTTCTCTCAGCCAGCGCGCCGAAATACGCGTGCAAACCATGCTGGAAGGGTCAAAAAGAATTTTCGACGAGAGTGATCATTGGATCAAAACGGAAGATCTAAATGGAAACTTAGTGGATGACTTAATTTGGGAGGCCGGAAAAATTGTTCGGGTGCGCACACGTATGGCAGATGGTTCTTTTATAGTTTTAGATTCGAATGGCGATGGAGTTGTGCATTCAGCAGAAATAGAAGAAGGGCCCGTTTTCATTGATTGGCAGCCCGGTATTAATCTAAATGATATTCAGCATATTCCTTTTGCGGAAATAACAAATGAGCCTTCACCGAAAGGCTCTGCTCCAAGTGTTTTTAGAATTATGGCGCTTCTTTTAATGGATCAAAAGAAAACATCCGTTGCTTATTGGGGGAATGAAGGAGCTGTTCAAGCTCCAACAGACAGGCTATTTAATTCACTTGCCGAGACCATGCTTCCGCAAGCTGAGGTTAGCATCGATGATTTGTCGCATTTTGTTAATATGCAAAGAAGAGGGTTTGCCCAAACTTCAGGTTTAGCAGATTACATGGCTGATGAATTAGGGGTGCTACGCATGAAATTTCAAATCTATCCGCGTGACGTTAAGTGGGTTCCGCATCCTTTTGAGCGTATTTTTTTTCAAACCCAAAAAGGCTTAGCTTCAATCGATGTTCGTGGGGGAAAGGCTCAGCGGCTTTACTATGACGATGAAGTGTATCTCGCCCCACAATTTTTATTTGGAACCCTAGACTTTCACGCTCAAAGGCATACGATCAGGGAAGAAGACGGAGTTTTTAAAGCATATGTTGAGGATGAACATGTTTTAACAGTAGATAAAACCGGAAAAGTGTTATTTGAGCGCTCCGAAATGCGTCTAGAAAAGAAAGTGGAAGTGAAAGCAACAGCAAGGTCTGAACATAGGGCGATCGAGCCGGTTGTTGTGCCGAAAAATAAAATCATAGCTTTGAAAATAATGGCGGCAAGATTATTTGCCGATGGAATTCTTTCAGTGAAAGACGCGGTTTATTATCTCAAGCATCACGAAGAGTTTTTGGCGGTTTTGCCGCTTCTCGTTTCAACAGAGCAGAAAAAGCAAAACCTTGCTCACCTGACAGGAATGTTGGGAGTGGATATTCAGGTCAAGGATGGAATTGTGCTTTCTCCGGCTTTAGTGCGCGAAGGATTTTTAGCGGCGGCCAAAGAAGTTTTTGAAGGCGTGCCGTTCGCGCTGATTGCGAGCGGATCTGAAAAAATAAAAGCGGTGCAGTGGATCCAGACGAACAAACTTACGGAACGGATTTTCGTCGCGGAGAATATCCGGGAAGCTCGTGTTTGGCTGACCCGGCATGGCGTGACCCGTATTCAGGGAATGGCGCTTGCGGGAGAAGAGGCTTTGCCGGACTTCGATGAGCTCATTCGTTTTACAACCGGACAGCTTCAAAAGTTTTATGACCGCGCCGGAATTCTCGGCGAAGTTCAACATCTCGCGCGGATTTTCTCAGTTTTCGCTTCCGCTGCGTAGGCATTCCCATTTAATAAAAAGCCGCCGCTTTTCCGACTCTCTTTTTTATTCCTCCTCAAACCTGTAAATTGTCCCCACCCTAACCTTGTACACATCCGATGTGTACAAGGTTAGGGTGAAAATAAAACCCATGGATATGGGTTCGTCCTCTATAATGTCCGGATGAATACAACTACAAAAACTCCGGATTCTGCTGTCCCGGTACAAAATCAGCACTCTTTTGATGGACTCGGCATTGCGCCGATGATCCTGGAAATTCTCGATAAAATGCAATTTAAGCATCCGACACCCATTCAGCATCAGGCTTTGCCTCCTGCGATTGAGGGTAAGGATCTTATTGGTATCGCTCAAACCGGAACCGGCAAAACGCTTGCGTTCGCCATTCCGATGATTATGCGCTTGGCTGCTATGAAGGGCAAAGGCCTTGTCGTGGTTCCGACACGTGAGCTGGCTGCTCAAGTGGAAGAAACCATGAATAAAATTGCGCCCAAGTTTAATATGCGTACCGCGCTTTTGATTGGCGGAGCTTCGATGCATATGCAGGTTCAGGCGCTTCGCCGTCAGCCGCGTATTATCCTCGCGACGCCGGGACGTTTGCTCGACCATATGGAACAGCGCACGATTAATTTAAGTGATGTGAACTGTCTCGTTTTGGATGAAGCGGACCGCATGTTCGATATGGGCTTTGAACCCCAAATTCGTCAAGTGATGAAACAGATTCCGAAAGAACGTCAAACCATGCTTTTCTCCGCGACCATGCCGCCGAAAATCATGCAATTGGCTTCGACTTATCTTCAACTTCCGGCTTACGTTGAAATCGCAAAGCCCGGAACAACATCAGATCTTGTAACACAAGAAATGTACATTGTTGCAAAAGAAAATAAAAACGGCTTGCTCGTGAAACTTCTCGAAACTTCAAAGGGCAGCGTTCTTATTTTTTCACGCACAAAAATCGGCGCGGTTAAAATCGCCCGCGGCTTACATCAGGCCGGAATCAATGTTGCGCAGATTCACTCGGACCGTACTTTGGGTCAGCGGCGCGAAGCTTTAGATGGTTTTAAAACAGGACGCTATCGCGTGCTTGTTGCAACCGACATCGCTTCCCGTGGTATTGACGTCCAAGCGATTGAACTTGTTGTGAACTATGATCTTCCGGATGATTTGGACAATTATGTTCACCGCATTGGCCGTACGGGCCGTGCCGGACATCATGGCCGCGCGGTCACTTTCGCGATGCCTGATCAATATATGGAAGTTGCGCGCATTGAACGTTTGGTTCAAAAACAGCTTGCTGTTCTTGAACATCCCGATGTTCCTTCCGCAAAATTTCCTGATCGTAGTCGCGGTTCTTCGAGCCGTCTTAACCCTCGGCAAATGAGCAGCCGCGGTGGTTTCGGCGGTGGTCGCGGTGGACGCGGCGGTTTTGGCGGAGGTGGGCGCTCTTTTGGTCCACGCGGCAGACGCTAATTGTTTCTGCTCTGAGCCTTTCGGCTCAACTGCATGAGTCACATTTAAGCTCTGCGCTGAAGCGCAACCGCAGTCAGCTTAAAAACTGATAGGTAAGTTCTAAAACGCAGGTATCTTCGGATACCTGCGTTTTTTCATTTCCGGCCTTTATTCTCCTCCAAAAATGAATTTTTCCACCGTTTTGTGGTGCTATTTAGTTGCCTTTTACTTCGCTGTTATGTTCTAACATCAATGAAATCAATGACTTATATTGAATTTAAAAGTTGGCATGGTCTATGCATCTATATAAACGTTAGATAAATGATTTTAGAAAGTTTCGCACCGTGTACTGGGAGATTTCTAGAATTTAGTTCGAAGAGGAGTGGGGGAGTATGGGGTTTAAAAGTAGGGTCGTCTTCAAGTTTATTTCGGTGGTTGTGATTTTTGCGATGTTCGCGCAAGACATCGCATACGCCAATCCATCCCCAAGTCTTTTTCAAAGCGCGGTTTTTCAATCCTTTAATCACAGCGCTGAAGACTTTGTTATTCACGGTAAAAAAATCCAGCTTCAAAGCGGTTCCGGAAAAGTCATCCGTGCGTTTGAAGGTCAAAGCTCCGCGCCCGTTTTTATTATTCAGGACGCGCATTATCATCTTGAAGCCCAAGAGAATGCGGCGTCCGCGATATCTCAATTAATTGAAAAATTTGATATTCGCATGATTGGAGTTGAAGGCGCCGCGGGAGAAGTTTGGCATGATTGGGCAACGCGCTATCCGGATGAATCCGTTCGCCATTCTGTTTTCCGTCTTTGGCTTAATCAGCATGAAGTGAACGCCGCGGAATATGCCGCCGCAGAGTCCAAAACGAAAGCGCCGATTCGAATTTTTGGATTGGAAAACGCGGAGCTTTATCAACGCCATTTGCGTGTTGATCAGCTTGTGCGCCAGAATCGTGAAGAAATGCAGGGCCGCTTGGACGCGTGGCGACGGGTCTTGCGAGGATTGATTTCTCAAATGATGCCGCCTGCTTATTTGAATCACGTGACCGTATCTCAAGCTTCGTCGGGTAATACGGCTGAGTGGATGAAGCCCTTGCTTGCCTCCGCGCAAAGCCAAGGTGTGGATTTAAAAAACTATCCGCAGGTTGCCATATATGCTGAGTTGGAAAAAGGTATGGAGAAGCTGGATGGCGCGGTTTTAATGCATGAGTTTAGAAAAGTCCGGGATGTGGATTTGCGCGTAGGCCTTTTGCAGCTGACATTAAAACTAAGCCCTTCCGCAGTTGAAAATATTCAGGCCAAATTAACGGAGCGTGGTTTGTCTCAAAGTTCTCCGAATCTTATGGCGTGGATCAAACTCCTCGGGTTGACTCCGAAGTTAAATGAAAATTTAATTTCGGAATTTAAGGCTTTGGATAGTGATTTACGCCGTAGTTATTTAAATACGCCGCAGCAGATTTGGCTTGATCAATTAAGCCGTTGGACAGATTTGATGGACGCTTGGCAGCGGTTGGAATGGGCTCCGGAAGATGCCGCGCGCTATGAGCGTGATCATGCCCGTTTCTTGAGCGATGAAACTCTTTCCAAAGTTTTGGAACTTTCGAAGCATTATCGCGTGGAAACCACGGATCAAAAATGGCAAGCGCTTTTTGACGCAAATACTTGGGCTCCTTGGCTTGAGTTTTATGTGTTGGCATTAAAGCGTGATGCACAGCTTGCCGCAAATACCCAAAAAATTTTAAAAATTGCCGGTTCAAAACCCGTTTTAATTTATGCCGGTGGTTTTCATACTCCCGGCCTCGAACGTGCTTTGAAGAGCCAATCGATTTCGTATGTGACGATTCGGCCTGCGATTCGCCGTGAACAAGATGTCTCGGAAAAAGCGGCTTATGAGCGTGCGTTAGACGGTCACGGCGGATTTTTTGAAAAATTTTTAAAGCAATCGGTTATCGCAGCTAATCGCCGCTCTCAAAGGATTCCGTTTGAGTTAGCGACTCCCGATAGTTTTCCAACTTTGGGAGACAATGTTCCGCAAGGTTCCCAGGCTGTCTTTGAGCATGGCGGTTTGAGCTTATTTACTTTTGCCACGCTTGTTTCCGGAAATACGAGTTTTGAAAAATTGAATTTTTCAGAGCTTACGGTCCCATCCCAAACAGCATGGAGTAATGTGCATGTTGAAAGTCAGGAAAATCAAGGCGCTACCGGCCTTGTAACTTTGACAACCGGTTTGGGTGTTACGGACTTTCGGTGGAAAAGACATTCGGCTCATTCGGGGCATGGCTGGCAAACTTTGGATGATATTGATTTCCGTTTAAGCGGCCAGCTGGATCCGCAGTACCTTGCTTCCGCAGTTGTAAATACTGTTTCTGCAGCAAACGAAGGAACAAGTTTTGGAAATTTATTGCCTTCGGGGTTGCTCGCATCTGAAAGGGAAACAGGTTTAGTTCGTTCGGAAGTTCGTGCGCCAAAACCGACCGAAAAAATTGAAAAGCCGGTTATTGAAAGACGCCCTACTTTTATTAAACGTGTCTTTGGGCATTTTCAATTTTTATTTTTTGCGCTTGCCGGTCTGATAGCGTTTTCCGCTTCTGCTGTCGCGGCCCCCAAAAAAGAATCCGCTAAATCCAAGGCGGCCGCTGCCGAAGTTGCGAGAGAAAAAAATTCCGAAAAAGTTAAAACCGGCCTTAAAAAACTAGGCGTATCTTTTTTTCAAAGAGGAAGGGTTAAAGATCAGGTTGTAAGCGGTAAAACTCAAGTGACTGTGAGAAAGTCGATTCTGGGTTTGCCAATAGGAGCAAGAGAATTTAAGCATGTGTCGCCGTCATTGCGAGCAGGAATAAAATTAGAACAGGCAAAAGAAAATGGTGGGGAAGTTAAATCTAGCTCTCAATCTGCGTCTGTGAAAAAAAAGACAGTTACAGCTTCTAGAACCAAAAGCGCGTCACCCAAAGTTGCGTCAAAAAAAATGCCACAAACCCGCGGAAATCAAAGGGTCGTTGCCGTGCATGGGACAAACAGTGGCAAGCAGGCTGATTTTATTGACCCGCTTCAACCGGTTGCTCCGGTAGTTGCAAATAATCCAACGACAGTTTTTTCTAGGGCGGCGCAGCAGTTTGTTTTGCCGCCCGCAACAATTCCGGCAAAGCAAAATCCAGTAACGCAATTTTTAAACACATATGTTGCGCCATTCGTGCTTTCACCAAACAGGGCCGCTTCAAGTCCAGTAAAAGCGTCCGAACAGACAATGTTGGGGAGCGTGTCAGCGCCGGAAGAGCTTCCACTTATTCCTGTGTCTGCATTTGCAAAGTTGGGAAACTTACCCCGTAGTTCGCTTCCGCTCGACTTTGTTCCGGTTCCCAAGTTGAGTTTGCCGCCAACAACTGTAATTTCTCATTCCAGTGTTGCCGTACCCCAATTAGCCACGCAGGTTGAGGCGGTTGCTCCTGAAACGAAGCCAAGCGGATGGCTCCAAAAAATGATGGCGAATGAAACTCAGGCTAGGCTAACAGCAATGCAGCATCAGCAAGAAGCCGAAAGATTGGCGGCGGCTGAGCAGCAAAAAAAACTTGAAGAAGCTGCAAAGCTTGCGGCTGACGAAAAATTGGAACTTCAAAAGCAAGTAGCTGCGCGGCAGCTCGAAGAATCCGAAAGAATAAAATCTGAGAAAGCAGCGGAGCTTGCACGGTTAGAAGCTGAGCTCGTGAAAAGGGAATTGGAAAGGCAAAGCGCAGCAAAAGTTGCGAATCCTCAGCCGGAGTCACCGGGAGAATCGCGGTGGAGCAAATTTGCAGGATTTTTTTCAGACAAATACAATACGTGGATTTATTTCCCGGCAACAAAGGGAATTAAATTTGTCGATTCAAAAATTGATCAAATAGATTTTTTGAATAATCATCCGCGGCTGAAATCGTGGATTGCCTTTTGGCCGGTTGCTGCGTGGCTGATTCTCACGACAATGTTTGGATGGATTTATTTTAAAATTTTTCATAGAAAAACAACAACAGCTCCGATTGGCATATCGACCAATGCTGCATCAGTTGCGCAAATCCCCGCATCAGCATTGGAAAAAGGACTCTTTTTGGGACAGCTTCCATCGCTTCAAGCCGGCTTGGAAGGTTGGTCGGCTGATGAAGTTGATTCTCTCCGTGCGGCAATTGAAGCGAAATTTGATACTGACACTGAAAGTCAAATTTATGAAGAGGCTGTGCCGCAAAACGGTGGAAGCTTATTTCAATATCTTTATAGGTTATACGACTTGATTGGTGAAAAAAGACGTGAAGAGTCGCCCGTAGCCTCCGCTGCCGGCAATTTCTCATCCCGGAATTCCTGGAAAATGTGGGTTTGGCCGGCGTTTGAAATGGTCGGTGGATTAAGCGTAATTTTTTTGCTCGGAATAAATTCATTAATTGTTCTGAAAGCAATTGTGGCTTTCCGTTTGGCATGGACCGGTACTTTTATATTAAATGAGTGGGGGCATACGATTATGTCGCTCTTGGTAGGTAAACCGGATTTGAGTCTCAAAAACTGGCTGGGTGGAAAAAGCGTCTGGCATTGGATCGCATCAGTGACCCCCGGTATGCCGCTCATCCTTGGAGCTTTCACCCATTTTATAGACGCTGGTAAATGGCGCATGAGTTTAATCCGTTGGTTTGGCTGGGCTTTCAGTACGGGAATTGCCGGCTGGGCGGTGTTGACGCTTTTTCCTGAAATCAAAGCTCTGTGGTTGGTGCCTACGTTGGAATTAGTTTCTAACTGGCAGAATTATTTTAATGCGTCTATGTTGAATCATTGGATTCAATCACCGGTATTATTTTTCTCCGCAGGTATTGTGATTATTTGGTCGTTTTTTAAAGACATACTTTTTCCTCCCGCCGATCCGCATAAAGCTTGCTGCGGTAACGAAGATCAAGTTCTCGATTTAAGCGATGTTGATCCGAATGAAAAATCCGCTTATTTCGCAGAAGAGCTTTTTATTATGGAACAAATTGATGCTATTACCCAGGTGCGCGGCGGACAGGCAAAAGGCGGCCGCATTTATCTGAAAACAAAAGACGGTAAAACCATTCTTCTTGATATTAAAATTCTTGTGGGCCGCCGCCGCAGTGTGTCAGAAGAATGGCGTCGCGAAGTTCAAAAAGGAATCAAAAAAATCCTTAGAAATTTAAAAAACGCGGATTCAGTTTCATTTCACATGCATATCCGTTTTGGGACTTCGAGTCGGCCCGCCATTATTGAAACGCATCCGTTTGTTTTTGACAAACCGATGGCCGTCGATTACCGCTACCAGGATTCAGAAGGGAATTGGCAGACGAAAAGAGTGGAAAATTTTCAAAATTTGGCGTCCGCGAACGGTGACAATGACTTTTTTGCGTATTTTGAGGATGGAATTGGAACTCTGAAAGGTTTGGATCATACGCAGCAGGGTATGTGGCTTGAAAGTGTTCTGGATATTGATAATGCCACTTTGGGTGACTCGCCTAAACTAGCCGGGTTACTCGATTTACTGCATACCAAAGGGATGTGGCATGCTTCATTTCGTTTGGCTTTTCAAGATGCCGCCGGGCGTTCTTTTGAAGCGGCTTTTAAAAACGGGAAGCTTTCTAAAGATCCCGCTAATCGCGCGGCACCCACACGCAAACAGATTGCGGAATTTACGCAGGCATGGGAAGCGCATTTCTCGCAGCAGATTGCTCGACATCCTAAGGCTGGCCAGGATCAAATTCAGGGGTGGGTCAAAGATTTTATTTTACGAAGCCAGACGAGTAATCAATTCAGTTTTGCGAAAAGAATTCCGGCGGACCGTATTGAAAGTTTTGCCGCGCGAGCCACGGAAGTTTTTGCGTGGAATGATTTGTACTCTGCGGTTTTGATCATACAAAAACGCGGAAGCGGATCTTATGGCTTTGTCGCATCGGATACTTTGGATCCGGCGGGCGTTGTTTTCGCGGGATTTTTACAGCCGCTCAGCATTGCGTTTCATGAATCGGGCCAGCGCTACGTGGTGCTTTCGGAAAAACTCGCGGCGCAGGTTAAATTACCGGATGGTAAGCCCGCTTACACTGGCCGCTACGATTTGGAGCAGACCAAAGGACAGATTCTTGCGATTGATAAAGGGACGGACGGAAAATTTAGAATTCGCGGCATCAATTTAACCGGCGCCAAAGAGTTAACGGACGCGGAGGTGCGGCAGTCCGGCCGGTTTATTCCGCTGACGGGTAATCCTAATCTTCAGACCATTCCCGATAATATTTTGGATCCGGACAGTTGGATTCCTGAAAATTTGCGGTTAATGGCTTTTCATTTTAAATTGCTCGACAATTCTTGGGTCAGTGAGGGAGGGGAAAGCGAAAATCAGCTTTCGGGCGAGGCGTTATGGAATTTAATGCGGCTACAATGGATTGAGTCACAGTTAATGGAATTTTCTGTCGGGCCCGGAAATAAATTTTCTGCGGACTCTCATGATATGAACATGTTTGTTAAAGCTCAAGTGGGTATGATTGGCCAAAAACTTGAAGCCGGGAAATTGAATCAAAAGAATTTAAAATCCGAAATTGCTTTGGCACAAAAGAAAATTTTGGCGGAGCAAGTGGAAAAAAACGAAAGAGACGCAGAAAGGGCGTCAAAAAAAGTGAAGAGAGCAAAGAAAGCGGAAGAGGTTCAGTCCCATTTTGTGCTGCCGGTTAAACCTGCCAAAAATTCTCAGCCCGTCAAGATGGTGCTTGTGGGCGTGGAAAACAGTGAAGACACTAGTCGCTTGGGCACCAAGTTGATGGAGCTTAAATTCGGGAATTACGATGCTGTTTCTGTGGATGGAAACGTTCTTTTAGAGGCTTTCAATAATAAGCATTTAGACGGCAGTCCTATTCGCGTGGGAGCGGATGACAGCCGTTCGTTTTATGTCGATGAGAATACGATTTATATTTTTACGACTTCGACGGGCCAGCAGTTTGCATCAGTCAATGACGCGGCCGCCGCCAAGGATATGGAGAAAATTGAAATGCAATTACGGCATCAAACGCAGATGATGAATTTGCGCGAGTATAGCCGCGGACGAGTGTTCGGAATGGCCAACAAAGATACGGTGCTCGCCGGAATTTTGGGGCAAAAATCGCATCTCCATGCGAAGTGGGTTAACCGGTTATTTTTGCCGTTTCCGGGGGAAGACAATATTTCTTTCCATCCGTCGGAAGTTGCTACTGTTGCTTTACAAGTTCAAAATCGCAGTATGGCCCACCTGGTTCTCTTTCTTTCGCTGCAGGCGGCTGAAATGGGCGATATGCATCCGTTTGGTTTTGATGCTTCGAAAGGCGAAATTGAGAAGGACCGCACCGCATTATTGAAATCAGTTTCTGAATTTGGCCAATATGTTGGATACGACACGGAAGGAAAACCGCTTAAAGACCAGCGCCGTCATCGTGAAATTAAAAATTCGATGGATGAAACGCGCAGCCATATTTTTGAAAGTCCTCTTAAATGGCTTGTCGGAAAGTTTTACCCTTTTTTAATTTTGGTTGTCGGAGCGGTCATCGTTTATTACAAGCATGATAATATTTTCCTGCCTTCAGGATGGTTTGCTGCGCCCGGATCGCTTTTAGCTGCTATTCTCTATGGTTCAATTAATTTCATCGTGGTCGCCGCGGTTCCTTATATCGCTGTTTTTTCTTACCGTTTAGTAAGAAGTATTTTAAAAGCCATGATCCAAAACTGGGCCCAAATAAAAACAAATTCGTTGCAGGCTTTTGTTTGGTCCTTTAGTAAATGGTTTTTTAAATTAATTTTTCGTGCGGATTTCAGCCGTCTTCTAGTTTCTCAGACTTTACCGGGAGTCGCTTTGGTAGAATCACCATTAAATATTCGTATTATATGGCAGTTTTGGAACAAGCTTTTTAGTGATGCCCCCAGTATTGTGCGTGTTTTTGCCCAACGTCTTAGCCATACCGAAGCGGCACATTATGGCCCGCCTATGGTTAATACAGCTTCGCATGTGGTCAATACAATTCCTGATGGGAAACTGCTTGGTCTCTGGCAGCGCGCCAAAGCTTCTGAATTGTTCGGTAAACAAGCCGATGGAATTGCCAGCTTGCCATTTCGATTTCTGGAAAGATGGTTTGGCTTGGCTCGTATTAGTCCAAACATTATGACCATCACGCAGGATTCCGGAAAACGACTCGCAGGCCAAAAAAACTTGGTGATTCACAATGACCTTGCCAAGGAAGTTTCCGTACACGCGGAGTTTGTGCAATCGCTTCGAGAACATTTAAAAATTTCGGATGCAGCGGCTGAAAGCATCAGAAAAGCGTTTGATGATATGCGTTTTCAAAATCAGTTCTATGACGCTCAAGTCACAGAGGCGCGCAGATTGGTGCGGGAAATTTTGAGCGCAGAATTGAAAAACGGTAATTTGTATGCCGCAGAAACGTTGACTGCCGATTATTTTGAAAGACAGCGAGACCATATTTTATTTTTTGAATTTGCGGTTGCCGGCCAGCTGCGTATTACCACTTTTTATGTGGCCGCATTTGATGTAGCCAGTAAAATCAGAAAATCCACTTATAATATTTTTCGAGCTGTCGCGAGTCCCTTTGTCAATTTGGGAAAATGGCTCTTCGGCACGGCAAGTAAAATTCGTGCCGCGACAACAGCCTCAACTCAATCTGGCGCCCCGGTTGCCGCCGCGATCAGAAGACTTCTTCAAGCTACAGGCATTGTTCTTGATGAGAATGAACCGGAATATTATTATCACGGCTCTTTGCCCTTTACTGTGGTGACCCAGGATGAAAGTTCGTTCCGTGAATTTATGTTTTCACGCCCGGCGGCTCAAGCAAAAAAACAGAAAACACCGCCATTAAAATCAAATTTTACGCTTGTACGCTTGGCATTGAAAATGGGGCAGCCGCGTTTGGCTGAAGCGCAAAGATCGGGTCAGGGAATTGCTGAATTAATAGCGTGGCAGTCTCAAGATCTCTTGCCTTTGACGGAACAAATTAATGATGAGATTTTAAAGCCCTCAAATCTGGACGAAAAGAGATTGGTTGAAGAGTTGTTAGCGCTTCAAACTGCGATTCTAAAACTGAGCAAGCCTGCTGCTCTCTCCGGACCAGCCGCTTCTGTTCAAGGAAAAAGTAATTTTTCAATGGCGCATGTCAGACTTGCGGTGAGTTTAGGGAAAAAGCGATTGGACACTGTTCGAAAAACAGGACAGGGAGCCGCTGAATTATTGCAATGGAGCGAGACAAGTTTAGCGCCGCGGGCTGAAGAAATTGTTGAGGGGAAGATTTCAACGAGTGGCGAAGCCGATCATAAAACGATAGAGGAACTGAGTGCTTTACAAGCTGATATTTCAGCTTTGTCGCCTCATAAAAAGGCTGTCATTAAACACGTTGAAGTTGATGCTGAGGACCTTGCCGAGCAGCTCCGCCAAGGTGTGAATAAAGAGTTGGCGTTCGATGGAAAAATTGAGCCGAACGCAGATTTAGAAAAAGAGGTCGCCGCATTGGAAGCGCGAGTCTCCGGGTTGAATGGCGATTTGGGAGCGTTTGGATTGAAATTATTAGAATTGGCGCCGCGTTTTCAACATGACGGTGTTGACGTTATGGTTCGGCAAAAGTTTGGTACTCTGCGCATGACAATTGCCGAAAAACTCCAAGTGTTGGCGGAGGCAGAGGGTGAATTGCTGAGACAATTCTTGCCGCCCGAGAATGTGGAGAGTCCAAATCTTATAGGGAAAAGGCGCCGGACCGATATGGGTAGAAGTTCGAAAATAGTTAGACCAAAACTTCCTTCAGGAACTAACCCCAAGCAAGAACGAGTAAGTAAGGTATTGGCTGTATTGAAGCAAACTAAAGTAGCGGGGAATGAAAAAGCTCCGCCCAAAGCTCCGCAGAAAAAAAAGAAGGGGGATTCCGGAAAGAATCGGTCGGAATTTCGTGATTTATCCGCGGCTTTAAGCGAAAGCGCGTCGGTTGCTTCGGAATTAGAAACAGCTCGCTTGCAGAAATTGTTGGCGCAATTGCCCAGTGTGGATTTTGGAGCTTCAAGTTTTGCGCAAACTTCGGGGTATGTTTTGCTTGTAAATCCGGACGCACTTTTAATTCAATCCATGGCAAGCAGCTCACCCAATAAAAAGCTTGTGCTCTATTTTGATAAGGACAGTGAAGTTAAGGTTGTTGCGCTTAAACAGCAATTGCCCAGTGTGAACGCGAAATGGATTCTGCAATCGCAATCTGGTCCGTTGGATGCTTATGTGAGATTTATGAAAGGTAATCAACGTATTGATGCGAATGAGGTGGTTGAAGTCCGCGCAAGCAGTGCTATGAACAGCCTAAGCGTTGAACAGCAGGCCATGCGTGTGGCGCAATTGCTGGGTTCTACTCCTGAAGCCTTGGTTGTTTACGGCAATCGTGGTGCGCCGCTTGCAGGGGTAAGAAACTTGTCGATTGTCGATGTGCTTGAAAACTTTGTGATGTCAGCACGGAGATTTTCAACACAGGCATAATTTTAAATCAGGTTTCTCATCCGTTTTTCTGTCTTCCAACCCCCTACTCCCCGGAAGATGGATGGCGGATGGGAACCGCCTGACTGTGTTATTTTTACTCTGCGCCTAAAGTGCAACCGCAACGAAAATCAATCACAGTGGAATAAATTTGACTAGCAGATGCTTGGCACGCAACTTACATGGCTGAATTTACACCGAGCGACGTTTCGCCATGATGCGCGGTGTGTAGTAGCAAGCTGCAAGGCAGCTTGACTGTTTTGTTTTAGTTCTGAGCTGAAGGCTCAACCACAAGCTCGTTCCTGCTCTGAGTGCGCAGCACTCAACCGCATTATTTTGCCCTGCATTAAATGTTCTACTGTAATAAATTTCCAATCATTCAAATATTTTTATTTGGCATGCAATGTGCATTATCTTGTTTTAAGGGAAGTAGTTGAGGAGTTTTTTTGAAGCGCGAAACATTTTCAGACGCCTCTATTTTTCGGCGGGGCTTTTACTCTTGTCCCGAAGAGCATCATGATGATGTCAGCGAATACGCGGAAATGGGCCGGAAAACTTCATTGGAAAAAGAAGTTGTTTTCAATAAAAATGTTCTGCGCAAACGCCGGATCCCTAAAAAAGTTAAACTCATCCGGAAGTATCTCAGAAAAGCCGCTTTGCTTTCCCGCCGCCGCCGTTAAGTTCCTTCTCAATAGTCTTTTTCGGCCTGTCTCGCCTTATTTATCTGATAGTTGATTTGTGAAAGCGTTCTGCTATATTGATCCGACTAAATCCATGAACTTCTCAATCTTTTACACTTCACGATCTTCGGTTGGACTGACGCAGTCGGCACAGAGACTTTCTAAGAGACCGCGCTTGTGATGATTTTAAAGCGCGTCAACCGGCCGCGCGACCTCAAATGGTATCAGGCTGGTGCTCTGCTTTACGGCGACTGGGGCACGAGCAAAGCTTATGTGCTGGGTATCGCGTTCGCGCTTTCCGGACATGCTTCCTGGTTTTTCCTTGGCCTCATGGCGGCGCTGACCGCGGTAGTCGGCGTTTGCTACATGATTATCTGCAAACTTTTTCCGGACGGCGGAGGGGTTTACTCGGCAGTAAAAAGCCGTTCACAGATTCTCGCCGTGGTTGGAGCGCTCTTACTTGTCGCGGATTATGTTGTAACAGCCGCGCTTTCCGCGCTCGATGCCTTCCACTATTTTAATCTCCCGCATCCTGAACTTTGGGCGATTGGTTCGATTATAGCGGTTGGGCTCATGAATTGGATTGGGCCGGGCAAGGCGAGCTGGGCTGCGGCTTTCATCGCCGTGCTTGCGTCTCTGGCGGCGATTATTTTATTTGTGTATACGCTGCCGCAGCTGCCGCATGTTCATTTTGAAATGCCATCGCATGATTGGCCAAAAAATTGGAGCACTTTTGTCGGAATTGTCCTAGCGCTTTCAGGCGTTGAGGCGGTTGCGAATATGACGGGTATTATGGTGCAGCCGGTTGAAAAAACCGCGCGCCGCGCGATTTTACCTGTTCTTTTAGAAGTTTCCATTTTGACATTTTTGCTTGGCGTAGCGATGAACGCGATTCCCGGCCTTTTGCCTGGCGAGCATACCGAAGATATGCTGCGTGCTTTGGCGGATTATTATGTCGGACCTTGGTATGGTGTCGTGGTTTCATTTGTTTTTGGTTTTTTACTTTTATCCGCAGCCAACACCGCGGTGACGGCCCTCGTGAATATTCAGTTTTCGCTCGCGAAAGATAAGGAGTTGCCGGCTGTTTTTGCGAAGCTGAACCGTTTTGGGATGCCCTGGCTGCCGCTTTTAATCGCGGTTTCAATTCCGATAGGTGTTTTGCTTTTTGAAAGTGATATGGTGGGTCTCGCTTCGCTTTATGCTGTAGGCGTGGTGGGGGCGATCAGTTTAAATTTAATTATTTGCGCGACGAATATGAAGCTTGCGGTCAAGCCTTGGGAGCGCGGGCTTTTAATTGTCTCCGCCGCCGTCCTTGTTTTTGTTGAAATTACAATTTGCATTGAAAAGATTCACGCGCTGCTTTTCGTGACAGCCATTATTGGCGGCGGGCTTGTGTTGAGGCACATTTCAAAACTTGCGACACGTCCGGCGATTTCAATTCCGCTTGGCGAGAGCGCGGTCAATGTGCTGACTGTGGATGAAGCCGTTGAACTTGAAGGCCTTTATCATGGATCAACGCTTGTGGCGCTCAAATATTTAAATATCAATTTACTCGAAGAAGTGGCTTTGCGCGCGAAAGTTCAACAAGAGAATACGGTTTATCTGGCTTATGTCGAAGAAGCTCCGGCGACGTCCATGCTGCTGGAAGAAGTTGAGCCTTCGCATGAATCGCTCGAAGTTCTCATTCGTTCGCAGCAAGAATTAGAAAAGCGGGGGATTACCGCCGTGCCTGTTTGGCAAATGGGCCCCAATCCCGGACGTTTAATTGCGTCTGCCGCCAAACAGTTGGGTATTAAAACTGTTTTGATTGGCACCACGAAAAAAAGCGCGTTGGTCAATATGTTGCGCGGAGAAGTTTTTCGTTCATTGGCGAAGCAATTGCCGCGTGATATTCGTTTGGTAGTAACGGGATAATGGAAAACCACCTCGCAGTTTCGACTAAACACCGGGTTCTTGAAGCGAAGCACCCGGTGTAAATTCGCACATTTAACTTGCGTTCACGCTGTTCCGTAAGTTGAGTGCTCATTTAAAAGGAAACTCCGGAAACAAAAAGCGTTTCCGGAATTTTGTCGGGTTGACTCTGTTAATCTTTTTTGAAGAAACCCATCAACGGGCAAAAACCAAAAAGCCCCGTTAATCCCAGCAGGGCTGCCACAAAATAAAGCCCCATGTGAATTTTGAGTTTATATTCAACAACCGCCAGAACGATACCTAGAATTACCCGAATCAGACGATGCAATGTGTCCAAATTCGTTTTCATACTGTGTATCCTCTCAATTTAATCCGCCCCCAAAGCGGATCCGCGTCCTCGAAAGAGAGCGCGAATGCTTCCTAGTTAGAAGTTAGATGATTATCGGACGTATTCCAAGAGGCGTGATATAACATTCAGGTGATAAAAATTATTTAATTCAATCGAGTGTATCTCGAACTTGATGCTTGGAGCTTGAGATGTGTTGCTGTATAATTCGCGGCTTCAACCAATCGAAATTCATCAATACAGATAATTAGGAAAAGGTTCGCATTAACGGTTGCGCTTAAAGCGCAGAGCTCAAAAAGGAAACAGTGCCAACTCAAAAACGCAGACAGGATGTTCGTAACTTCGCAATCGTAGCTCACGTTGACCACGGCAAAACAACTCTCGTTGACGCCTTGCTCAAAGCAGGTGGGACTTACGTCTTCAAAGAAGGCGAAGAAACTGTTATGGATTTCAACCCGCTTGAACGTGAGCGCGGAATTACGATTTTTTCAAAGAATGCATCGCTTGTTTATAAAGGCATTACTTTTAACATTGTCGATACTCCCGGTCACGCTGACTTCGGTTCCGAAGTTGAACGTATTCTGCGCATGGTTGACGGAGTTTTGCTGCTCGTTGACGCGCTTGACGGGCCGATGCCGCAAACAAAATTCGTATTGCGCAAATCACTCGAACTGCATTTGAAGCCGATTCTCGTGGTCAATAAAGTTGATCGTCCGAACGCGCGCCCCAAAGAAGTTGAAAACATGGCGTTTGACCTTTTTTGCGAATTGAATGCAACAGAAGAGCAACTTGATTTTCCGATTGTTTACGCGTCCGGCAAAGAAGGCTGGGCAAAAATGAATTTGGAAGATGAATCCAAAGATATTACTCCCTTGCTTGAAACGATTATGCACCGCGTTCTTCCGCCGGTTGCTGATATCGAAGCACCGTTTCAAATGCTTGTAACGATGCTTGCTTATGACCCTTATGTGGGGCATGTCGCGATTGGCCGCGTTGCTACAGGTAGAATCAAAGTCGGCGATCCGATTATGCTTGTGAAACGCGCGGACGGAACAGTTGAGCGCGGCAAAGTAACTAAAATTTTAAAGCACAAGGGGCTGCCAAAAGTTGAAGTGGATGAAGCTTTGGCGGGCGATATCGTTCATATTGCCGGAGCCGGTGATGTGCGTGTTGCGGATACTTTGACTTCGCCCGATAAGCCCGAAGCTTTGCCTGCGATTCATATCGATGAACCGACGATTTCGATGTTCTTTTCTCACAATACAAGCCCGCTTGCCGGCAAAGACGGCGGAAAATTTTTAACATCACGCCATATTCGTGAACGTCTTGAGCATGAAGCCAAGGTCAACGTCGGTATTAAAGTTGAACCGGTTCCCAATGAAGACCGTTTTAAAGTTTCAGGCCGCGGTGAATTGCATTTAGCGATTTTGATCGAAATGATGCGCCGTGAAGGTTATGAACTCGAAGTTTCACGCCCGCAGGTTATTTATAAAGATGTTGACGGCGTTAAAATGGAACCGATTGAAGAGCTTGTGATCGAAGTTGATCCCGAGTTTCAGGGTACCGTTATTGAACGCCTTGGCGGTCGTAAAGCCGATTTGAAAGTCATGATTAACAGTGCCGTGGGGACAGTGCGTCTTGAGTATTTGATTCCCTCGCGCGCTTTAATCGGTTTACGCAGTGAGTTGTTGCAGCTGACTCGCGGCACCGCTGTTTTGAACCAAATCTTTCACGACTATGAACCTTTCCGCGGTGAAATTGAGAATCGCCAAGTCGCAGTTTTGATTTCACAGAATAATGCCAAAGCGGTTGCATACGGCCTTTGGGGCTTGCAAGAGCGCGGCGAAATTTTTGTGCATGTCGGCGCTGAGCTTTATACGGGCATGATTGTCGGCGTAAACAATAAGGGCAATGATCTGGTTGTAAACGCAAACCGCGAAAAGAAATTGACCAACATGCGCTCATCCGGCGCGGATGAAGCGATTCAGCTTGTTCCGCCGCGTGAAATGACGCTTGATTTCGCGCTTGAATTTATCGCGGATGATGAGCTTGTTGAAATTACGCCGAAAAATATTCGTCTGCGTAAGCGGTATCTCGACGAAAACTCACGTAAACGCAACGAAAAATAAAAACTAGTTCGGAGTTCGGAGACCGGAGGCACGAGGTTATTGAGTAGTTAGCTGTTAGCTTAAAACTTAAAACCCTCGGGGCTTGGGCCTCCGGCCTATGTTAAAATTTCCTATGCCTCAATATACCGAGTTTCCGATTGTTTACGAAGACGACCATCTTATTTTAATCAATAAGCCTTCCGGTATTCTTTCGCATCCCAATCCGATCAATGAAAAGAAAAAACTCGAGGGCCAAAAGGGTCACGCCGCATTTCTTGGACATTATGATTTTGTTCAGCGTACTTTCGAAACTCCCAAAGGCGTAATTTGGCTTTTGCATCGCCTTGACCAAGAGGCTTCCGGAATTTTACTCGCGGCCAAATCCGCGGCGGTAGCGACAAAGCTGCGCCTCATGTTTGAAAAGCATTCTTTGCAGAAAATTTATCATGTCGTGGTTGGCGGCGGGCGTGTTTCTCCGCCGCAAGGAAAATGGAACGATCATCTCGGTGTGCGTCGGCATAATAAAATGCGCCGGGCGAGCGTCCAGAAAGATGCGCCCGTGAACGCAGTGATGGGCTATACGGTTTTGGAATATTTTGAAGGCTCACGCATGAGCTTGATTGCCGCGAAACTCGTGACTGGAAAATTGCATCAAATCCGGATTCAATGCGCGTCGCATGGACATCCCGTAGCGGGCGATAAATTATACGGTGATTTTAAATGGAACCGCTCGTTACAAAAATTAATCGGGCTCAAAAGACTTTTTCTGCACGCGGCCAGCCTCGCTTTTGAACATCCCGTAACGCAGCAGCAGCTAAAAGTGGAAGCGCCTTTGACGCCAGAGCTGGAAACGAGCATTACCAAACTCCGTAATTTTATTCCTTATACAACTGAACCTAAGAATACATTGAGAAGAAAATGGACTCCTCCCCAGACCAAAAAACCGTTCCGTAAAAAACCTGTCCGCCGATCCCGCAAAGCCCGTAAACGGCATTAATTTCACCGGCTGTCACAAAGGACAGCTTTTGGGCGAATTTTAATCAAAAAAACATCAATTCGCAAGATCAAAACATAGCAATAATGATCATTTCATCCGCTGCGTTTCCAATACAGAGTCCTTAAGGTTATATTTTTTTAAGAAAACAACTTATGACACAAACTTCTCTTGATCACATAAATAGTGTGTTGAAGAAGACTACGGCCGCGGCCCTGGTCTTTTTCTTCACTATAAATACATGCTTCGCTGACGCGGGCATGCGTATCGATTTGTCTCCGCGAGCGGAAACACCCAAGCTGATGCAAATTGATATCCCGGCTGAACTTGCGAGCGTAGAAGACTTCTACGAAGCTCCTGCGCGTCCCAATCCTAAAATGATTTTGCATATTCAAAACGCGCATACGAATTATGAAGCTCAGCAAAAGATTCGCGACTTGATGGTTTATCTGAATAAAAACTACGGATTCAAGACCATTTTTGTCGAAGGCGCCTCGGAGAACCTCAATCCGGAATATTTAAAACTTTTCCCTGACGCGGAGACAAATAAAAAACTTTGGGATGAACTTGCCAAACGCGGACAGATCACGGGTGCCGATTGGTTTTTGCTGGAGGGCTCGGAACGGGGTCTGTCCCAAGCCGCGTGCGGGACTGACCCCAATGGTTCCTTAGTACCACAGGGGACAGTCCCCATGCAGGGACAGTCCCCAACAGACGAAATCAAAGGCGTTGGAATTGAAAAAGCAGACTTGTACCGCAAAAATTATGAAGCGCTCAAAGCGGTTTATAGCCGTGACACAGAAACGAAACGCTTTTTAAACGGCCTTGATAGTGAGCTCGATAAACTTGCTTCGAAAATGCTTCCACCGCAAAAGCGCAATATTCTGAGCGAGTGGAAGAAATTTGAAAAAGGCCATCGCGAATTTATTCCGTTTGTTTCAAGCCTTGCAAAGCTCGCGAAAGAAAATTTAGATTTGGACCTCCATAGCCTTATGTCGCAAATCGAATGGCCGCAGCTGACGCGGCTGCTCGTTTTGCAAAGCATGGAAGAGAAGTTGAAGCAGCCGCGAGCCCAAAGCTTAAAGCTTAAAGGTCAAAACCATAGCCCAAAACCTTCAGACTTAGACGAACAGAAAATAACAGCCAAACAAGCCGCTGAGATTGAAAGAAAACAAATCATTGAGTGGATGAAAAAGAAAGGAGTTCGCAACGAACTCATTCAAAAACTCGAACTCTTCGATGAACAGCACATCAATCTCAATACCATCAAAGCTTCTTCTGGAAAGACAGAATCGCTGCCACGCTTTTTTATTGAGAAGCTGGTTGAAGAGGCCGGGCCGAAGGGCTTGAAATTTTCTGATTATCCGAATTTTGCGCTGCAAGCAGGATATTTAATTTTACGTTACGAGGTCGAGCCAAATTCACTGTTTGCTGAAATCAGAAAGCTTTTTGACAAACTGCTCGATCAAAACGAACACAACCCTGTCCACATCGGATGTGTACAAGGTTGTGCACATCCGATGTGGACAGGGTCGGAGTTGATTGCCCTTTTTCGTGATGCGGAATTAGTCAGAAAATTATTAAATCTCGAGTTAAGCCGCGACGAATGGCAGAAAGTGATTTCACAAAAAGATCAACTCGAACCACAAAAGTTTTTTGAACGAGTGAAATCACTTTCAGGTCAAAGCTTAAAGGTTAAAAGTCAAAACCATAACTCAAAGGCTGATAGCCTTTCCGAACAAGGAACAAAGAACAAAGAACAAAGTTCTGTCATTCCCGCGCAGGCGGGAATCCAGACACCTTATCAAAAGCAGGTTCAAACTGCTTTTGATAGCGCCTTCTCTTTCTACGGTTTCGCGACCCGGCGTGAAGAAGTTTTCTTTCAAAAAATTGAAGCAGAGCTCGCTCATACCGACAAGGCGATTGTGATGACCGGAGGCTTCCACACCGACGGCCTCAAAACTTTATTCCGCGAGCATGACATCAGCTACGGCACTCTCACACCGCGCCTGACACAGGTTGAAAATTCCAACCTTTATCGCGAAGTGATGCTAGGGCACAGTAGCGCGAGTGAAGCGTCCCTCGCATCCGGCATCTCGTCTAATTCTTCCCGAGATACGCTTCACGATGTACGCGATACGGGCTCTCCGAGCCCTACGGTGGAAATTATCACTCGCTCTGAAAGTAGGGCGGCGCAAGAAGCACAAGGCGCAAATGAAGCGCTAATACGCGGAGGAATTGAAAATGCTCTTTTGGGAATTGAAGGAATGAGCAGGGCAAAAGCCGAAGGTGCCGCGAAAGAGTATATGGATAAAATTACCCGCTCCGAATCGCGCGATCAAAAAATTGCAGAAATTGAACCTAACGAAAGCCCAATGGACGGAGTTGTTTATGCCGAAAATGAATGGGATGCTTTGGTCGACGAGCCACTTTTAGAATCCGTCAAAATTCTTTTTCGAAAAAATATCGAAACCACTAACACTTCGGCAAACCGCAAAGATATTCAAGGAAGAGATCCTGATTTGCCGCCGCATGCTTTAATCCGTTTCAATAAAGAAACACTTTCTGAAAAAAATCGAGAAATTCTTATGAACTTTAACAGCGCGGCTCCGGCATGGTCTTATGGCCGGGTTCAAGTGAGAGAAACGTATCTCGGAATTGATCTTATGATTCCAATTTCAGCCGAGACGCGGGTGGGAGAGTTAAGTGACTTTGCATCAGTATTGGCCGAGCAATTTGAATTGCAAGAATTGCATTGGAATCGTTATACGCTGGAGGATCTCCGGAGTAAGTATCTTTCGCAGGAGGCCTCGATCGCTTACTTTGAACAAAGCGGGTGGGTTTATGATGCCGTCACAGAATTTTTCTACGGCAGTGAAGAGCAAAAGGCAAACGCGAAAAGATGGGAATCTGTCCACTCAAAAATCCGCTCGGAAATGAGAAAACAAGAACTGCTGGATGAAATTCGGTCTCATTTTGGACAAACTCCTTTTTTAAAAATTATTTCTGGAAATAATTTTGATCAAAAGGTTCTGAACGCTGCGTTCTTTATGATGGAAACAAGCTTGAATCCGACACAATGGCGTCGTGCATGGGTTTCAGTCAACACAGATCCGCGCGCGATTCTTTTTGGCAAAGCATCGCGTGTCCCCGATGAAGTCGAGCAATTTATTAACAAAAGCTCTCGAAAAGAGGAAAAAGAATATCACCTTATTGATTTATTGGGCAGGTACCTTGCGAATATCTTGGTGGAAAAGAATAATGCGTTTATAAGTGATAAAGCTTGGGTTCCCCCGGTGTTACCGGAAGTAAATATGGTAACAAATGGATACTTAGATTTGGCTTCGGGAGTAGTAGTGTCTGACTTTATCTACTCGCTTCCACCGAATAGAAAAGTTGTATTTAATGATAGCAATCATTTTATTGCAGGACTTTTGAAAGAGACGGCTGCAATTAGCGAGATGAAAAATGTTGAAATCGAAGAAAGAGATTTGCTGGATGTGGTTCGGGATCCGTCCCCGTACGAAGTAATCCGATTAAAAAACGTCTGGTACTATGAGCCGCGTATAAGCCCCAAAGTGACATCGGCGGATGTAGCAGTCGAATTTTGGAGAAATCTGGCAAGCAAAATACTGCCGGAAGGACGACTCATTATTGAGTTTGCCGATACTCATGAGTCCGACACGGCATTCGCTCCCATCTATCATCAGTATTTAGCCCCTCTTCTACGGCAGGGTTGGAAGATTTGGCAGAACTCAGAACCCGATCCGCAAAGTCATTTAGGCGGAAAAATTAGAAGAATGATTTTTACCAAACCGCGCTCCGAATCACGCAATTTCGGCGGTCAGTTACCAGCGATCAGTAGTCAGCTCAAATCACCAACCACGGCGCGCAAACCGCTCATCGCAGACGTTGTCCGCTCTGAATCGCGAAGATTAATTACGGCGGATGACTTGATTACAAGATTAACAGAGTCACGTGTTTTTATTCTCGCGCATGAAAGTGAGGGTAAAAAAAATGGAGCTGAATGGCGCGATGCGACTGAATATGATGTTAAGTTTGGCGTCGAAAGCTGGTTAGATAAGGGGGTTGGCGACGAGGTATTTCGAAATGCAGCCGCAAAGCTTCGGGTTCATTATTTTCTCGACAGCCAAAAATATTTTGATAGTGATCAGCCTGTTTGGCGCATGGAGTTCAAAGCCCGCTCCGAATCTCGGGCTGACGAAAAGGCGAACAACTTTCTTGAAAGTCTAAGAACTTTTATTTCGATGTATGAGAGACAGTTAAAAGCCTTGCCTGGCTTTGGCGCTGACCCGGATATTAATAAAATTCACCGGGAGGTAAAAGGCGGGCTTTTATCTGAATTATTGAAAAATTCTAAGTTTGAAAATGATGTGGATCGTGCCGCCGCCATTTACGCGCACCGAGCTGAAATATCAGAAATTTTAAGGGCATGGCCAAGCATAGAAGCAATTGATCCTGATGTTAATTTCACTATAGCCGTGGAAGCCCTGTCAAGACCCTTAGCCGACGGGCATTGGCCTTTCTTAGGAATGCCGGAGTCACTCGACAGTGGGGTTTATGTTTTTAGCGATGGTTCGCGAATTCAAAAAGATGATAAAGACGCTTATGCCAAAGCAACTCCCGCGCAACTCGCAGGGATCGGCCGTTACGAATTGCAGCATCCCGAGGGCCGCTCCGAAATGCGGAAAGAAGTCGGGCTTCGCGCCCGTTCCGAATCACGCCGCGAACTAAAAACGGATACTTTTGATTATGGACGCGAGCAATGGCGGGTTGCCGAGCAAGCTTTAATTGAGTTGATTAATACCGGAAAGTATCGGGATGCATACGCGCAGTTTGAGGAACTCGACCGGAAATTTTCACTTGCTACATCAGAATTTGTTCTGGGAGCTCAAAGAGATCTTCGGCGGCTTGAAACTGTTTCCGAAACCCCGAAAGCCGCGGGACAAATTAGTAAGCTTAAGACAGACGTTATCAGAAGAATCATTCGACTAAACCCTTACAGAGAACCGAAATCCGCGGAAGATGGGGATACCGGCCGCTCCGAATTTCGCATCAATATAACAGGCGTTAAGCATTATATGGCTCTGGTAGAAGCTGAAGCCGTGGCCGCGGCAAGATTAGATCCTGAGAAATGGACAAATTTGTCTGGGATCGAGATCCAGAAGCATTTGTATGCAGAGGCGTTGTCAGCGGGACTTTTGTTAGCTGATGTAGCGTCTTCAAAAAATGAACCGGCAGTTGAAGCCAAACAGCCCCCCGAAAATGTTACTGCTGCTTATGCCGCAGTGTTGGATGTTCACGTGCGATGGGTCAATCAAAAATTAAAAAGTTACTTTAAGGGTGCGGCGAACAAAATTGATATTTCCCAAATAGGTGTGTGGAGAAGCTTAGATGACATTAATGGAGACTACGATATACGAAACGGAGAAATTCGTATCAGGGAAGAGGTCATGTTAACGCGCGATGCCAAAAAGGTAAGGTCGGTCTTGCTTCACGAGGCGCTGCATCATTCCTTTGATTATTACAATTCAACCATCAATGAGGCTATGACGGAATTCTTTACAAAAGAAATTATGGGGACGGACTATGTTCACAGCTCAAAATATATGGATTATTACGCGGCATTGGAAATTTTTTTAGGCGCACAGGAGGGAGGCGACGTTGTGCTTGAAGCCCTCAAGCAATCCTATCTGAAAAAAACGATGGTGCCACTTTTTGAGGCGCTTCAAGTTTTTTCAGCGGATGAGCATGAACAGCTTACCTTGATGCTCATTTTGAATGAATTTGATTGGTTTCAGCATGAAGGACACTTTGTTGATGGGTATGTTGTGCCGGTCATAATGAAATATTTATTTTATTCTTTCGAAGCAACGCTGAAATACAATCAGAAAGCCCGAGAAAATTTTTCTCACGGTTTGCCGTTTGAAACGGGCCAGGAAAAATTGCTGGCGGATTTGACAGCATTACGTAAACAAGTTGATCTGACGAAAGATAAGGCGCTCTATCTAGAAAAGGATTACGAAAACCCCGGGTTCGAGAATTTCCTAGACACCTTTGCTTTGGCACATAACCTTTCAAAGCTTTTTGAGGCCCATGCAGATCTAACCCCTCCCGCCGGGACGGCGTTCGGTGATGCAAGACTTGAAACCCTCGGGTCTCGGGCCTTGGGTCTCGGGCCTGAAATGGCCCGCTCCGAAATGCGGAAGCAGGGCGAGAGCATTGAGAAGGTAAGTTCCGCGGAAAAACTGAAATGGCCGGAACCACTTGTATTTGATTTTGAGCCGGGTTCGAAAGAAAGACAGTTGAAACTCTCGGCATTCTTGAAAAAGCAGGGGTTTCCCACACTTGCAGCACTTTTAAAACGCTTTGAGGTTCCAGCAGGTACGCCCGAAGGAGTCAACCCGGAAATTATGTTGGAATTTCACTTAGACGACAGAACAAAGTCAGAATTGCGCCTGAAATCAATGCTTAAAAACTTTAAAAACGTAAAAACTTTAAAAAATTGGGATAGTTATATTGAGGCGAGAAGAGCCCGACGACGATCGGATGGAACGGAGGTAAAAAATGGATTGCCTCAGTTGGTACAAGTTAATCAAATTGTGATTCGCTTGCAAAAGCCGCAAAGTTTAAAAAATATTAAATCGGCCGAACGAATCTTTCAGAGAGTGCCCGGATCAAAACCCGTCGTGATGAGCTTGAAAGACTTTCTTTCAAAAGGTGGAAAGTTAAATGATGAGGGGCGTGATGAATTGCGCTCGATAGGTGTCGCTGCAAATTTGAAAGAGCCGGGCAATCATCGATCAGAGAACCGTTCGATAAGTATTCCGACCGCTCTTGCTTTCGTTGTTATTGGTGTGGCAGGAGTTGCGAGCGCACTTGCTGCAGTTTTCGCGGCTTTTCCCTGGATAACCACATTGGGTGTTTTAACGGGTATATTGGGTTTGCTCAGGGCCGGCAAATTTTTTGTGGATAGAAGATTAGCTGCATCCGGGCAAGGCGCGCCTAATTCGCTTTTCCAATTGATGCTTGCGGTATTTCAAACTGGATTGGCCCCTCTTCGTTTTGCCATGCCTGCCGGCAGACAGGAATCGCGCAAAATCGAAAGCCCGGAAGCCGAAGACCGGAGACTCGAGAGTGTTGGAGAGTTCAATTCCCTCGAGTCTAAAGTTGCTCGCTCCGAAATGCGGCAAAATCCAATTTCTTTGCAAAATCTTTTTAATGTTTTGTTTACGAAGTTGGGAGTGCGAGAAATGATGAAAGGTGCGCCGATTGAGGGCGTTAAGTTCTTTGCGGGCATACAGGCTCCACAACAGCTTGCGAAAAGAGAAAGCGACGTATTTAAAGTTTTAAAACGGCAGCTCATTCCTGGTGAAAATCTTTTAAATTTTAAAAGTCTTGCGCGAGAGATTGTGAGTGGAAATCGAAAGCTCCCGCTTGTATTTAAACCCAATGGCGGTGCAGGCGGCGAAGGCATTTTCTTTATTGAAAGAGAAGATGCAGACCATTTAAAAGTTAGCATGGCTTATCAGCCGGAGAAAGATGTGTCTCGGAGAATTGATTGGGCCACAATTATTCCTCAGGCCATTGAGAAGATTCCGGGCGTTGCAGTCACCCGTTTGCCCGATCAAGGGCTGCTTGAAATTAAGATTGAAACTCACAGTTATGAAAATGCCGCTAATGCTCTTTATACGATTTGGGAAAAAATAAGCAGCAGTCTCAACGATGCCGGAATGATTGAAGAGATGCTCGACCTTTTTAAGGTCGAAAAAGAAGGCCGTCCTCGAAGTTTGGAGACCCGCTATTTTATTTCACTTAACCCGCACAATGGCGAAATTGAAATAAAAACAGGTGTGCCTTCTGATCTTATACAAGATTTTTCGTTTACGCGCATTGGCGGCAACGCGATGTTTGCAAATCGCAAGGGCAATGAGGTGCGTGGGGCGGAAAAGACCTATGATGTCTACGCGCCTTTTGGAATGCAGGCCGAAGAGGTAAATATATTCAAACAAAAAGTAAACTCTGATATTAAACTTTTGACCGATTATATTCTTTTGCGATTAAAGAAAATCGTGGGAGAAGAAAATATCCACCAACTGCCGCAAGATGCTCGCTTGAGAGTAACCCTAGATGTTTTTTGGATGAAACCGGATGCTGTAACTCTAGGTTTCCCCCGGTTAGCTCCAAACGAGATTCAAATAGAAAGTAATTTGGCGTTAAGTGACTACTTAAACGCGAAACCTTTAAAATTTAACCCGGTTCCGCTTATTCCTTCAGTTAAACGCTCCGAAATGCGAACTCTTGCGGATCTTTTGAGTCAGCGTCTCTCTGCCGGAGCAGAGCTTGAATTTATTGATTTGGACACCGGGGCGGGAGCTTTTCCGCCGGAATTCGAAAAATATCTGAGGGACAGGGGTTATAAAGTAAAAGGTTGGAAGGCAACTGAACCTTATCCTGATGAAGCTACTCCGATTAATGAAAATGTCCGTAAAAGAATCATCAAGGCAAACGCGCAATTTGAATCCGAGTTTTTAGAATTAAAGAAACATCCTGTTGAGATTGTAACTATTAATAATATTGAGACGGCCCCTGGTGAGCTTGCAAATCGCGCTTTGGAACTTTTAAAAAATCCGGGAGGCATTTTACTTGTCACCGTTGAGAGCAATGATGTGATTGATAGCAGACAAAATGGAATCATGGCCGCTATTCAAAACGCGGGGTTTGATGTTTCTATTCAAGATTTACCAGCAGACTACCCCGAATATAGTTCTTTTGTTAAAGCATCAAAATTGATTATTGCGGTTCCAAAGACTGCGCGCTCCCTGCCTCGCCGGCAGGCAGGCGAAATGCGGACAATTGTGATTGATGGGCCGTCAGCGCCATTAACCAGTGAATTTTATGTTGATGGCGATATTTGGGACAAATTAGCAGTGGACCAAGACAGAATTATGTATATTTTAAAGCAGGGCGGGAATTTTTCAAATGGCCGTGCGCACACCGTTGGTGATTGGGATGATCACCGAACTGTGATTTTGCCTTTGATCCGGCCGGTTGAAATTGAAGGCAGAAAGTATGAATCTGCGAAAATAATCGGAGTTTTAATTTCCGCTGATAAAGATATTCCGCCGCTTGATTTTAGAGCTAATAGCCAATCCGAAGTATTGCTTGCGCCTCGAGACGGAGTCATTCACTGGATTGATATTCCGCCACACCCTGCAGGCTCAAGTGAAGCGATCTATGCTGAGAGTCGGTTTCACGGAGCAAAGCTTGCTCAAAAAAACAAACTGCTTGTGGCTCCTCCGGTTGGCTTTGGTAAATTTACGAATAAAAATTTTTCCTATCGTGATAAGTCGGGAACTCATACGATTGAAGTCGGCTACTTTATTGAGCTCTTGGAAGGACAGGACGAAACCAGCCTTTATTCGATGGTAGCGGAAAAAGCCGCAGAAACGAAAGATTCCATCGAGTTAACAGACTGGTTGTCTTTGCGTCTCGGTGAATACGCCGGAAGTTTACGTGACCTCAATGCTTTTGCTAAACATGGACAACCGACAAATAATAATTTTGTTTATGAAAATGGGCGGCCGCGCCTTAAAGATTATGAAGGAACGACTGCGCTTTCTGAATTATCGCCTGATGACCGACTGGCTTATTTAATCAAAAATTTTGAATCATTGATTTTTAGTATCATGATTTTTCAAAAAATGCTTGAGAATCCTTATGATTCGCCCAAATTCGGATCGGTTGAATCGGGCCGTCGATTAGAATTAAAAGAGATGCTTGGAAAGAAATTTCCTGAAATTTTTTCATCCTATTTCAGAAACGCTGATGTTGGGAATTTTTCAGGCCATTATTTTTCATGGGCGGGATTGCCGCAGCTTTATATGGATCTTAATCAGACTATTTTGAAGGAAGGGAATGACCTTAAATCTTCACGACATGAAATAGTGGAACTTTTTAGGCGCGAATTTGACGCCGAACTCGCCGCTCCTACGCAGCCGGCAGTTAGACGCTCCGAAATACGAAATAGGCGCGGCTTCTTAGGGCAAATCGTAACCGCGGGAACCATCGCGTTGGCAGGTCCACTAGAGGCGATCGCAAAATTAACTACACCAGAATTAAAAATGGCTCCCGCAAATATGCTTGATCCCGCGAAATTAAAGAAAATCAAAAGTCCGAATGTTCTTAAAATTTTAAACGAAGCTCCGGAGGTTGTGCCAAAACAGATTGTCCGACTCACGAAGGATCAAGAAGCGCAGCAAAAAGAAACGAATCGTTTTAGTCCGGCTGAAGCCCGTAAAATTTTGAATGAAATTCTCGACCCGATTTTTAATGAAATGAATATTGCGGAAGAAGAAAAAGAAAATAAACGTGAAAGTTTAATTCGGCTTGGACAGATCATTGTTGCGAATGAATCAGGCTATTGGCTCAAGAACCAGCGTATTAAAAATTTCATCGAGCAATTCATCGCTGTGGGGTGGGGACAAATTGAAACGGGAAAAGAAGGCAGCCGCGTTGGTCAAGACCATCTTTTTACTTGGTTTTATTATAACAATTTCAAAGGATCGGACATACGGTCAACCGTGCTCAATCATCTGCACTCCGAGATCGCGGAAGGCCTTGGCTTGAAGGCAGATGAAATTAAAGAGTTGGTTGACACGCTTAAAGCCCAAGCGCCCAACAATGAAACAAAAGCGATGGATATCATCGGCCCATGGCTTGCTAAAAAAATCCTCAATAACGAAAAGCTGGATTTGACATTTATGATGACACTTGTCTTCCGTCAAATTTGGAAGAATTCGAAGGATGACGCCTCATTTCTCGCGAATATTCCTGATTTAGTGGGTGATGAGAAAGATCCTCTCAACGCGGCAAAGATTGAAGCGCGGGCGCTCAATTTTTACGCAAACCATTACCGTATAAAAATAATCCGTGCTCCTAAAAACGAGACTCCCGAAGCCGCAACCAAAAGAGAAAAAGCACAGGCAAAGATTGACGCTGACAATTCAAAGAAAACAAGGGTGGCAGTTGCGATGTTGAGGCGCAGCAATTTTTCTAAAACAGCAGAATCGAAGTTATTTGTTGCGGCTGAAGTCTTCCCCGAACCCCAAGCGGCAGAGCCTGTTCTTGCTAAAACCCTGTTTGAAGAGTTTTCCCGCTTGCCTTTGATTTTGGCGGGCATTGCGGCTGTGGTAGTTGCTTTGAGTGGCCGTGAAAAAAGAAGCATTCAGCGTGGGAAATCAGCCGGGATTGCATTTATTCTTTCGATGTCAGCGAGCGTATTCATATTAATGGGTTTGGCGGTCACCGCAATTTGGCAATCGGATCAGCCGATTGATTTAACCCCGCTTTATTTTAACGCGATAATTTCGATGTCACTGTTGGCGGGATTTTTAGGATTCAAAAAACTATCGCGTTTTCAATCAAAATCCCGTTCCGAAATGCGGGATGTGAAGGAGCAGAAAAAAGCTGAGTTGGGAAAAAGGATAGATGCATTTGCGAGCGTTCTTAATGAGCAAATAAATAGTAAGCTTCCGGATGGGTGGGGAGCTTTGGAAGATCAATTAAATGAACTAGCTAAGCTCGCAAAAGAAATCAATCCTGAGCCGATAAACTATGGACAGGCGGTCGTGCAGGAAGAGGCTTATTTTGCGCGTACACCTTTAAGAACTGTCGCAGCAATTTTGAATGAACTCCAACTAAGTGCTGAAGACACTATTTATGATTTAGGCTCAGGTGATGGGCGTGTTGTTTGGCTGTCGGGATTATTAACCCAAGCAGGAGCAGCAAAAGGGGTGGAGAGAGACGATGCATTATTTGAATTGAGTAAAAAAATTATTGAAGCATTGAAAAAAATAGCGGAAGAAAAACGCATTCATTTAAAAGAAATGGCAATCTGGAAGGGAGACTTTCAAGATATAGACGAAGCAACCACGCAGCGGCCAAATCCCTTTAAAGACGGAACGGTTTTTTATGTTTTTCGTCCTAACATGGATCGATCGTTTGGCGTCATGATGCGGCAATTAAGAGCAACTGGAGCGGAGCGAGTAATCCGCGTTGTGGCAGTTGGAGTTTTCGAAGATGAGTTGGGAGAGAATTTTACAGTCGAAAAGAAAATCGGACAGAATATTATTATTTTAAGATCAACATCTGCTGCGGAAAGCAGTAAAGTAGACGACGGACAACAAAATCGATCGGAAAACCGCATTGCGACAGCTGAAGACCGCGCCAAATCGCGCGGTAATCCCAAAGTCGCTGTTCGTTCCGAAATTCGCTCCGACGCATTGGACAATCTTAAAAGCTTCTTAATTCAGGTAGTGAATAATCATTATGATGTTGCGCGTCACTTAGAAAAAAATAGTCCGGTCTATCAAGTCTTGATGATGATTGTGAAAAGCCGATTAGCGCATCTTGTTTTTTCAATCGAGATGACAACGGAAGAAAAAATAGTCGGGTTCAAAACTCTTGGAAATGAATTCGAAGCTTTGAGTGATAAAATTATGCAATTGGGAGTGCAGTCTGGAGCCGGACAGATTTACGAAGAATTTTTAATTGAGCTGGGAGAGCATATTGCAAAAATTTCGGCTTTAGAACCCGATAAGGAAATGGTTCAGAAGCCGGACGAAGCAAAGAGCCCCCGAAATAGAATCATGGTTGTGGATGATAAGCAGCAAAATGGAGAAGTAGTTGCTGATATATTGAGAATGATTGTGGGAGATGATCATGTAACTTTGATTGTTGGACAGGATGCGGCGGAACAAGCTGACAAACACTTGCAAAAGCGTTTTCAGGAATATTCACTTATTGTGACAGATAAAGATATGCCGCCTGGCGGCGGCGAGAATGTTGGAGAAGGGGAAGAAGGCTGGGCGCTTATTGAAAAGTGGATGAAAATGGATGAAAAATTAAGTTTTATACTTAATACGGGCGATTTGACTGATGAAATTAAAGCCAAGGCCGGCGCGCTTGGAATAATTGGTGCTTTCGGAAAAGGTATGAAAATGTTTGAATTTCTTGAAAACGCAGTTCAAGTTGCTAAAGAAAAAGCAAATCGTTCCGAATTACGATCACAAATTTCAGGTATAGAGAAAATACAATTAGGTTTCAATCCCGATGCGCTTAAAAGATCCGAAGCGCGCGGGATTTTTAAATTGATCCCCGTATTATTAGCTTGGGGTATTTTTAATTTCGGAAGCAAAGAGGCTAACGCAGATACGCTCAAAGCGCGCCAAGCAATTCAAATCTCCACAATTGACGAATATGCGCAGATTGTGGCGCTGCGCTCTGAAAATGGAAATGTGATTGATGCGATTCGTCGATCCGACATAGCAAGCGAAGAGCATGCTAATACAGCGTTGATTCTTGATAAACTTCCAACCGAAGAAGAATTCCTCCGAGATGTGGTGCCTGTGCTTGAGGCTAAGCCCAACCACAAAATACTTATTTTGGCCGCAGCGAATCAGAATTGGAAAATGTCGGAGAGTTCCAAAAAATATTCAGGACGAATTAAATTTGAGATTTTAGGCTCAGCGGATAAAGCCCAGAGAGTTTTGAAAGATGCGGCAGCTCGATTCTTCGGTGGAGCGGAATATGGTTTAGTCGGAAGCGAAGATAAGCTGAATATTTTTCCGGCTGATTTTTTTGATAAATCCAATGTCAAAGGAGTATCTACTTTTGATCGAGCGGATTTAGATTCGGTTGCTCCGGACAAGCGCGCATTAGTGCTTAATTTACAGGCAACAAAATTTTCAGAATTTTCCGGAAGCAGGCAGTTAGAAGGGTTTGAAGAAAATAAGCCAATAGGCACGATTAAGCGTTACAAGATGACGCGCGCAGGTTTTCTTGGTATGGCTGGGAAAATCTTACAAATACTGCAAACCCTTCAAATTGTTTCCTCCGCCGCATAATTCTCGCCTGAAACCAAGGTCAACTCCCGGTGATGGGAGAAACCAATCCCAATACCGGGAGTTAGGATTCAAGCGTCGCCTCAAGCTTTGTCCTAGAAAAGCCGTTTATATAGCGTTGGATTTTATAATTTTATTTCCCGCGGCCGTGGCCCGTGGATCGAATACCCGAGGTAATCTATGTTTGATGAAAAAGATGCGCTAACAATCATGGTCGAAATTCCAAAGGGCTGTCGCAATAAATACGAATATGATAAAGAGTTAGGAATGCTGCGTTTCGACCGAATGTTATTTTCATCAGTTCATTATCCGAGCGACTATGGATTTATTATGGATACGCTCGCGTTGGATGGCGACGCGCTTGACGCGCTTGTGCTTGTTTGGGAACCGACTTTCCCGGGCTGCGTGGTGCGCGCGAAGCCAGTTGGTGTATTTAAAATGTGGGACGAAAAAGGCGTGGATGAAAAGGTGCTTTGCGTTCCCCTGAAAGACCCTTTTTGGAGTCATATCAACAATCTTTCCGATGTGCCGCAGCATCTTTTAAAAGAAATCGAACATTTTTTTACGACTTACAAAGATTTGGAATACAAAGAAACCGGCATTGAAGGCTGGGCAGGTTATGACGCCGCGATTAAAGTGATCGATGAATCGCAAAAACGCTATCAAAACAGCCTGACGATGAAAAAGAAATAAGTCCCGCTTATTTTAGCTGCGCCGCGCTTTGCTACTGTTTTCCTCTATACAATCACAATTTACAGTCCGGAACATTGCAAATAGGGGCCGCCTACAGCTATACTTTTCTAATGAGTCTTACGCGTCGAAGTTTTAAATAGTTAGAAGGGTTTATGGCTAAGAAGAAAAAAGCGTCCTCCAAAAAATACCTGATCGGTGTCGACATCGGCGGGACTAAAGTTCTCGTGGGGCTTCTTCGGCCCAACTTTTCGATTGTTGCGACTGAGAAAATGAAAGTTGAACCGGGCCGCGGTTTGGCGGTATTCGTCAAAATGCTGACCACGGCGGTTCAGGAATTGCTGCTCGAAAATGATTTAACCGCGAAAAATATTTTAGCGATGGGCGCGGGCTGCCCGGGCATCATTGATCCTGATACGGGAATTGTTCAGGTTTCGCCTAATCTTGCTTTTCTAAAAAAATGCCCGCTCAAATCCATCCTTCAAAAAAAATTACGCGTGCCCGTTGCGCTTGAAAATGATGTGAATGCCGGCTTATATGGGGAACAGCAATTTGGCACGGCCAAGAATGCTAAGCATGTTTTGGGAATTTTTCTCGGAACCGGCGTGGGCGGCGCGCTTATTTTTGACGGAAAACTTTACCGGGGTTTGACACGCGCGGCGGGCGAAATCGGCCATACTTTTATGAACCTGCCTTTTGGCACGGATCAGCTTAGTCCCACGTTGGAAAATATGACGGGCCGTTTGGCTTTAGCATCTGACGCGGGATTGCTTTTACTTAAACAAAAAGCGCCGCATCTTTACAAAGATGCCGGAACGGATTTACGCGGTTTAAAAAGCGGGGCCTTTGCGCGCGCGATTCGGGCGGGAGACACCGAAATTAAAAAACTGATTCTCGCGAAGGCGCGCGTGCTCGGAATTTCAATGGCGAACGCCGTTAACTTGCTGAGTCCGGAGCTGATTGTTTTGGGCGGCGGATTGGTTGAAGCTTTGGGTTCTTTGATTGTTCCTGAAGCCGACAAAACCATGCGGCAATACGCGATGCCCGATCTTGTAAGGCCGGTGAAAGTCCGCGCGGCGGCGCTCGGAGATTACGCGGTGATGATGGGCGCCGCGAAGCTCGGGCTTGATTTAATTGAAAAAAAGTGACCCTGCGTCATTAGACGCATAGAGTCATCCCCGCGCAGGCGGGGAGCTAGACTAGATTGCCCGCTTTTGCGGGAAGGACAAAGTAATATGGCCGAAGATCTTCTCAAAGAATCCGTAGCGGTGATCGACATTGGCTCCAGCGCGATTCGTATGCTTGTCGCTGAAATTGATGCCAAAGGCGGAATACGGCATCTTGAAAACCTGCAAAAGCCGATTGGTTTTGGACGTGATGTTTTTGCTTCCGGTTCGATTAGCACGAAAACTTTGCGTCAGGCGATTGAGATTTTAAAAAATTACCGCACCTTAATGAATGATTATGGCGTTAAAAAATATCAAGCTGTCGCGACGAGTGCAGTGCGTGATGCCGTGAATCGCGATAGTTTTATCGACCAGGCTTTTGTGCGTGCGGGACTTGACGTAGAAGTTCTGGAAGCGCCCGAAGAAAGCCGTCTTGAGTTGATCGCGGTAGAAACCGCATTGGCTGACAAAATGAAACTCGATCAAAAACGCTGCTTAATTATTGAAGTGGGCTCGGGCAGTACAGAAATGATCGTACTCAATCAGGGGGCGGTAGAAATTAACCGTAACCTTGGAATTGGTTCCATGCGCTTGCCCGATGACGCGGTATTGGGCAGCATCGATGCTCAAGCGTTGGGGAGGCTTGTGAAACGCGCCGTACATCAAATCTGTGTGGGCGAAGACCGCGATTGTCATTTTCAAAATCTGGGAACTTTTATCGGTTTGGGTGGCGATATGCGTCAAGCCGCCCGCCAAATCGAAGCGGACATTACGAATCAAACTTATGCGATTTTAGATAAGAAAGCTTTTACGGCTTATATTAAAACCATTTCCAAAAAAACAGCCGAGGAAATTGCGAAGGAAAGCGGCATTCCTCTCGATGAAGCTGAGGCCTATCAAGCGGCATTGTTTCTTTACAGTTCTTTTCTTTCCGAAACCGGCGCCGAAGAAATGATTGTGCCGATGATGAGTATTCGGGAAGCAATTTTGCAGGAAATGGCACAAATGTTTTCGGGTTATAAACGCACCGATCTTTCCAAGCAGGTTTTAAATTCTGCGCGGCATCTCGGAGAAAAATTTGGTTATGACAAAGCCGGAGCGACTTCTGTCGCGGCGCTTTCAATTAAACTTTTTGACGCGTTGACGAAAGATCACGGACTTGGAACGCGCGGACGGCTTTTACTTGAAGTTGCCGCGCTGTTATACGGTATCGGATCATATGTTTCGATTGCGGGTTATCACAAACATTCGAGTTATTTAATTCAGGCATCTGATCTTTTTGGTCTTCGTAAATCCGATAAAACGATTGTTTCAACCGTAGTTCGCTATCACCGCAAAACTTCGCCGAAGGCGACGCATGTCGATTACATGTCGCTGAACCGCAATGACCGCGCGATGGTTTCGAAGCTTGCCGCGATTTTGCGTGTAGCCTGCGCCTTGAATGAAAGCGGCCAACAGTTGATTAAAAACTTCGAACTTGAATCAGGCGAAGAAGCTTATACGATTTGGGTTTCTTCCGAGTTGGGAGATTTGAGCCATGAGGTGGATGCCGTGCGCCGCCGCGGTGATTTATTTCTCGAAGTTTTCGGCGCGCCGATTTCTCTAAAGCAACGGAAATCATAATGGAAAAGACAAGAGACAAGAGACCGGAGACCGGAGACATAAGAGCTGATGCAATAAG
The DNA here is from genome assembly GCA_043732705.1 of Candidatus Omnitrophota bacterium. GTDB lineage: Bacteria > Omnitrophota > Omnitrophia > Omnitrophales > Aquincolibacteriaceae > Multiplicimicrobium. Next base: position 9,835 of record JAYTHE010000003.1, on the reverse strand, counting down.
CAAGAGCTTCTGTTTTGTTTTTGGCGAGCTGTCTCGAGTCTCATGTCTCAAGTCTCATGTCTAAGGATTTTCCTCTTTTTGAACGTGATTTGTCCTGGATTGAATTCAATGCCCGTGTTTTTGAAGAGGCGCGCAATCCGCAAGTTCCATTGCTGGAGCGTTTAAGATTTTTAGGAATTGTTAGCTCCAATTTTGATGAATTTTTTATGGTGCGTACACCCGCGCATGAAGATCAGCCGGCCCTGCAAAATCAAATTTATGAGAAAGCATTCGGGCTGATGCAGGCACAGGAAGTCTTTTTTCGTGAAGAACTTTTGCCGCAATTGGAAACCCAGGGGATCCGGCGTATTTCCGCGGCGCGGCTTGAAGAAGCTCAGCGGACATTTCTTGCCCGGTATTTTCGCGAAGATGTTTTGCCGCTTTTAACCCCGATCGCGCTCACCGAATCAGGTGAACTGCCGTTTCTTTCCAATTTGAGTTTGTATCGCGTTTTTCGTATGAAAAAAGATGGAACAGGCGAATCTGTTTCAGGGCTGGTTGAAATTCCGCGAACCTTGCCGCGTTTGATTACTTTGCCCGGTTCAAAAGGGTTTGATTTCTTTTTGATCGAAGACGTGATCTCACTTTTTGTTCGCGACCTTTTTCAAGGCTATGAAATTCAAAGCGAAGCTTTAATGCGCATTGCCCGCTCGGTTGACATCGAACTCGATGAAGAGAAAGACGAAGATTTCGCGCAGGTGATGACGGAAGCTTTAAGACTGCGTCGAAAAAATAATATTATGCGCCTGGAAGCCGCAGGCGCGCCGGAAGCCTTGAAGCCGGTTCAGAAAAGCCTGGGATTGCCTGAGAGTCGTATTTTTCGCGCGTCAGAGTGGATTGATTTTAAAGAGATTTCCGCATTGGCTTCGCGACCCGCTTTTGAAGAATTAAAATACGCCGAATGGGAGCCTGTTTCCATCGCTGACCCCGATGAAGGGCTTAAAATTTGGGACGTGCTTAAACAAAAAGATATTTTAGTTCATCATCCGTATGAGTCTTTTGATTTGGTTTTGCAGTTTATGAAAGAAGCGGCACAGGATCCGGATGTGCTTGCGATTAAACAGACGCTTTATCGCGCGGCGCAATCCTCGCATGTGGTGGGTTTTTTGGAAAAAGCCGCGCTGGCAGGGAAAAAGGTAACCGTGCTCGTTGAGTTGAAGGCACGCTTTGATGAAGAGCGCAATATTGACTGGGCGAATCGTCTGATTCAGGCCGGCGCAACGGTTCTCTATGGTGTTGCGGGATTTAAAACACACGCCAAAGTTTGTTTGGTGGTGCGCCGTGAGCCTGAAGGGCTGAAACGGTATGTTCATCTCGCGACCGGTAATTATAATGAAAGAACAGCGCGGCTTTACACGGACTTTGGATTTTTTACAAGTGATGATGAGCTGACGCGCGATGCCACCGCGTTTTTTAACGTGGTTACCGGATTTTCCCAGCCCGTCGGATTTTCAAAAATTGAAATGGCGCCTTACACGCTGCGCAAAAAATTAGAAAAATTAATCGAACGTGAAATTTTACGCAGTACCAAAGACCGGCCGGGGTTGATTATCTTGAAAATGAATTCTTTGGCGGATACAGATTTAATTCAGCGCCTTTACCGCGCATCACAGGCAGGGATACGGGTTCGACTGAATATTCGCGGAGTTTGCTGTCTTGTCCCCGGAGTGAAAGGCGTGAGCGAAAACATTGAAGTGGTCAGCATCATTGATCGGTTTTTAGAACACAGCCGGATCTTTTATTTTGAAAACGGAGGCAATGACGAAGTTTATTTATCGAGCGCGGATTGGATGCCGCGTAATCTCGACCGCCGGCTTGAAATTCTTTTTCCGATCCTTGAACGTAAACTTAAAAAACGGGTCGTGGATTACTTGCAGGATATTTTTAAAGACAATCAAAAAGCGAGAGTTTTAAATTCCAAAGGGGAATATGTCTTGCGTCAGCCGCAGACGGGTGAAAAAGCGTTTCGAATTCAAGAGTATTTATGCCATGAAGCCCTTAAGCGTGAAAAGAATATCCGCGCTTCTCTCCCCGAGATCCGCCCCCAAAAGCCAAAAAGCACCTAAGCCAAAGTGCCTCAAAAGAGGCATTTTTTAGCAATAAATGCTATAAACTGCTATTAAAAGATATGTTTAGATTGCCTTTGACCTGTTATATTTAAAACAGGAAAAGTGTATGCAAAATAAACAGGCTCGCTCTACAAACAGGTTTTTAAGCTGGTGCACAATCATTGTGTTTTTTGTGTTCAGCGTGATGCCTTTCCCTGGCTATGCCGCAGATTGGAACGGCATTGATCGCAGCGAACAGGATGGCAAAGTTATTTTCACCGCTGCCGGCGATCACACGATTGACCTGGAATCTTTTGATCAAGGCGTGAATGACAATTGGGAATTTAATTTAAACGGAAGTTTACTTTTTAATATCACGGGATCAGGTGCAACGACTTGGAGCGGTAAGACGGATGTGTTTGGCGGATTAAATGGTGGATTGCTCGGACTTTTTAATCGCAACGGAGTTCATTTCTCAAGAGGCTCAGAAATCAATTTACACAATGCGGACTTCATCGGAGCGGCGCTGAAATCAGTAGATGGCGTTCATTTCAAAGGCTATGAAGGTGAGGGTGATAACAAAGTATTCTCGGGCGGATATTTATTGAACGAAGGCAAGATCAGCGGAACGGGGAATGTGGGATTACTTGGCCGAGCTGTGGAGAACAAAGGCACGATTGATTTGCCCGCCAATAAAATTCATTTAGCCGCGGGCGATGCGATGACGGTGGGATTGAGCGGAGACAATCTTGTTTCTGTGGATGTGACCGAAGCAGTAACGGAGCTTGTGCGTGACTCGGAAGGAAACCCACTCAAGGATCAAATCAAAAATAGTGGCAACATCACGGGGAATAAAATCAGTCTGACGGCCAAGGGTGTGGATTCTATTTTTGAGAAGGCGATCAATCTCAAGGGTGAAGTTAAAGCTGTGGATGTGAAATTTGGCGAAGATGGAATGGTTGAGTTTGTAGCATTGGATGATATTTACAATGATGCCGTTTTAAAAGCCTCAAAAGTCCAAATGAACACAAATGGAAAGATTGAAAACGCTGGCACCATTGATGCCAAGGAATTCAAAGAACATGGATATACATTTAAAAGTACGGGAACGCTCAAGGGTGGCAGCGTCAGCATGAACAACACCGATGGGGCTGGGTATTTATCCGGAACAATTAATGTTGCTGAGGTAAGTGATGTCGGTGACATCATTATTGATCACAATGTGATCTTGGGCCGTGATGTCAGTATTACGGCAGACGCAGATGGAATTGGCGGAGGCAGCATTACATTTGAAGATGGTGTGAGCTTGAGCGGTAATGGCCATAATTTGACGCTCAAAGCTTCCGGGCAATCCGTGATTCGATCCATGGATAATTTAGCGGACCTCACTTTGGTTGGACAAACGGCCGGAGCTGAATTTAATTTGCGACGCTCTTTGGATCTGGCGGGAGACTTAGCGGTCAATTCTAATGCTCAATTGACCGGCGGGTTCAACGTGACCGTGCGCGGCGGTGATGTTACGGGTGCCGGTGAAATTAATATGACGGGCGGTACATTCGCGGTATTTGGTACGGGCCAATTTGGAGGCAACAAAGATTGGTTTTTTAATGAGCTACAATTTGGTGATGGAACAGCAGAAGGTTCCACTTCTAAAACCGGAGCCAATAAAATTACCGCGGGCAACCGACTGCATATTATGAATAATCACACGCTCAAAGCCGGAAACTCTCTCTGGGATTTAACTTGGAACGGAGGTTATTTAACCGGAATTAAAAAAGTCGCATCGTCTGAATTAAACAGTTTGGCAATAAGAGAATCCGATGGGGCTGTTTTTTCATGGGGCACTAACCCTTTTAGTTTTTTAGGTAACGGGACATCAGGCGCGTCCAATATGCCCGTGCAGGTTTCGGGTGTTGGCGGCGTTGGATTTTTAACGGGCGTAACCGATATTTCCATCGGACAAATGAGTTTGGCCCTCAAGGGAGTGGACGCGCGTTTTTCGGATAATGATGGTTCCGTGTATGCATGGGGAACGAATAATTTTGGTTTATTAGGAACAAATAATGCCAACATGAATACATCGGCATTAACTCCGGTTCGCGTCTCGGGAGTAAATGGAGTTGGTTACTTAACTGGTGTCAGCCAGATTGCCGCCGGTGTTCGGCAAAATTTGGCTTTGCGTGCCTCGGACGGCCAAGTATTGTCATGGGGGAGTAACACATATGGTTCATTAGGAACCGATGTAGCGGGGGCAACGGCTTTAGCGCCTGTCCTTGTAAAAGGAGAGGGAGGAACCGGCTATCTAAATGGTGTCACTCAAATAGCGGCAGGAAGTCTGCATAGTATGGCGTTGAAAGGCATTGATGCGCGTTACGCAGGTAACGATGGTTCAGTCTATACTTGGGGTTATAACGGAGCCGGCCAAATTGGTGATGGCACGCGCAATCCGAATTTTAATACGGTGCATCAACAGTTTGCTTATCATGTTCGCGATGAAAGCGGAACCGGTTACTTGACGGGTATCCGTGAAATTGCCGCGGCAGGCGATAACTCCACGGCGCTGCGTGACTCCGATGGTTCGGTTTTTGTTTGGGGCTCAAATCTTTATGGCCAGGCAGGAAATGGTTCACTCGCGACTAGTTATGTCACTTTACCGTCAAGAGTAAAAGATTCTCTTGGCACCGGATATTTGACAGGCGTCGATCACATTTCATTGGGCCGCACGACCGTTTATGCCCTTAAAGAAGGCAAAGTTTTTTCGTGGGGTTCGAATCAATACGGTTATTTAGGCAGTGATCAAACAGGTCTTGCCAATTCGGCATTACCGGTGGCGGTCAAAGGCGTGAACGGCGACGGTATTTTGAGCGGGATCAAACAAATTTCAGGCCCGCATGCGATTCGGGAAAGTGACGGAGCTTTATTTGGCTGGGGTGACAGCGCGGGTAACGGCCGGTCAGCGTCACTTTATCATCCTGTGGCCACTTTGCAGGTGAATGGATTGGGAACAGCAAATTTATCAGGTATTAAAAAAGTAGTCGGCGGAGCCGCGCATACGCTTGCTTTAACAGACGGCGCTGGGGATGTTTATGCTTGGGGAGCTAATGGCAAGGGTACGCTTGGCGATGGAACCAATATAGATTCTTATACTCCGATACGCGTGCTCAATGCGGCCGGCACGGGATATTTAACCGGAATTAAAGATATTGTGGCGGGAAATGATTTTTCATTGGCGCTTGAGAATGGCGGACAGGAGCGCGTTTATTCCTGGGGTGATGCGGTCGGAGCCGGCTTGAAATATGGGCTGGCTTATTATCAAGCGCATTTTGGAGACGACAGTTACTCCTATACAACATTGCCGAAATTTGTCCTGGACGGTTCCAACAACCCCATTTCAGGCATTTCTGAAATTGCCGCCGGTTTTGCACTCCGCCGCTCAGACGGCCGCGTTTATGCCTGGGGAGCGATGGATAGACTCGCGAATTATGACGGTATGTTTACGATGCCTTGCGGTGGCGGATGTCGCGTATTTCAAAATGCAAGGGATTACGCTGATTTTGTTCGCGACGATGCCGGAAATGCGATAGAAGGCAATATTCACATTAGTTATGAAATGGCCTTGCATTCATCCGGAAAAGTTTATACCTGGGCATATAACATGGCAAACGGAAGTTCGAATTTTCGCAGTTATGCGTCTTTTGCCAAAATTGATGCGAATAATTATTTGACCGGAATTACAAAAATTTCAAGTGGCGGGAACCATCGCCTTGCATTAAGCGGTAGTGATGGATCGGTCTATGCATGGGGTAATAACAGTGTGGGTCAAATTGGTAATGGAAATGTGGGATCTGCCGTTCTTTATGCCGCGCAAGTGAAGGATGGTTTGGGAGCGGTTATGACCGGATTTTCTGATGTGGCAGCAGGAAATGGAACGAGTTATGGGCTCAAGGGGGGGAATGTGTATGCATGGGGAAGTAACTACGGAGGAGCATTAGGGAACGGAAGCCAGGGCGCTTCGAGTGCGGTTCCCGTATTAGTTCGAAATTTTAATAATACAGGCAATTTATCGAACGTTACGTCGCTAGATGCAGGGCGCAGATACGCGGGATTTGCCGTACAAGAAGATGGAACTGTTGCGGGGTGGGGTTTGAATCTTTCTGGCAATCTTGGAAATAATACGACTCAGGCCTTTAACATTCCGGTTCATGCCAAGACACTCATTTATGAACCTTTTCTTAATGAGGGTACTTTTGATGCTCAATACTCGACGTTTACCTATTCAGGCGAGTTTGGATTCGGCGGTGCAGTGGGCAGTACAAAGATCGCTGATAACACTCTTTTTAATAATTTGACTTTGCGCAATCGTGTTGAAGATTATATCTTTCGAGGCGCGCATGCAACGGAGGATGGTCTCAAGGAAATCACAAATCACGAGCTTAAGATTCAAGGAATAACTAAAAAATTCGACCATACAATTATGAGTGAATCTGACTTAAAGCTGAATCAACGGAAGGACTTTTTTAAATTCATGTTTGAATCCGGCCACGCTAATGCCGCAGAGTTTTTCTCGCTTTTATTTCAAGCGTTTGGAGGCCGGGATGGAACCCGGTCTTTTAAACTCGGCGGAGGCAGTCATGATTTTAATATTAGGCCTCAAGATTTGGGTTTGGACAGCGGATTCGATAATTTTCAAAAAACAATTTTTAGCGCACAGCCGAAACCGCTTTCAGAACGTAAAGATAAGAATCCTGCCGAACAAACAGGGGCGTCGTTTGCGAATATTATGGGTCCCGTGAAGGTTGTCGCTGAAGATGGAACAATTTATGATGCTAAGGAAGGTATGAGTTTACAAAAGGGTGATCAAGTTTGGACGGGCGCAGGAGCGAGGGTTGAACTTGCAACACAGGACGGAAAAAATGTTGTGACAGTTAAAGAAAATTCGGCGGTGAGTGTTGATAAAAATACCAGTGAGCAAACATCCGCGCCCGAAGATCTTCTTAAAATCGCATTCGGTAAAGTTTCTGTTGCGGTGTCAGGCAACGACTCCGGTTCCAAGTTCGTCGTGCAAACCCCCAACGGCATTTCTGGAAACCGCGGATAAAGAGTTTTTCTTGATATAATACCCGGATGAAAGTTTTACTGATCCAGCCGCCCGTTCAAGATTTTTATGATACCGATATTCGTCTCCAGCCCATTGGCCTTGCATTTTTAAAAGGCGCAATTCGAAAGCATCTCCCTGAAGTTGAGGTCGTGATTCGTGATTACCATCATGGTTGGGGGCGCAAAACCGTCGCAATCCCCAAAGAGCTAGATTATCTCCGCGACTATTATGCTCTGCACGACAAAAGCCCTTTCTCAACTTTTCACAACTACTATCATTTTGGCGCGGGCTTTGATGAAATCGTAAAAGACGCGCAAAGCCTGAAACCGGATGTGATCGGAATTTCTTCGCTTTTCTCGCCTTATTATCGTGAAGCCTTGCGCATCGCGCATGATCTTAAAGCCGTGCTCGGAGTTCCGGTTTTGATGGGCGGCTCGCATGTGTCGGCATTGCCTGAGCGTGTTTTGGTGGACGATGCCGTTGATTTTGTGATTGTGGGTGAAGGCGAAAAACCGATCGTTGAATTTCTGAAAGTTTTTAGAACCTTGTACACATCGGATGTGGACAAGGTTCACACCCGATGTGTACAGGGGGCATCAGCCGGTATTTTTTCAGGCGTGCCGAATCTCGGCTGGAAAAAAGACGGAAAAATGATTTTCAATGAAAAACAGGATAATTTTCCGATCGAAGAATTGCCCGAGCCGGATTTGTCCGATTTGAATCTTGAAAATTATTTGTATGAAAAGAAGCCGCTTAGTTTTGTGGTGACTTCGCGCAGCTGCCCGCATCGCTGTACTTTTTGTTCGGTACATAATACTTTCGGATTTCGTTATCGCCGGCAAAGTGTTGCAAAGGTCTTAGAAGGCATAAAAAATCGATACGCGCAGGGCGTGCGCGTCTTTGATTTTGAAGATGATAATTTGACTTATTACAAAGATGAAATGAAAGCATTGTGCCGGGAGTTGATTCAGCTTTTTCCCCAACAGGATGTTCAATTTGTCGCGATGAACGGAATTTCCTATTTAAGTTTGGACTCCGAATTAATGCAATTAATGCGGCGGGCGGGATTCACGCATCTTAATCTGGCATTAGTGAGTTCGGATATTACCGTGCGCGAGACAACAAAGCGCCCGCATACCATTCCTAAATATTTAGAAGTTGTGCGTGAAGCACAGAAGTTGGGCTTTCACATTGTTTCGTATCAAATTCTTGGACTGCCGAATGAAACGCTGGACTCGATGATTCAAACCCTGGTGTTTAATGCGCGCGTGTCGGTTTTGATGGGGGCTTCGATGTTTTATCTTACGCCCAATTCGCCGATTGCAAAAAATTTTCCAGAAAGTTCGGAGGCGGACGTTTTTAAATCAAGACTTACCGCGATGGCAATAGAAACGGAAAACTTCAAACGTGAAGATATTTATACGCTTTTCATCACAACGCGCATTCTTAATTTCTTAAAAGGTTTAAAACTATCCGATAGCGCCGCGGGTTTGGAAGAAGCGCTGAAGATCGCGCATCAAAATGGCGGGCGCGATCAAGTAGGTTCTGAAATTTTAGAAAAACTATTCCGTGGCGAAGGTTTATTTGCCGCGACAAAGAACGGATTGCAGCCGGTAATTAAGTTTAAGACGGACTTATTTTTCAAAGTTTGGAATCAGCTTGAATATCTTACGACCCAAAACAATCAGAAGCTCTTAACGGCCAATGCGGCGTTGTCCTCGGCCGACTAAGTAACGGTAATGGTCTTAGGTTTGATGACTTCGGCGGTGTTCTTTTTAGGAATGCGGACCTGTAAAACACCGTTCTCATATTTCGCAGAAATTTGATCGGCGATAAATTCTTCGGGAATCGCAAAAATCCGCTGAAAATTTCCATAGCGTCTTTCAACCTTAATCAAATTCGAAGTTTTGAATTCATCTTCGACTTTGCGGTCGCCCGAAATTGAAATCTCCTGGCCTTTGACTTCAATGTTGATTAAATCTTTACGCATGCCGGGTAAATCCAAAAGAAGATAAAAGGCGCCGTCTTTTTCAACGACGTCGCTGCGTACCGCGCTTTGCGGTTCGACATAGCCTTTTTTCTGTAAATCATCCATGCCCTGATTCAGAAATTCGCCCATCTTTTTTTTGAGGCGTTCGATTTCCGGAAGAGTTTCTTGACCTGAGGGAGAGTTAGCCCAGGTGGACGCGGTTTTGTAAGCGGTTGTCGTTCGGTTCCAGGCGTCATTTTGATCGGTTGTCGCAAAGCCGGTGAAAGGGCAAAGCGCGGTTACAATCATCAAAAAAAGAGCTGCATTTAAAATAGATGATTTCATAAATCCTCCAAAAGGTTAGCGCATTATAACATGCTCCTGGATCGGACGAGAATAGTGCCTGGTTTATTCAAATTCCAAGTGCTAACGCTGTGTGCGAGTTTAGCGCACTGTCATTGCGAGAGAGCGGTAGCGACTGAAGCAATCTCAAGATTCCCACGTCGGCCTTCAGCCTTCTCGCATGACATGACCAATAAAAGCAAAAACTTGCACACAGCATTAGAATTTAGAGATAAGAGCTTAGGTAGTCTCAGTTATTTAACGCAACACCCGCGAGCTTTTTAAAAGCCTCGTACGGCGTTCTCCATTTCAATACTTTTCTCGGTCTTCCATTTAACA
>JAYTHE010000002.1:0-256491 GCA_043732705.1 Candidatus Omnitrophota bacterium | reverse complement strand
CTGCTTTGCTGCGCGACTTCCATTAATTTTTTTTCCCATTCTAAATCACGAAACGCGCGGCCCAAAGTATTGCCGGTCGTGGGCAGATTATCCAAATACCCCGTGGAAGCGAGCTTGACGGTTTTAAGACAAGTTTCGGCGCTTGTACCGCCGATCACGACCACCAAATGGTATGGTGGACAAGCCGCAGTACCCAAATCAAAAATCTTTTTCTTAAAAAATTCGCGCAGGGATTTTTCATTCAGTGTCGCTTTGGTTTCCTGATATAAAAAACTTTTATTCGCGGAACCGCCGCCTTTCGCCACAAACATCAAATGATATTCATCCCCCGGGACGGCAAAGAGATTTACTTCCGCAGGTAAATTGGTGCCGGTATTTTTCTCTTCAAACATCGAGATGGGCGCGAGCTGGGAATAGCGCAAATTTTTTTCCTGAAAAATATCATAGATGCCGCGCGATAAAAACTCCGCATCATTCGCACCGGTCATCACGTTTTCGCCTTTTTTGGCATATACAATCGCTGTACCGGTATCCTGGCATGAGGGCAATTTACCTTCTGCCGCAATTGCGGCATTTTTAAGAAGTGTCAACGCGACAAAACGGTCGTTTTCGGTCGCCTCGGGATCCTGAAGAATCTTCGCGAGTTTTTCTAAATGCGAAGTGCGCAGCAAAAAAGACACGTCAAAAAAAGCTTCTTTCGCAAGCCGCGCCAAAACGTCAGGCGCCACACGCAAAATTTTGCGCCCGCCCAAAGTTTCTGTTTTAATCCCATCTTTGGAAAGCAAGCGGTACTTCGTATCATCTTTGCCAAGCGGAAGAGGATCCTGGTATTCAAATGTCATTGAGATTTTTTATCTCCTTCTGAAATATGTAATTTTTTATCCAACAAACTATAAAACAATTTGGTCGCAAAATAAAGCCCCACTCCGATTACGACCACGCCCAGTAAAATCCAATGCAGGGAATGCATCAACAAGCTGCGTATGGTCTCGCCATAAACAAAAACAAGCGTCGCGGTGAAAAAATACCGAAAAAAGCGGGAAATAAAAGTAATCAGCATAAACATTTTAAAGTCCAGCTTCATCAACCCCGCCATCATGGAGTAAAGCTTGTCGGGAACGGGCGTAAAAAGCGCGACTAAAGTGGCCTTATTTTGGTAACGCAAAATGAGCGCCTGGATTTCGGCCATATGCCGGTTGCCAAAAATTTTAACCAACGCCGTTTTCCTTCCCCATCGCCCAACCCCATAACTGCTTGCCATACCTAAAGTAGCGGCAAGCACGCTGATCGCGGCATAAAGAAAACTGTTTTTAGGATCAGCCAAAGCCACAGTCATCAAAACGGGGTCATGTGGAATCGGCGAGAAAAACGCTTCAATATAAGCGTTGATGATTAAAACAAAGGGTCCCCATGGTGTCGCGGCTAAAACCAGAAGTTGAGCCATCCAATGATGCAGCATTTTATACGCCTTCTTTCTTGTCTGCCATGGTATCACGCAGCGCGCGTAAACCCGCGCAATAATCCCAACTTGCCGGCGTATGCCAACGGTATGGAAATTCGCGGCATTGATCCGGCTTGACGGCATGAATAGAACAACCGCCCTCCGTCAAAAAGATACAGGTTTCATCAGGAAGTTTTTTTAAAACCAAATGCCGCCGCGCAATTACTTCGCAATGTTGATCCGTGAAATCATAAAGCGGCATTTTTAAATATTCCGCAATGCGTTCCGCCTCACCCTCCTTCAAATAAACATATCCCGGCCTGTGGCAGCATTCATTGCAGCGCTGGCATTGAAAATCATTGTCGATTCGCAATTGAATTTCAGGAGTGATCTTAAATTTATCCATAAAGTTCAGCTCATAGCCTTGAGCAGAAACACGATCTTTCTTTTTATGGCTATTTGCTATCTGCTATCTGCTCAAAGCTAGCAATCAGCCCATTAGCAAGCCAACTTGAAAACCAACCTTGAACGGGGGTCATATCATCAGCTTCCGTCATCACATCAAAAGCTTTTCCCAGCGGATTACCATCCATCAAACTTTGCAAAATAGCGGCCTCCAGCGCCTCTGCTTTTTGGCAGACAACCTGTTCGCCGCGGCGGTAAATCAAAACAGCCTGGGCGCGGCCTTCAACTTGAATCTTAATTTGATCAGGAGGAAGATTGCGCGCATTCCAAATATCAAGAATCGGCCAAAATGAACGCACGGCAAAAACATGCGGCTGAAATTGAAAAACCACATTTTCACCGTCACTGGCGGCTTTCTCCGCAAAATCCACGCCGGTCGCGGAAGCTTTTATTTCGGCATGAAAGGACCGTTGAACGGATTTTTCAAGCTGCGCCAAATCTCTCAGAAAAGGAAACTCTTCGTTGCGGGAACTCATCTGTAAAAAAACGGGAAAGTGATCCGCGGCACGGCTCAAATTATAATGATCAAAACTGCGCGAGCCCGCAAATTCAAGCGCCAGCTCCGTAAAAACACCCTCGCCTAAAACTTTATGGATCGCGGGATAACATTCGAGCAGGGCATCGCGGATGCGCGCCGGATAACCTTCCGCATAAACCTCAACACGTTCAATTCCCGGATCACCGGCCTGTTTTTCTAACAGCTCAGCTAAAGCCGTTTTTGATTTCTTCAATATTTCTGAGGCAAACATGGATTGAACATGATCAAGTTTAGGCCCTAGACCCGAGACACGAGGGCTGGAAGCTCTTAGCCCTCCGGCCTCCGGTCTCCGATCTCCGGTCTGAGATTGTTTCGCAATGGCTCTGCTTTTTTCATTCAATTCAATTAATTGATCCAAGCTGCCGATTTCGGAATCCCATTCAATCAGCGATGAAATGTCACCGAACCGCCGGACGGCGGTCGCATATAGCTGCCAGACCGGATCAATTATCTCACCGACATGCGTATCGAAAAGAAATTTGCCTTTATCAGTATGGCCGGAGATGTGATATTGAAAAACGTGTTCGGGTGATATGCCGTTCAAATATTCAAGCGGGTCGAAGCCGTGATTAAAACTATTCACATAAATATTATTCACATCGAGCAAAATACCGCAGCCGCTTCGCTTCGCGACCTGGTCAAGAAAATCCCATTCCGTCATTTCAGAATGTTTAAAAGCAATATAGGCGGAAACATTTTCAAGCAAAATACGGCGACCTAAAAAACTTTGCAATTGATCAACGTGCCTAACAACGAGCTTCAATGATTCTTCAGTGAAAGGCAGCGGCAGCAAATCAAAAAGACGTTTACCGCCATGATCAGCCCAGCATAAATGGTCTGATACCATTGCCGGCTGAATTCGGTCAGCTAATTTTTTGAGTTTTTCCAAATAAACAGCGCTCAGACCGCCCGCGGAACCGATCGATAAAGAGGTTCCGTGCAGTACCACCGGATAATCCGCGCGAATTTTTTCTAAAATATGGAGAGGGCGCCCTTCCGTATCCATAAAGTTTTCAGAAATAGCTTCAAACCAATCAACCTTGGGTTTGGTTTCAAGAATTTCATTGAAATGCTCGGAGCGCAGCCCCACACCATGCCCTAAATTATTGCGCGGTTGAATTAACATGCGACTATTTTAACTTTGGTATCGATTTTAGGTGAAAATAAAAAAGGAGGGAGCATAAACTCCCTCCTTTTACATCTCTCGAGTGCTTTGCTTAGGCTTTGGCTTCTAATGATCCGCCATCCATTTTCAGACAAGCATCTTTAGCCATCGTAACCCAACCCTGACCCTTGCAAGAATTTGTCCCGGCGCAGCTCGTACCTTTTCCGCCGCAATCGCCCGTACCCTTGCATTTGTTAACACCGTAGCAATGCACATCTTCGGCCTGCGCGATCGCCTGAACGGAAAGAGAACCCGCAACCGCCATCAAACCGGCAATCGCAGCAACTACAAACTTTTTATTTTGCGTTTTCATTTTATTTTCCTTTGGTTATTTTTAAGAAGGTTTTTTTTCTGTTGTAACATCATCGGGAACTTTTTCTGCGGCATCGGACGCCGCCATTTCTGCAGGAGCCTGGGAAGTAATCGTTTTACCTTCCACATCAATCGTAATTTGAACTTCTTCGCCCACAAGCAGCTTACCTGACTCGGCCAGCTGATTCCAAACAAGCCCATAATCTTTACGGTTGAGCTTTGTTGTTGCGCTGAAACCGGCAAGCTCATTGCCCCAAGGATCCTTTTCCAGACCTAAAACTTCCAAGTCCATGACCACTTCTTTTTCAACGCCATGCATATTCAACAGTCCATGCAGTTTAGCGTGACCTTTTTTATAATCTGTTACTTTTGTACTTTTAAAAGTAATTTCAGGGTAGTGGATCGCATCAAAAAAATCAGCTGACTTCAAATGATTGTCACGCTGCTCATTGCGGGTGTTGACGCTGTCCGCCTGAATCTTTGCTTCCACCTTCCACTCTTCGGGTTTATCCGGGGTATAAGAAAACTTCCCTTCAAACTTGTCAAATGTTCCGTTTACGTTAGAAAGTAAATGGCGGATTTTAAAGGTTACGGCCGTGTGTGCGGAATCAAGCTCATACTCGGCTGCATACGCGGAAGAAATTAAAGCGCTCATAAAAAGTATAAAAACAAGTACGCGGATTTTCATGACATCGAACTCCTAGTTGAAAAGGCCTTCGGAATTTTGAAATTATACTAAAAACTAACAAGTCATCCCAAGTAAAATCTAAATAAAACATCAAACTCACAATTTAGACAGCAAAGGCCTGCTTTTTATTCATTGAAAATACCCTCTTTCTCCATACAATAGCCGCCTACCTTAAGGAGAACGGGGCTATTAAGCTCTTATCCTTGAGAAAAGGACGTTATGCCGACTATTTTCAGTAAAATTTTGCGCGGAGAAATCCCCTGTCATAAGATTCTCGAAGACAATGCCTACTTGGCGTTTCTTGATCTGCGGCCAGTCAATCGCGGACACGCGCTTGTTATCCCTAAAAAAGAAGTCGATTATATTTTTGACCTCGATAAAAATTTGCTCGCGGGCATTATGCCCTTCGCCAAAAAAGTTGCCTCGGCGATAAAAAAAACGGTTCCCTGTAAAAAAATTGGCGTCATGATCGCGGGGCTTGAAGTCCCCCACGCCCACATTCATTTGATTCCGATTGTAAATTCCGTGCATGAACTTGCCTTCGCAAACGCTAAGCCGGCGGATGCGGAAGAGCTCGCGAAGCTTTGTGAACAAATCCGTTCCAATTTACAAGCCGAAGCTAGCTTCGGACCGGTGGTCGAATGACCATGAAACGCCCGCATCTTTTTTCAAACGCAAAACCTGGCAACAGCTTTTTACCCATTCGTCTCAGGCGCACGCGCAAAACTTCGGCTTTGCGCTCCTTGGTCCGCGAAACCAATCTCACGCCCGAAAATTTAATTCTTCCGCTTTTTGTTTGTGAAGGCAAAGGTAAAAAAGTTTCGATTGCATCCATGCCTGGCTGCTTCCGTTTTTCAATCGATCTCATCATCAAGGAAGTCCGTGAAATTGCAAAACTAGGAATTCCGGCTGTCGCGCTTTTCCCAGCTATTTCCGAAAAACTCAAAGACCGCTTCGCGAGCGAATCGGTTAATCCCAACGGACTTTTGCAAAACACCATTCGAGAAATTAAAAACAAGGTTCCGGGCATTGCCGTTATCACGGATGTTGCCATGGATCCCTATTCAAGCGACGGACACGATGGGTTTGTGCAAGATGGAAAAATTTTGAATGATGAAACAGTCGGGATTCTTTGCGCGATGGCGGCTTCACAGGCGGAAGCCGGAGCCGACTTAGTCGCGCCTTCAGACATGATGGATGGGCGAGTTAAAGCGATCCGCAGCGCCTTGGACTATCACGGCTTCACAGAAACCGGAATTCTGGCGTACTCCGCAAAATACGCCTCAGCGTTTTACGGCCCTTTTCGCGATGCGTTAAAATCCGCCCCAAAAAAAGGCGACAAAAAAACTTATCAAATGGACCCGGCCAATAGCCGCGAGGCCCTGCGCGAAGTCCTGCTCGATGCCAAGGAAGGTGCGGACATTGTGATGGTCAAACCTGCTTTGCTTTATCTCGATATTATTTCAAAAGTTAAAGCAGCGGTTTCCGTTCCGGTGGCGGCATTCCATGTCAGCGGTGAATACGCGATGATCAAAGCTGCGGCTCAAAAAGGCTGGCTTGATGAAAAGAACTCCATGATGGAAAGCTTGCTCGCGATTAAGCGCGCTGGCGCTGATATTATCCTGACTTATTACGCCAAAGAAGCTGCCCGGCTGCTAAACGAATAATTCAAAATAGTTTAAAAATCTGAATTCATTTTTTACTGCAAATAAAACTTGGGTTGAGTCATATAAAAGTAAATTGACCTGCTCAAACAGTCCTCGCCTTCGGCTGTGGAACTCGCATTTCAATTTACTTTTTCATGCCCTTCACGTCGAAGAGGTGGTGGGCAATAAGCGGAGAAACAAAGCGGTAAATATCAATCCATCGAAGACGCTTTAATTAGTATTTACCACTCCCTTCCTCAATCTCTGCAAACTAGTTTCCATCACATTTTTTCTTGGTTCTGCAAGCCGCACCAAGAAAATCGATTTTTATAAAAAAATGGAATTGCAATAATTCGTTTTTCCGTTTCGGATTCTCCGAAATGGAAAAAGACATGACGGGAAACGACTTTATTTGCCTTGAGGGATAATGCAGAAAAACCCAAGGCTGCATTTCAATCGCCTTGGAATCCGAAACCTTGTTTCTCCGATTCTTGCCTCACCCTACATTAGCGAAGATCGATTATAAAAAAAGTTGGGTCGGGCGAGTTCCAGGCGAAGCACTGGTTGTTTGAGCCCGATCCAATTCTTTTTATGATCGCAAACCAATAATTGCTTTAACTTACGCGTTAAACTGCTTGAGAAGCTGTGCGTAGGTCTCAACCGCGGGAAGTTTGGGATATTCTTTTTTAATTTTATCAGTCGTCCGGAATAAAACACCTTTGTCCGCAGAAGTCAGCATAGTCAAATCATTGTAAGAATCACCCGCCGCCTGGACATAAAAATTCAAATTCTGCAAAGCTTTAACGGCTTTGCATTTTTGATCTTTTTGACGCAAATGATATGCGGAAATAAAACCTTTTGAATCCACGGAAAGTGTATGACAAAAAATCACCGGCCAGCCAAGCTGCTTCATGAGGGGCTGGGCAAATTCAAAAAAAGTATCCGAAAGAATAATCACCTGATACTTTGAACGCAGTTTATCGAGAAAAGTTTTGGCGCCGGGCAGCGGGCGCATTTGAGCGATTACTTTTTGAACAGCGGCGAGCTTGATTCCATGTTTCTTCATCACGCCTAAACGGAAGCGCATCAGCTTATCGTAATCGGGTTCTTCGCGGGTTGTGATTTCAAGCGCTTTAATCCGTGTTTTCTTGGCGACACTGATCCACATTTCAGGGATTAAAACGCCTTCCAAATCAAGACAGCAAAGAATGTTTTTGTTTTCTGAAGACATATTCAGCATTTTCCTTTTTTACTTCCTTTAAAACGATAAAACAAAACCGTAAAAACAACCGCGGAAAACATAACCGCATTAACAATGTTGAATGTGCGCCAAACCACATCTTTTGACACGAAAGCCTGCGGTGCCATCGCAAGAAAAGAGAACCAAACCCCCAGCGCCCACGCCAGACTAATGTCATCCGAGCATTGCCTGCGTATAACCCGCACAATCAGCGGAATATTCCAAAGCGGTAGCGTGACGGATGCGATAAGCGCGATTTTTTCAAACATAGGGCGGAATTATAACGTGTAAATGGTACGCTGTCATGTGCTTGCGAAGTGATTGATTGGGCCATTCCCTTGGCCAAGCCGCGGGGCGCTTTGAATCGCGGCAGAAACAAATTGCTTGGCTTGATCAACGGCCTGATAAATAACATCACCTAGCACAAGCCGTGAAACAATCGCCGAAGCAAGTGTGCAGCCGATCCCATGCGTATGCGCAGACACAATTTTTTCGGCGCTAAACACTTCAAAATTTTTCCCGTCAAAAAGAATATCTATCGCTTCATCGCCTTCGAGATGCCCCCCCTTCACCAAAACATTTTTAGCGCCAAGCGTGTGAATTTTTTGAGCCGCAAGTTTCATGTCATCGACCGTCAACACAACCTGCCCCGCCAAAATTGCCGCCTCACTCAAATTAGGCGTGATAAGAAAACTCAGGGGGAGAATTTTCTGCTTATAAATCGCAACCGCTTCTTTCATTAAAAGCGGTGCGCCATTTTTTGAAAGCATCACGGGATCCGCAATAATCGGGCCGGCATACCCTTGCAATGCCTCTGCCACCGCTAAAACCGCGGGACCATGGCCGAGGGCACCTAATTTAACCGCGTCCGGGCGAATGTCTTCAAGCACGGTCAGAATTTGAGCTTTGATTTTGTCGGGGTGAATCACAAGCACTTCTTTAATCCCTAAAGTGTTTTGAACGGTAATCAACGCCACAGCCGCCATGCCATAAACACCGAAATGCTGGAAAGTTTTAAGGTCCGCCTGAATTCCCGCGCCGCCGGAAGGGTCAGACCCTGCAATACTTAATACCGACTTCATTGTTTTTCTTTTTCAATTTTTAAAATTTCACCGCGCGAAAAATAAACCTTGCCCAGCTCCGAAGTAGCAAAGGTAATCCCCTTGCTGTCCTCGGAAACAACTTTACCGTCAATTGTACGGCCGCTTTTTAAGTAAAGCGTTTGTTCGTTGGTCACCGCCGGAAGAACAGATGCGGGCTGGACGGGCACAACCGCAGCTGCCGGAGCCGCGGCCTTTTCAAGCTTCGCAGGATGCGTGACTTTTGAAAACTCATTCGCCGCGTTAATAAAGTCTTTCGCGCTTTTTAAGGCACGTGTCATTTCCTGCGTCGCCTGACCGGAGGCCGGATTTTCAAAATAAACCGACGGGAAGCCTTCGATTCGATATTGGTCGCCCAGTTGATTTTCGCGCGTTCCTTTTTCCGGATTAATGCGGACTTTTATGAAAGCAGACAATGCTTTTTGAACATCGGGGTTCGAGAGCGTGTGTTTTTCAAACTTGCGGCAGTACGGGCACCAATCCGTATAAAAATAAACCATCATCGGCTTGCCGCTTAATTTTGCCTGCTCGCTTCCGCGCGCGTAACCATTCGCACCGTCAAGCCAATCGTCCGCCCAAGCAGACCGGAGACCCGAGACCGGAGACCCGAGACAAAACAAAGCAAAAACGATTGCCATTAAAAGCGGCTTAAAATCTCTTGTCTTCAATTTGTTGCTCCCAATTTAATCGCGGCGGGGTCGCCTATTTTAATTCCGCTTTTTTGAATTGCGCCCGCAGAAACTTCCAAAACATATTGAACTGGGCTGCGACTCGCAATCGTCGGACAATCTCCCGGCCCGCAAGCCGAAACCGCTTCATGAAGATCAACTGTCTTTCCTTGACGATCTAACCAAACAAAATCGAGAGGTATCCGCATATTTTTCATCCAAAATACGGGAACAACCTCCTTCTCATAAACAAAAAGCATGCCTTCGTCCGCAGCCAAAGCCGTCCGCCCCATCAGCCCATGCTGTTTCTCAGCTTGGGTGCGTGCGATCTCGGGATGAAAGCAAGTCTCTTTAAAACAAACCGATCCGGCTCCGGCAGCATACGCATTTAAGCCAAAGACAAAAAATAACGCGCCCGTGAAAAACCACAGTTTACGGCTTACAGCTGGATCACATATTGATCGCTTGAGCAATTTGATCATAACTTTTTCCTAATACCGCGATCGCGGAGAGAAACATGGCGACAATCGCAACAACAACAACCGTCCACACGATTTTGACGGGCAGGGAGAACTTTTTATTCTGCCATAAAAGCGGAATCGCGAACGGCCCTACGCAGCAAAGCATCCAAACGACATAAATCCGCGACTCTTCGCCCGTTACGGAACGTTTCTTTCCTCTGGCTACAGCAACAGCATCGCGTGCCGCGGGGAAAACAAAAAAAGGCACGATAAAAAGAACCGCAGTCCGGGCTAAAAAAGAATGTGCGGAAAAATAACTGATATAAATCCCGGTCGTAATAATCACATACGCTAGCGCCGAAAATTTATTGCCGACATAAAAATGCCCGAGCCCTGGAAAAAGAAGTGTCAAAAAGAAAGCAATCCATGGATTTTTTTTCGGCCCCGGAGTAAGTGCGGATTCAATATCTGTCATAAAAGAATTATAGCAGAGGAGCTGCGGGGCAGCAGATTGAAATCGCAAACCGAACAAAAAGCTCCGGATACAAGGAACGATCGAATGACTCCACATGAAAATCATCTAAGTTAGTGGTTCGCTCAAAAGTCTTCAGATGCTAGGCGCAAGCGAAAAAACTGAGGAGGCGTATGGAGAAATACGTTGACGAAAGTTGTGAGCTTGCAACGACGCAGATGATGGCTTTTCAGCGAACCTACCCCATGCGACCGGTGATGTAGTCTTCTGTTTCTTTCTTATCCGGCGCCGTAAAAATCTTGGTCGTTTCATCATATTCAATCAATTGCCCCAGATAAAGATAGGCCGTGTAGTCACTAACGCGGGCGGCTTGCTGCATGTTGTGCGTGACGATCAAAATCGTGTAATTTTTTTTCAACTCAATAATCAATTCTTCAATTTTTGCCGTGGCAATCGGATCCAGCGCGGAACAGGGCTCATCCAGCAGAAGCACCTCCGGTTCCATCGCAAGCGCGCGCGCGATACAAAGGCGTTGCTGCTGTCCTCCGGAAAGCGAAAGCGCGCTGGTTTTCAGTTTATGTTTCACCTCATCCCAAAGTGCGGCTTTTTTCAAACTCTCCTCGACCACTGAATCCAAGCGGCTTTTTTGTTTCACGCCCATAATACGCGGACCATAAGTGACATTGTCATAAATCGATTTTGGGAAAGGGTTTTGCTTTTGAAAAACCATTCCGACTTTAATTCGAACTTCAACCGGATCAATGGTTTTATCGCTTAAGTCCTGCCCATCAAACAAAATTTGTCCGGTTTGGCGAAAGGTCGAAACGAAATCATTCATACGGTTAAAACAGCGGATCAAAGTTGATTTGCCGCAGCCGGACGGCCCGATCATCGCGGTCACAACATTTTTCCGGATACCCATGTTGATGTCTTTTAAAGCATGAAACTTGTCATACCAGGCATTTAAATTTTTAACCTGCAAAACCATGTCGTCTAAATTTGGGGAATTTGTCATAAAGATCTCACTGAAAACTTTCGTTGAAAATAATTACGCAATAAAATCGCCAGGGCATTAAGCACAAGCGTGACAAATAATAACATTACAATCCCTGCCGCTGCACAATCATGAAACCCTTTTTGCGGGCGTGAAACCCAATTAAAAATCTGGATCGGTAAAACAGTAAAAGGCGAAAGAATACTTTTTGGCAAAAAAGCGACATAAGTTAAAGCACCAAGCATAATCAGCGGCGCGGTTTCTCCAATTGCGCGCGAAACCGCGAGAATCACGCCCGTTAAGATTCCTGGAAAAGCTAAAGGCAGCACATGATCTTTTGTTGTGCGCCACTTTGTCGCTCCAAGAGCATACGCCGCTTCTTTAATGGAGTTCGGCACGGTTCTAATCGCTTCGCGCGCGGAAATAATAATCGTTGGAAGCACTAAAAGCGCCAATGTCATCGCGCCTGCCATCACACTGCGATTCAGCTTGATGGCCCTTACAAAAAGCTCGAGGCCCAAAATTCCATAAATAATCGAAGGCACGCCGGCAAGATTGGTAATATTAATTTCAATCATCCGGCTAAACCGGTTTTTAGAAGCGTACTCTTCAAGATAAACCGCCGCCGCGACTCCCAGAGGAATGGCCAAAGCAATGGTCAATGAAACAACAAAAATACTTCCGAACAAGGACGCGTAAATTCCGGCCCGTTCCGGCTTACGCGATGGAAAGCTCGTAAGAAATTGCCAGTCCAAGCGTCTTAAACCATCAGAAAGTGCGTCATATAAAAGTAATCCCAAAGTCAGAAAGGCTACCGCCATCGCAAACCACGCGATCATTTTAAAAATAATTTCGTTCCGTTTTTGCGACGCAATCACCCGCTCAATCGGAATACTACCGTGAATCATGCGTATACCTCACGAAAACGCCGGCGAAGCTTATGCCCGATTATATTTAAACCAAAAGTCAGCAAGAACAACATGGTGCCCACCGCGAAAATAGTCCGGTACTCCAATGTTCCGCTTGGAACATCTCCCAAGCTCACCTCAACAATAAAAGCTGTCATCGTCATCACGGGTTGGAGCGGATTAAGCGTCACATTTGCCATTTGTCCTGCGGCAATCGCGACAAGCATGGTTTCGCCGATTGCACGTGAAATCGCCAAAATAAATGAGGCGGTGATACCGGAGAATGCCGATGGTATCACGACCTTAAAAGATACCTGCAGCTTGGATGAGCCCAAAGCGTACGCGGCATTGCGCAAGCTTTGCGGCACGGCATACATTGCATCTTCAGAGAGAGACGAAATAAGCGGCAAAATCATAATACCCATCACAAGTCCCGGTGAAAGCGCGTTGAACCCAGGCAAGCTTGGAATCACTTTTTGTAAAAGAGGCGTCACAAAAAGCAGCGCGAAATAACCATAAATAACAGTCGGGACACCGGCAAGAACCTCAAGAATTGGCTTAATCACTCTTCGAAAGCGCGGCGATGCGTATTCACTTAAATAAACCGCAATGATAATTCCAAGCGGGGCCGCCACAACAAGCGCAATAGCTGAGGTTAAAAAAGTTCCGCAAAGAAGCGGTAAAATACCGAAATGCTTATCGGAAAAAAGCGGCGTCCACTGCTGGTCGGTTATAAATTGAAAAAAAGAAACTTCTCTGAAAAATTCAAAAGTTTCATAGGACAGTACGAAAATAATTCCAAGCGTGGTAAGAACAGACACGCACGCGCAAAATAAAAGTATGTATTGAATATTTTTTTCTTGCCGGCTTCTTGAAATCAATTTTTTCATAAATACTGCTCTCGATCCTCAAAAAATACGATTGAACTTTTGCTCAGAGCTAGAAAAAAGAGTGAGGACTTCCGGCTAACAGTTATAGTTTATTCTGCGCTTGACGCGCAACTGTTTGCCGGAAGTCCTCGGAGATTAGGGGTTCCCTACCCAAAAATCAATTACTTTTTTTCTTTCGCAATTAAATCAGAAATTTTAAACCCGACCGCACCTTTGCCCTTAAAAAGCGAGCCGATTTTCTGGCTCTTCAGCTTATTCACCGAGTAATTATAAGCTTCTTGCGGCAGCGGAACATAACCCACTTCCTTTACAAGTTTTGCCGCATTCTGGATGTAATATTCCACAAAAGCTTGAACTTCGGGCTTCGACAAAGATTTTTTATTCACATAAATAAAAAGCGGCCGTGAAAGCGGCTGGTACGTTCCGGCAATAACCGTTTCCGCTGAAGGAAGCACGGCACCATTGCCGCCATCCACACCAACAGCTTTAAGTTTGTCTTTATTTTCTTCTAAATAAGACATACCAAAGTATCCTAAAGCCCCGGTATCGCCCGAGACGGCTTGAACGAGAACATTATCGTCTTCACTGGCAATATAGTCCCCGCGACTCGCGCTTTGTTTGCCATTAATCGCTTCGGTAAAATAATCAAAAGTCCCTGAATCTGTTCCGGGGCCGGCTAACTTCAACGGCTTATCAGGAAAACCCGCGCGAATTTGTTTCCAATTTGTGATCTTGCCCTGAGCTTCCGGCGACCACATTTTCTTGAGTTCGGCGGTTGTCAAAGTTGCTGCCCAATCATTTTTGGGGTTCACAACGACAGCCAACCCGTCAAAGGCAATCGGAAGCTCAACATATTCAATGCCGGCATCAAAACATTGATCAATTTCTTTGGTCTTAATAGGACGAGACGCATCCGAGATATCGGTTTCACCTTTGCAAAAACGCTTAAAACCTCCGCCTGTTCCAGCAATGCCGACGGTTACCATGGAACCGTCACCCTGCTTCTGAAACTCTTCAGCAACCGCTTCCGTGATCGGATAAACCGTGCTGGACCCATCGACAGCAATTGTGCCTGCGGCATAAGCAGCGGAAACACTCATCGCAAAAAAGGCCATCACCGTGGCCAGAAACTGTGTTTTATTTTTCATATTTTCTTCCTTCGTTTTTTTGAGAAACCAGAAACTTTTATTTATCATGGCTAGGACGCTTATCTTAAAGAAACCTTCAAAGTCGATTTGTAAATTCTAAGTAAAGTCGCCCATTCCGCCCCGCCACCCAAGTGAAGCAGCGGAACGGTGTTTGGACTGCTACTCTTCGCCTGCTGAGTAAAACTCAACGGTAAAAACACGACTGTTACCACTTCCAAACAAGATCAAGCTGATAACGCTGCGTAAGATATTCGGGGCTGCTTCCCAATGCCGCCAAGTTCGAGACATTTCTTACATAGAAAGCTGTCCCGCCAAGCTCGAGGTAATCCGTGAGCATATACTTCGCTTTAATCTGACTTCCCTGCTTATCGGAGTATCCGTCACCAAAGTCACTGTCCGCAAATTGTCCCACTACGGAGTTCGGGGCAATATATTTGTAGGTATAACCAGCTTCCCATTGACCTTTTGTCTTCGCTTCACCGAGAGTAAAACCAACCGCCCACGCGTCATTGAAATTACCGTATGAAGACTCAGGCGCTTTTTCATTTGCATTACGCGCCCAATCAAAAGATGTACGCATAATCGGAAGTGATGCAATCGGCTGAAACTTAAATTCGTTATACCACTCAAAGATCATAAAGTCGGCAGCATCAAGCTGTGTTGCGGAACCGGCAATATTCGGATTGCGTGTTGTTACACCGCCAGATGTAAAGTTACTATTTTCCGCAAATTGGCTAAAGTCATACATCGATGCTGCAGAAAGCCAGCTCACAGGCTTTTCCATTCCAGGAACTTTAAACTTCGGATTCAAACCAATTTGATACGCAAACAAATTAGCATCCGTTGTTCCAGCGCTAATTGCCGTACCCGTTTCATTGAGGACAAACTGACCTGCTGTCGCATAACCACCCAACTTAAACTCTTCGCCGTCAACCAAACGAAAGTCTGCCTTTTCATAAATACCTTCGGGGCGAACGTCACGGTCCCAAATCATATCGGACGAGCCCGTTTCGAAAGGATTTTTAAATTTACCTGCTGTAACTTCGGTTTTAGAAATCGGTCCGACATTGGTCCAATTCGGCGTATACGTTGCCCAGACGCGTTCAATCAAGATGCTGTCAAAGTTAAAATTACCCGTGAGAGTTGAGTTTGTTGACGTCGCATCCGTTGTTGAACCAGAAGCAAGTGAAAACCCCGCCATGATTTCATCGCTAAATTTTTTCTCAAGGCCCATGCGCAAACGATAACGGAAACGATTCCGATCATTCAAATTTACTGCCGTCGTGCTGTTGTTGGTGTTATGGAAAGCTTCATAACGCAAACGAAGATCGCCTGCAAACTTTAAATCTTTGAAAGTTGCATACTCTTTACCAAGCTGTTTTTCAAACATGGTCTTGATTTTTTGCTCTTCGACTTGCGGGTCAACCGGCTTGCCGATATTTTTGCCGCCCGTTTGACCTTCAATCGAAGCAATTTTCGCATTTTGCGAATTAATCGTTTGCTGCATTTGAGACATTTGCTGCTGCATTTGTTCAACGAGCTTGTTGAGATTCGCATCCTGCGCGAATACGGTTGCGGTAAGGCTGAAAGCCGCGACAATCACGAGGCTTAAAGCGCGGAGAATGAGATTATTTTTCATGTGTCATCACCTTCATTGCAAGATTAAAGAGTCCCAAACAAAATTCAAACGGGTGAATGATAGAAAAAGCACGTCAAGGGTGCGTGATGAACATGTAAAGTACGTGTAAATACTTTACCGGAGGATTAAGAGAAGCTTTTCTCCGAGGATTCCAATATCCAGCCCGCGGAATCATTTTCTTTTGAAAGGACAAGACGATAAGGCTCTGGGGGCAAATCTTTCCAGGATAAAATTTTAAAAGACTCCAGAGGACTTTGAACGCCCACAATAAACCAACGCGGACGATCTTCATGTTCCACATCAGGGTTTTCAAAGTCCATCGTAACAAGTTTTAAAAAACTCTTTTCTTTCACAGCGTCTTGAGCCTGCCCTATCACCGAGCCGGCATTCCCCTGCCGTTTTTGCAGAGGCAATTCTCCGCGCAAAACATCTTTAATCAGAAAGGACACTGAAGCCGTGGGAAGAGCCCCTTGAGCCGAGGAAGCATCGAGCGCGTCCACGACTGTTTCGGGAGAAAAGGCTTCGACTTTAAAAAGGCGGGCTTTTAAAACCAGCTTTTTAGGTTTAGGAGCGGCATATGCCGGAAACAAAGATAAAATTAAAAAAACAGCAGCCGCAAAAAAAACAAAAAAGGATTGGCCTTTAGATTTAGTTGGCCGCATGCTTCAAGCCTTTGTTCATTTGAATCTTCTTTTCCAATTCTTGCCACATGCCTGCATCCGGCGGCGCACCTAGTTCCTTGGCTTTCTTCCAGTCGTTGAGCGCTTTTTGATAATTATTTTGATAAAAGTAAGCAATGCCGCGATTCAAGTAAGATTCACCGTCCAGCGAATTTTTAGCAATTTGTTCAGTCATCAATTGTACGGCATCACCGGGAAACGCCGCGCCCCAAACCTGAAAAAGCAAATCCTGGTCTACCGATTCCCCTAAATTAATTGCTTTTCTCAAATCAGCATGAGCATCAAGGTATTCTTTTCTATAATAATGAAGAACGCCGCGATTATGATAGGCAATACCAAACTGAGGGGCGAGCTGAATTGCGCGGTTTAAAACAGCCAAGGCCTCATCCCAAGCATTCTGCAGCGTTAAAACTTGCGCCTCCCCAACAAAAGCGGGTGCAAAATTTGGATTAATTTTTTTGGCTTGCCGAAAATCAGCTAAGGCTTCTTGCAAATGATTAGCTTGAACGGCTTGCATGCCTGTCTCAACCCAAGCTTCTTCTTGGGGTTTCAAGGCAGATGATGGCTCAGCGGAAGCCATGCCAATGCTTAAACAAAAAAGAAAGAGAAAGGAAAATGCTTTCATACAGGTGAGACTAACCGAAGACAGATTCTATTCATGTAAAAATCAGGTAAAGAAAATAAGTCTTAACTAAAAAAGCGCGGCGAACTACTGTCCCTTTGAAATACTCTTTTGCCATTCCCAACTACTCCGCAGAGAATCTTCGAGCGATAGCTTAGCACTCCAACCCAATTCCTTCTTCGCTTTACCAGCAGCGGCATAAATTTTATCAATATCGCCGTCGCGGCGGGGCGCAATTTCATAGGGAACTTTAACACCGGTCACTTTCTGAAATGTCTTGATAATTTCAAGCACACTATTTCCGCGGCCCGTTCCGATATTAAAAACATCGTAAAATGTGCGCTCACGCTTCTTCTCAAGATACGTCAACGCCTTGACATGCGCCGCGGCAAGGTCCATCACATGGATATAGTCGCGAATACAGGTTCCATCCGGCGTCGGATAATCATCTCCAAATACTTTTAATTTTTTACGCATGCCCGCGGCGGTTTGCGTCACAAAAGGAACAAGGTTTTTCGGTGTTCCGAGAGGAAGTTCTCCAATAAGCGCAGAAGGATGCGCACCGATAGGGTTAAAATAACGCAGTGAAACAGCTTTCACAGGAACATTACCGCAAACATATGTTTCAAGCATTCGCTCCGCGATCTTCTTTGTTTCTCCGTAAGGCGACTCGGATTTTTTGAGCGGGGCTTTCTCGCCCACAGGAAGCTTGTCGGGCTTTCCATAAACCGTGCAGGAGGAAGAAAACACGAAATGCGGGACATGATACTTCTCAAGCGATTCGAGCATTGTCAGCATACCGCCAAGGTTATTGCGGTAATAGCGAAGTGGCTGCGCCACAGATTCTTCTACGGCCTTCAGCGCCGCAAAATGAATGACGCCGTGAAAACGGCCTTCTTTCTTGAAAACCTTCGCCACATCTGCGGCAATCACGCAATCTCCGGTATAAACCGGTATATTCCGACCCGTAATCTTGCGAATCCTTGCGAGAACAAATTTCTCAGAGTTTGAGAAGTTGTCTAAAATTACGGGATCGTAACCTGCGCGAACGAGTTCAACCACGGTATGCGAACCGATATACCCCGCTCCGCCTGTTACCAATATTTTTTTCGAACTCATGAAATTTCTCCGCTAAAAAGTCAACCATCCCGACTTTTTATTTAACAATCATTAAACTTCTGGATCCCCGCCTTCGCGGGGATGACACACCTAATATATTTTCAGTGTGTCAAATTGCAATCCCTCCGGATTCTCCCGTGCGAATGCGTATGCAGCGCTCAAGCGCAGTTACAAAAATTTTGCCGTCGCCGATTTTGCCGTCACCATGCCGCGCCGATTTCAAAATTGCGTTAATCGCGATATCAACATATTCTTCGTTGCAGGCAATATCAATTCGCACTTTAGGAATCAAAGTCGGGATCACGGATTGTCCGCGGTAAATTTCTTCGCCAGCTTGATGCCCGCGACCTGTGCAGCGGCTCACCGTCACGCGCGTAATTTCCGCGGCATGCAAGGCTTCGCGAACTTCATCCAATTTATCGGGCTGAATAATAGCTGTAATAAGTTTCATTTTTTCCTCCCGATTAATTTAAGTTGATAAGGCCATAGCCTTGTTCGCCATGCATGGTTTCATCAAGCCCTGCCATTTCTTCGCGGCGGTCAGCACGAAAGCCAAAAACCTTATCGACAAACACCACCAAAATAAATGAAACCACCGCGGTATAAGCCACAGTCATGCCGACAGCTTGAAGTTGAACCATAAACTGACTCATCACATTCCAACCCGCCTTCGCTTTCACGGCATCTGCCATCCAAGCGGAACGCAGCAAAAATGAAAGGCCGAGCGCGCCGAAAATACCGGCTGTTCCATGCACACCAAAAACATCCAAGCTGTCGTCATAGCCCATCTTGGCTTTAATGTTAATCGCGACATAGCAAACAATCGAGGCCAGGAAACCGAGGATCATTGCGCCTAGAGGTGTCACAACACCGGCGGCAGGCGTGATGGCAACCAACCCGGCTAAAATACCGCTCGAAAAACCCAAACTTGTGGCTTTACCGTGTTTGCAGGCTTCAATTAAAATCCATGATAAGGCACCAGCCGCTGCAGCAGCCTGAGTGACCGTCAATGCGCGTGCCGTATCCAAATTGCTGGCCACCGAACTTCCCGCGTTGAAACCAAACCAACCAACCCACAAAAGTCCCGCGCCTAGAAGCGTCATGACTAAATTATTGGGATGCATCGCGGTAAGAGGATAGCCTTTGCGTTTTCCCAGATAAAGCGCGGCCGTAAGCGCGGAAACACCGGCGGTGATATGAACCACGGTTCCACCAGCATAATCAATTGCGCCCTTCGCTCCCAAATTAAAAAGATAACCGTCCGATGCCCAAACCCAATGACAAATCGGGCAATAAACGAGTAAAAGCCAAAGCGAAATATAAATACAATAGCCTTTAAATTTAACGCGTTCCGCGAAAGCGCCGGCAATCAGGGCCGGCGTGATAATCGCAAACTTCCCTTGAAACATCGCGAAAACATATTCGGGCACGCCCGAAGATAAAATTGAATTTTCAATGCCCTTTAAAAAAAGCAAATTGGGATTCCAGCCGATCCATCCGCCTAAAACATTCGGACCAAATGCCAGCGCGTATCCGCAAGTTACCCATAGCACGCCGACAATCGACATCGCCACAAAACTGTGCATCATCGTTCCGAGCACGTTTTTTGTACGGACAAGTCCGCCATAAAAAAGCGCCAATCCCGGCACCATTAAAAGCACCAGCGCGGTGGATGTCAGCATCCACGCGGTCACACCCGTATCAATTTTCACTTCATCCGCGAAAGCCAAATGAGAAACCAGCAAGCCAAAAGCAAAAAAAAGCCCGGCTTTCCATTTCTTCGAAATCATACAATCTCCCTTTTTAATTATTGGAAAAAAATTTGCAGTTAAACGGACGACCCTTCTTGCAGTCACAGATTATTCAGCGGCACTCAAGAGTGAAATGCGGAAACATAAACCTGGATCAACTTCAAGTCGGCCTCGGCGACGTCAAGAAATTCCATGCCGGCCCGCATTCGAATCTGGCCAGATTTTGTCGTTTCACGCGTGACCCAAGCCATTCGGCCAAGAACTGAAATTTCCGCGTGCTGCGGATCCAAATTCAAGCGAAAAAAAAGAGTGTCCCCTTTTTTAATTCCGGACAATGCCTGAAAAGCGGAACGCCCCCTTTCAAGATCGGGGGCGCTGAGTTGGAAACCGGTGTCCGAAAGATCAGTGACATGAAACCGCATGCCCGCCTCGGAAACATCATAAACATTGGTCAGCTCGGCGGGCGCCGCCGCTTTTGAAAAACGAATTTTCACCAAACGACAAAGAGAAACCCGGCTATGCTTGCGGCGGTTGTCTTTTTTCTTAAAAGGCATTCTGCATTTACCGTCCTGGATCCCCGCCTGCGCGGGGATGACCGTTCACTGTTTTAAATTAAAACTTATTTGAGAACGGTCACCTTGATCATCTTAATTTCTTTGATGGGCTTATCGTTGCGATCACGGTTGACCATTGAGATCTTAGTGGCGATATCCATTCCTCCCGTGACTTCACCAAAAACTGCGTGCTTACCGTCAAGCCAGGGTGTCGGAGCAACAGTAATGAAAAACTGGCTTCCGTTTGTATTCGGGCCTGAGTTCGCCATCGATAGAATACCCGGCTTGCTGTGTTTTTGCTTAGCCGTAAATTCATCCGCAAATTGATAACCTGGGCCACCCATACCAGTACCGGTGGGATCGCCGGTTTGAATCATAAAATCAGGAATCACACGGTGAAAAATAATGCCGTCATAAAAACCTTTGTTGGCAAGTTTCACAAAGTTATCAACGGTTTTCGGAGCTTCAGCCGCAAATAATTTAACTTCAATTAAACCAAGTGTTGTTTCAATATTAACTTTCACGATACCCTCATCTTTCGGAGTTGGAGTTGGAGAAATGGGAACTGCCGCCGGCGCGGCCACGGGCGCTGCTTTCACGGATACGGCCGATGCTTGTGCTTTTTCCTGGCAAGCCGGGCAAACCGGGTTTGCCGGAGCGGCGCTTTGGGAAGCATTGGACGACGCACAGGCTGATAAAATAAAAATAAAACCAATTGAAAGAAAATAACGTTTCATAACCCTCCTCTTTTTTGTCAGGCGACATTGTATTCGAAAAAAGGCTTTACTGACAATTCATTAAAAAACAGCCCGATTGTCAGTTGCGAAAGAAAAGCCATGTCAAAATGCTAAAAATCGGAATCAATATCAAAAAAGACCAAAGCATAAAGCCAAAGAACCCGGGCATTTTAACTTTCGCCTGCTCCGCCACAGCTTTAACCATAAAATTGGGGCCGTTTCCAATATAAGTCAGCGCGCCCATCATGACTGAACCGCATGAAATCGCTTTCAAAAATTTCACGCCTTCCGGATGATGCATAAGTCCCGCAAGGCCTTCTCCGGTTAGCCCCAACAGCCCCTTCGCCAGGCTGGTAAAGGTGAGATATGTCGGCGCATTATCTAAAAAACCCGAAAGCAAGCCACTTGACCAAAACAATTGCCAAGATTCCCCTAAATGCAATTTCACGCCCTGCGTTTCAAGGATCAATAAAGCCGGAATCATGGCCAAAAAAATTCCGGCGAATAGAACGGCAACTTCAATGACCGGACCGAATCCAAAATGATTTTTTTTGTGGATAGACTG
Organism: Candidatus Omnitrophota bacterium; assembly: GCA_043732705.1. Taxonomy (GTDB): domain Bacteria; phylum Omnitrophota; class Omnitrophia; order Omnitrophales; family Aquincolibacteriaceae; genus Multiplicimicrobium. Next base: position 234,688 of record JAYTHE010000002.1, on the reverse strand, counting down.
AGGAGTCATAAAAAAGGACAAACACGCCAATAAAAGCATGCTGAAAATTTGAAACACTTTTGACAAGACGCCGCCAAATGATTCTCCGAAAATTGGCGTGCCTTGCATGGGGTAAATCCAATAGCCGCTGATGAGAATAAGCGAAATCACAAATACGAGTAACACAAAATTACGTTTCCCCTGAATTCCAAAACGCTCCGACAAATAACCGTCATTTTTGCGCAGAATTTCCTGCGTATTCTGGTGCTCCTGATTAAACCAAAAAGTATCAATCGCAAAAAAGAAAACTCCCAGCGAGGTGTTCACAAACAACCATTCAGGCCAAAGCCGCAGCGTCCAGCCAAAACTAATACCTTTCAAAAAACCCAGAAAAAGCGGCGGATCTCCGAGCGGAGTTAAAAGTCCCGAGCAATTTGAAACAATGAAAATAAAAAAAACAACGATATGCGCTTTATGCTGACGGAGATGATTCGCGCGAAGAAGCGGACGAATCAATAACATGCTGGCACCAGTCGTCCCAATAAAATTCGCAAGCAATGCTCCGATCAACAAGAAAAGTCCATTGACCCATGGAAGCCCCGCGAATGCTCCGCGAATATAAATACCGCCAGAAATAACAAAAAGCGCCGCCAAAAGACTGACAAATGCCGCATAATCAAGAGCGGTATGCGCGAGAATATGCCAATCCTTAAAAAGAAAAAAAAGCGCGGACGGTAATCCCAGCATCAAAGCCACAAGGGCTTTGTTTTTATGACTTTCCCAAAAATGGTTCAAAAAAAGCGGGGAAAAAGCAAGCGCGGCCAAAAGCAAAACAAACGGCCCGATAAATAAAATCATCTCCATGGGGGCAATTTGGGAGAAGAAAATTTTAGAGTTCTGAAGTTCGGACATATTATTAAATGCTTTTATTTCCCGAAATAAATTCCTGCCTGCCGGCAGGCAGGCGCACGTACAACTTTTCGTCACTTCGTTCCGCAAGCTGTGTGCTCATTTAAAGTTGATGAAAGTTAGACAACTGTATTTTAGAATGCTTTCCATGAATAAAACCATCATTTTCGGCGACATTCACGGCTGCCTTGAAGAATGGCGTGAATTAATTGAAAAAATCAAGCCTACTAAACAAGACCTGCTTGTTTCAGTGGGCGATATTATCGGCAAAGGCCCAGCCTCGCGCGCTACATTGGATTTCGCGCGGAAACTTCCCCGTTTTCAAGTCGTTACAGGCAATCATGAATTGCAGTTTTTACGCGCCTGGAAAAAAAATAATTTGGAGACATTGACAAAAGACTATCAAAAGCATGTGGTCACGGAACTTGGCCCGGATTTTAATAAATACATGGAGTGGATTAGCACCTGGCCTTTTTATTTAGATTTACCGGAAGCTGTCATTGTCCATGCCGGATTACGCCCGCACATTCCTTTAGAGAAACAATCCAAAGAAGACCTTTGCCACTTAAGAAATTTAGAAGACGGCAATCCCTGGCATGCCACTTATACGGGCAAAAAGCTTGTCGTATACGGCCATTGGGCGCGTGAGGGGTTATGCGTAAAAGAAAATACGATCGGTCTCGACAGCGGCTGCGTTTATGGAAAAAAATTATCGGCGCTTATTCTTCCCGGGCGGGAAATTGTGCAGGTTCAGGCACGCAAAGCTTACGAGCCTATAGCCTAAAGCAGATAGCTCAGATCCAACAAAAGCAATTTCTTCGTTTTTTTCTGAAAGCTATAGGCTATTTGCCGTGAGCTGTGAGCTTCTCCTACTTTCCCTTTCCCAGCAAAACAACGCGAATCGTTTTAAGCACAATCAGAAAATCAAGCGAGAACGAAAGATTTTTCAGATAAAAAAGGTTGTAACAAAATTTACGGGGGTAATCTTTCATTTCCGTGGTATGCAAAAACTTAACTTGGGCCCAGCCCGTAATTCCCGGGCGCACTGAAAAAACAGCGTCATAATAAGGTATAATTTTGTGGCATTTTTCCACAAAATAGCTAATTTCAGGCCGCGGGCCGATCAAGCTCATATCCCCTTTCAAAATATTCAGAAGCTGGGGCGTTTCATCGACACGAAATTTTCTCAGCCATTTCCCGACGCCTGTCACGCGCTGACGCCCCGCGGAATCCGGGCGCGTCATGGTGCGAAACTTAATCATCTTAAAAATTTTTCCATTGATTCCAATCCTGTCTTGCAAAAAGAAAACTGTCTTAGGTCCCTGAAAAAAAAGAAAAAGATATGCCAAAAGCATCACGGGAGAAAATAACAGGAGCAATGCACTCACAATTCCGATATCAAAAATGCGTTTCACATGCAAATAACGCAGACTGCGCACTTCCGACATAAGCGCAAGAATAAAATGCTCGTTCACTCCATCATAAGGAATCGCTTCGTCCAGCTTTTCAAATAAGTGGATTGCGCTTGTTACTTGCACCTTTTGACGCATCAAAGCCAGCATCAGTTCCGGCTCGGAGCTTTTACTTTTCGCGTCAATCGCCAAAACAACAAGCTGAACGTGATACCAATCAATCAAGCTAAGAAGCTGTGAAATGTTTCCTACAACAGGAATCGGCGAGCCGGGCTGAACTGCCGTGCCTTGCTCCGAAACCAAACCAACCAACTCAATGCCTGAATGCGGGGTCTTATGAATCACCTGCGTAATCGTTTGAGCCAAAGCCCCCGTACCGATGATAAGTGTTTTTTTATCGACCATTCGCGCCTGAAAAAGAACGTCGTATACCAACCGTACAATAAGTACGCCCGGAACAAAAACCAAATTAACGGCAATAAAAAAAAGACGCGGCATCGCGAGGCTGCGGTTAAAGGCACACAGCGTCGAAACCACGACAACCGCGCAAGCACTGGCCAACGCAATATCAATAATCGATTTAGCGGGGCGGTAATACTTAAATGGAAAATACAAGTCAAAAATATAGAAAAAAAGCGGATAAGTAAAAAAACTCACCGCCATCATCTCGGGCTTGACGCAAACTCCGAATTCGCGGTGATAAAGCCAATAAGCCGTCAACTGAAACGCAAGCAGCATCGCGATACAATCTAAAATTAAAAGAAACAGGCTTCGCCTAGAGATTCCGTTCATTGTGATGTCTTTCGCTCTAAGCGAAGTTCAACCGCATTTTTCATAAAAACCTCGCTTACAGTAGTCAGTGATCAGTTCTCAGAAGTCAGAAAAATTATAAGGCTCCATATCGTAACTACCGGTTCGCTGAAAGCTGATTTCTGATCACTTCCTTAGTTGGGCCGATATATATGGTAGCCTTTTTCATTCGTCTCTTTGACTTGATTCAAAACAATTCCTCCGAGAATGAGTTGTCCCGGAGAAATTTTCGCTACTGCTTTCCGAACTAAATCACGATGCGTCGAACCCCAACGCACAACAATCACTCGCATGTCTACCAATGTGCTTAACGCTAAAGTATCATTGACCGGCAAAACCGGCGGCGTATCAATTAAAATGTAATCGTAATTTTCTTTTAGCACAGTTATTAAATCTTTCATGCGATTTGACTTTAAGGCATGCGGCGCGCTAAACGAAGACCGGCTGCCTGAACGGATAAAGTGAATAAGCTCATTATCTGTGCCCTCGATAATGTCGCCGATCTCGGCGCTTCCCGACAAATACTCTTGTAAATAAGTTTCACATTCCGTTCTTGGAATTTTATCTCTCAGGGACGATTGGCAAAAATCGGCATCGATCAAAATGACTTTTTTCCCTTGGCGTGCCATGGACTGCGCGATATGAAAAGAAACAAAACTCTTTCCTTCGCCCGGAATGGCGCTTGTAAAAAGAACACATTTCTGATGCCGGTCGGACAACACAAATTCAATATTCGTCGCGATCAGCCGCAGACCGTGCGTAAACAAAATAAACGACTTATCATTTGGAAACTCAGGGTAAAGCAAACCTTTTTTTACTTTTGCAAAATGCAAATCTCCCAAGAAAAGCTTTCCGGTGACAAGCTCAACATCTTCGTAAGTTCGAATTGAGCGGTCAAAATAGCAATAAAGAAAAAAAAGCCCGAGACTTGAAACCAATCCCAAAATAACCGCGCCGCCAATTAATTTAGGCTTATTGGGCCAGTAGGAAGTTTCCGGAGCTTTCGCACGGTTCAGGATTTCAACGCCGGGCCGTTTCAATCCGCCCTCGACTGAAGCCACCGACATCCGGTCTTGAATTAATTTAATTGTTTTTCCGATAGCTTCATCTTCGGACAACAAGCTTTTAAGCTTCATTTTCTGCGGATCAAATTTTCTTGAATCCCCTTTAAGTTGCGTAAGCTGCTCCTTCATTCTTTCGCGAGTGGATTCAAGGGTCTTAAGCTCCAGTTTCAACTGCACATAAACATGCTCTTGATCCTGTTCCATTGATTTTTTTAAACTGTCAAAGCGCGCCTGGGCTGAAATCACATCGGGATGCATATCGCGGAATTGGCGCTTTAATTCTTCGAGGTCACTTTCCGCACGCCGAAGCCGCTCCATTTGACGCACAATCACGGTATCTTCGAGAATATAGGGATGATTATAAATCGTCCCATTATCTTTTTTGTATTGTTCGATTTCAAGAATTTTAGTTCGCAGATCGATTAATTGCGCGTCTGACTTCGCCAGCTCTGACTTAAAATACTCAACCTGCTTAGCATCACTCGTCTCATCTTCCATTTCTGGAAATTGTTTTTTAAACTCTTCGATCTTAGCTTTAACTTCTTCTTGCTTTGCCATTTCCTGAGCAAAATTAAGCTGAAGCGAAGCAAGCGACTCTTGGGTCGTGCCTTGACTCTTTTCCTCACTGGAATAAACGTAAGTTTCGGCAATGGCATTGGCAATTTTTGCCGCTTCTTCTCCGGAAATAAAAAGAAAACTGATTTCAATCGTTTTGCTCTTGCTGTTCGGCTTGACTGTCATTTGATCCTGCAGCATCGCCATTGCATTATCTGATTTATTGAAAGGATAAATGGAACTTAAGTTATAACGGTCAATCACGCGATTCAGGACTCCGGGGCTCTCGATAAGAGTTGCCTGCAAAGCAAGGTTTTCAAGACTTTGCTTTTCTGCGCTATTCGAAACAAGGGTGGGATCCACCAAAATAGTGGCAACGGCTTGGAAAAGAGGCGTTTGAAGCTGTGCCCAAACTCCCGTTCCCAATGAAAGCGCGGTAATATAAATTAAAACCATGGGATAGAAACGCACTAAAAGCTTGGAAAAACGTTTCCACACCGGCCCTAAATCATCGACCTCTAAATTAACATCTGAATTATCTTCTTCATGCGAAGAAGGCATAAATATCCTTTAACTTTTTAGACAATCGTGGTCGCTTGAAATGACTTTTTCCGACACCGAATCAAAATGCCGCCGGATTGATATTGCATATCAAGAATATCAATTTGAGCTGTTTCGGATGCCCCCTCTGAATTGGCTGACAAATTAAAACTCTTTTCCACACGCTTCAAAAGCCATTTCGGAAGATAAACTTTTGCGACTCTAACATGATCCAGTTTCAAGATCAATCGCCCATCCTCATTGGCTTTTAGCTTGCCTAAACCCGAAACTGCAAGGGTGACCAGTTTAAGATTAAAAACGGAATAAATGCTGAAGCCTTGCTCATTAATCTGAGCCTGCATCGCCTGAACAGCGCCCCCTAAAGAGGGGCGTATTTTATCGAGAACAAAAACCTGAAACTCTTCCTGCTTATATAAACGCGTAAAAACTGATTTTTTAAGATTTTGTGCCGGCTTAGCAATTTGTTCTTTAAACGTTCGAATTCCCAACGGGATAAATTTCATCATTGCGCTATAAAAAAACTGGTCCATCCACCCCATTTTAACCGGCTCCTTTAAATCCTCCTCTCCCGCCCTTTGATCTGACACGCGTTCACCTGCGCCAACTTCTTGCAATATTTCGGCTTGTCCGGATTCATTATATTTCACAACATAAACGCGCCCCTCGTGAACTGTTATTTCGCTTTTGCGATTTTTACCTTCTTTAAAACCACCCCAATTGTCTTTACGAATCATGTCAAAACGATACGGCTCCTCCTGCCAAGCCTGCAGTAATTTTGAGCCGGTAAAACTTTTAGAGGAAAGTCGGAACATTCCTTTGACTAACTCAAGCTGACTGTACGGACTTAATGGGTCACTTAATTTTAAAAACTCAGCAATAAAAAAGGCGCGGCTATAACTCTTTGCATCAAAATAGGCCAAACTCCAAGCCTGATACCGCAAAAGAGCGCTGTATGCAGCAGAGTTGTTATCTTCCGCAAGTTTAACCAATTGGTCTGACGCAGCGGAGGGATCCTTAAGAGCCTCCGAAAGAATACCGTAATAGATCGCCAGCAAAGACTGTTTGTCGCTTGAAACCAGACTACCTCCCAAACCAAGCCAGCTTTGCATTGCCTGCATTTGTTTTGAAAAAAGCGGACTTTTACCAACATTCAGTCTTTGAGCGGTGCGTTCAAATAAACCCATTTTGAAAAGATTTTCGATTTCAAGTTCAGACGATTTGAAATGCTTTTCATCTAAAGCCCTTTTTTGTATCAATTTGTTCCGTAAATAAGCCGCCGCATGGCGAACTGCATAATTGGGCTTTTTTTTATTCAAACGATCAATCAATCTGCTCGCTTCGGAAGGATCTTTTTCATAAAGAAAAAAGGCCAAATCCAACATAACAGGCGCTTGAAAATGAGAAAATTCAGGGCTCACTAACATTTTTTCAAAAAAAGCTCGCAAAGCCGGAAGCCCCCCTATCTTCTCGATCTCTTTCAAATGCACCAATTTCTCAAGCCTCAGATCCGATTCTGAAATGAGATCTTGCCCCATATCCCCATTCAGTTTATCCGCACCTAAAAGATGGCGGATTGAAAAATACAATCTTAAGGCAGATGGAGCGGCAAGAAAAAGCTGCTGCTTATAAACCAATAGCGCATACTTCAGGTCGGAAATTTTTCGAAGCGGCTTTGCCTCTTGAAGAATGCGGTCCATGAATCCAAAAATAAAAACACTTTCGCGATTATGTTTGGGCTCCGCTACCATTTCCGCCACGCGCTGGTGTAAATAGCCAGAAAGCGGCTTTAAGTCACCAGCGGCATTGGTGGATAACATCGCAGCTTGCCAATATTCAATGTCCCGAAGCCCACCCGGAACTCGCATCTGGCTTTCAGCCCAATAAAAAAAAGTCGCCGCTCCCGCTAAAAGAAGAAATACCGGCAGAATCCAAACCCTAAAACATTGATATAAAATCTTAGAATTAATCATAGGCAAATTTTATTTCGAATACCCTTCCTTACCACCAAGCCCGCTCCACCACGAGAATGTCATCCACTTGAACTCTCGACTCCTCACGCTTGTCTGTCGCGCGAAGAAGTTTTTTGGTATTTATTTTGATTTCCTTTTCTTTTCCATCCCCAGTTTTCCGAATCACTTTAATTTTACGCGAAGCGTAGTCAGTAAAACCTCCCGCCAAAGCAATCGCCTCTAAAACGGATACGCCGGGATGAAACTCATAAGTTCCGGGCTTGAGCACTTCTCCTGTCACAAAAAATGTCAGCGACTTACGATCCATAGAAATATCAACTTTGGGATCAACAATGTAATTATCAGAAATTCCCTTTTTCAAAATTTCCTTCACTTCTGTGAGTGTCTTTCCTGCAACAGGGATAACACCCAAAAATAAATATTCAATATTGCCACCTTCATCAACCACAAGCGTGGTACTCAGATCCTTGTGCTGCCACACCGTAATATTTAACGTGTCACCTACACGGAGACCGCGCTGCGAAACAGCGGTAACAGCCCGAACACCTTCGGATTGATTTTTCTCAGCAGCCCACCCTGAAAAGGTTAAGCCCATGATCATCAAGCATGCTATTAATTTTTTATAGTTCATTGATTCCTCCTTAATTAATTATCTTCCTGTTTCACCAAAATAGCGCAACACTCTTAAATCAACACTGTGCTCCGTATTACCCGCGTCTCGCTTAACCTTATTTCCTAATGTATCCTCCGATATGCGATAAGCATTTAAATAAATAAGGCTGTAGCGCAGTTGCAAGGCCCATTCTTTTGAAATTTGGCGGCTTAATCCGGCTGAAACACGGTACTCATCCAATCGGTCACTGTCCTTAATTTCGAACTGTCTTTCACGACGATAACTTGCTGTAAAATTAAAATTAATTCGTTTGGTTAATTGATGATTAAAATCGGCGGAAATGGTTTGATACCGCACCAATGCATCGCTTGGACCAAACGTGCCGCGAGTGGTTGCCAATGATTCTGATGCAAAGTTAAGCGATTGGCTTCTGATGAAATCCGTGGAATAATTTATCGTCACACTGTCACGCGAATTAATTTTGTGTCGGTATTTAAATCCACCCACAAACCCTGCGAATGATTCTCCGTCATAAAAGGACCAGCCTAAATTAGGCGTAAGAGTCACATTTTTATTCGGCTTATAATCCAATCCAAAATACATTTTATGAACATTGACATCGAGAATGGGTCTTGGATCATGCAGAAATGTGCGCGTATAATCATATTCTAAGCGTGTTGTAATTTTTTTAGTCCAAGGACGCACCCATAGCGTGGAAATATAACCTTTAACATCTTCGTTGATGCCGCGCTCCTCCGTCCTCCACAACAACCCTGATCCTAACTGAGCATAACCCCGTTTAAAATTATAACGAAGGCCATGCCCCGCAGCATATTGGTAAGCAGAAAGTCGGTCACCAAATTTAGAGGGCTGACTCAAATTCTCACTTGTTCCGACGCTGTAATTATTTTGAATAGAATAAATCCAAGGGCTTTGACTTTTAAAGACAACTCCACCTTTAATATCATGCCGCATGAACCCATCCATGGGTGCTAATCGCTTTGTGCGGTGAAGAGTTCCATAAAAAAACGGGAGTTCACGCTGAACATTATATCCCAACCTAACATGTGCAGGACCCTTGCGGTCAAAAACAACGGCCAAACCGGGATCATCCACGGGAAAAAAGCTTTGCTTGCGCTGTTTTTTCATAAAACGAGCTGTGTTCGAAATCACACCGCTTATATTTTTTTTCCAATAATCCAAACTCCCGAAAGTGGGGTAACGACTTTTCATGTCCACGCGAACCGCTTCTTCCGAAAGACCTTTACTATAATCCGTGACAATGCCACGGCCAAAAAGCTGCGAAGCCGCCCTCTCGCCCCCTTCTAAGCTTTCAATTAAAGTCGGCTCACCGCCTGAAACCACATTGCTTTCATATTCCCGTTCCCTGGTGTAGCTTTCGCCTAAAATTTGCTGCGTGTTTTGCGGCGGCGGAGCTTGAAAAACGAGGTCTTCTTTCTGCTTTTTCTCTTCCTCTTCTTCTCCCGCCAAATAAGGCTTAAATTCTATTTTTAAAGTCCCCGGAACTTGAGTTACTTTCCAACGCACCGGCTTTAAAAGCTGAAACTGCACTTGATTCACAAAAAAAAGTTTTTCATCATTTCCAAGTTTAGACGACAAGCCAAGATTGGGCGTCAATGTCACCGCCTCAATCAACTCATGATCACCCTCAACCTTCACATCTTCTTTCTTTTGCAAAAGAGCTGATTTAAAAGTTATCGCTGCAATCATTTTCCCTTTTATTAAATTGGTTTGAATATTCAAAAGATCTGTCTCTGATGATTGGTCATAATCAATTTTCATAACAAGCAAGTCTTCCTTCGATTCAAAACTAATACCACGAATAATAGGATAATAGGCCTTGATCTCTTTAATCATGGTTTCTTGCAAAGTTTGTTCCATCGCTTTATTTACATCAACCTGACTTGTTGACACAACGTCTTCCGTCGAAACATCGTTTGCCTGCTCCTTAGATTCTGACTTTGTCGTTACTTGAGAGTCGTGTAATTCAGAAGAGCCTTTCTTCGCCGTCTGATCTGCCTGTACCTGATCTAAATCGGCTGCAGTCACTGAATTCTGCGCTGCCTCTTTCGTTTTTAACTTCGTGTCATCTTCCGCAAAAACATGCCCGGAAAAAAAAATAAACATGACAAAAAGGCAAAACCCTCTTCTAATAATGCTGTTTTTCTCCAAGACATTGCTTTTAAACATCATAATTTCAATATCATTCTATCTATTTAACTATCTAAATAGAATTAAAACTGCTTATTTATAGCATAAATTCCAAAAGAGAATTATTCTTAAGTAACGGCTTCAAACAAAAGATCTGAATGAGCTTCAAATTGAAATTAGCTATGAAAATTTCTGTAAAAAAAGCTCGATTGCGAAGCAAAGTCTATTTTAAAAAATAAAATGTTGCCCGAGTCTTCCCTGAAGATTCGACCAAACCCGCGTCAACCAAAGGCTTAATCAGCTGCTGAATCCGCGACCTTGTTAATTTAAATTTTTTCTCTAGATCGGGAGATTTAGCTGTTCCTTGCTGATTCAAAAAATTCAAAATTTGCTCCTGCCTTGAATTAATATTGATCTTACCCTTTAAATTTCTCATCGCAATTTGAGCGATACGCCGCAATGTCTTCTCAAGCGTCTCAACCAAACATTCCGCTATATACTCAATCCAAAAAGTTAAATCATCATCCAGGTCTCGTGCCTGCTGAATTTTGTCATAATACTTCTGTCGATCGAAATCAAAGCATTCATCAAGCGCAAATAAATGATGCGCGTCAAATTCGCTTGCAAATAAATAAGCCAGTCCCCAAAGTCTGGAAATCCGTCCGTTGCCATCGGTAAATGGATGAATCGAAACCAGGCGATGATGGAGAATAGCGCTCGTCACAACAGGCGAAAGTTCTTTGGCTTGCTTTGAGCTTTGCCACTGAATCATCTCTTTCACAAAAGCAACACACTTTTCAGGCGAGGGAGGATAGTAAACCGTTTCTCCTTTTGGGCCCATAACACGATTTGGCTTTTGCTTATATTTTCCAGCTTTACCGGAATCCAAAAGTCCGAGCATTAATAAACGATGCAATTTAAGGAGATTGCCCTCGTTCATACATCGCCCCGATCTCCACCCCGAAATCATTTTGAGTGCTCTTAAGTAGTTCTTAACTTCGGTCTTCTGTTTTACCTCTGCATCCACTTTTTTCCCCTTTGCTAATTCACTGACTTGATGAAGCGACAAGGTGTTCCCCTCAATTGCGGTAGATGAATGCGCTAGCCTGACAAATGTATCTCGGGAAAGTGCAGGAAAAACAAAAAGCTGAACCGCACTTTGATCAATACGCGTCTTCAACATAATTACTTTTGAAATGAGAGCAAGCAGCCGTGGAGTAATTTTAAATCGAGGATAATAAGGCATATAAGAGAATATAATTACGTCAAGTTTTCGTCAAGTTTTTTGTCAAGTGGATACCGCCATCGCCAACTCGCCGATTATGGTAGTTTTTCATAAAAGCCAGATCGGCCTTAAGCTGAGGAGCAAGACCATGAAAATTGAAATTTTATATTTCTTTTTTCATGGTATATAAAGCTTTGGATATTGAGAATTCCAAAAGAGAATTATTTTTAAGTAACGGCTTTCACCTCAAGATCTGAATTAATTTCAAACCCAAATTATAGCGTAGTAGTTTGCGTAGTAAAAAGAAAAAACCCCTTCAGCCACAAAGGCCAAAGGGGTTTTGAAAGTTAGAGAAAAAGTTTATGCAGCTCTTGCAAACGCAGCTACGGCCATAAGAACTGCTTGATAGTCCAAACCAAAAGGGTGCAGCTCACTTGCACGAACCACCTTTTGAGGAAATCCTAGAGGCGACAGTAAAGCTTCTGCTGTAACGATCAAGCCGGCAGCAAGACCATCGATGCCGTCAGCTGCTGTCAAAATAACACGCCCTTTAATGCCCACATTTAAAGGGCTCAGGACAGCTGCATCCGGGGCAATCGCGGCGAGGTCTAGCTTGGCAAATTTAGACAAATTAAAAACACCTGCAGGAACACGTTCCAAAAAAATTTGATTTTGCGAAATTTGCAATCCATTCTGACTTGCTAGCTGCAAAAACATCTGACGAAAGCTCCTCGCGGAAGCTTCCTGCGACTGTGTAACCTGAAAGCTCCAAACCAACCCTTTGTGGCTAGCTATATATCTTGCCCAAGAAAGAAGCTGCTTAAAATCAGATGTTGCCTCGGGGAAAGCTGAAAATTTTTGCGCGATGACGATCTTAGCTTCTGCTTTTGCATTATCAGGCGTAAAAATAGAAACAACATTTCCTCCTAAACTCGACACATCTTGCGGAAGCGGTAAGATAGAATCTACGGTCGGAAGAATCAGTGACTTAGGCTGAAAACCCATCCCTGCAACTACCTTCGCCGCCAAGGAATAAATTCCGGCTTTAAATGTTTCTGCCATTCGTTTCAACGTCGCCACATCAATCGTGGGGCCTTGCGGCAGCAAAAAATCATCTGCAACTGCATCCCGCATCTCAGATCGTTTCTCCTTCGCCTTTTTTTGTGAAATTCCAAACTTCAACTCTACAATTTTAGCTACAACAACCGTTCGCAAACTTTCGGGCAAATCTACGATTGTCGAAATTTTTTCCATTTCTTGAAGTACTTTCGGATCCTGAGTTACAACAAAAGCATTAATTATTGTTGTAAGTGGCATGAATTTTCGTGGATCTGTCCGTTTTGAAATTTTTTTCAATAGATCCTTATCTTGGAATTGCAGTACAAAGTAATTTAGAATAAAGCTTCTTAGCCTAGATGTAGGTACCATTTGTGAAAATCTATCCACTGCCTTACTATTCTCAATATATTTTCGGTCCCCTCCACCGACGGATGGCGCAAGCGGTGCGACCTTAACAAATGGATCAATAAAGTTAGGCGCACTCAACAGAACGCCTGTCATACGCATATACCACATTCGCGTGTCGGGACCTAACGCTTCCTCAGGCGCTACTAAAACCTTGCGGATCGCATCATCAGCAAATTTGGCGATAAACACCTCATATTCTTTTATAAGGACAGACTGAGCCCACTTCTTATACTCGAGTAAGTCCATGGACAATTGATCAACCAACTCCGAAACTAAAGCTAATACATAAGGCCTGAAAAAAGGATCCGCAACAAGAGAACTATTTTTGGGGGCGACCAATTCATTTAAAAAAAAACTAATTGCCGACGGCGGGAACTTAAATAAGTAAAAAGTGTTCGCCAATTCACTTAGTGTGATTCTTTTTATTTCTTTGAATTCCTTCTCATTTGGTAATGCCGGCTTCATGGCGGGTAACAAGTCGAACATTGACTTGACAAATTGGACTCTTTTTTCTGGTGCAAGCTCGTGAATTTGAGCCAATGCCTGTAATGAAAATTTTACCCTTGAAGCATCCTTTGGATTGACTCCACCCGGCTGCACAACGTCACCGCCATTAAAAAACTGATTGAAAAGCAGTTCCTCGGGAGATCCTTTTTGAATTCCGGTAAGTTTAATTTCTTCACCTGTTGATTTTTCAGTAACCGTCTCAGATGGTCCTAAAATTAAACCCTTGCCTCCTTCTGCCCTTATTATCACAGAAGCAACTGGTTTTTCTTTCTTCTGCTCCGACGATCCAACAAGCTCTTTAGGTACAAGTGACGTTATTGATTTAACAGCAGCAACCACCCCGCTGTTTTGACGGATCTCAGGATTAGAATCAAGCGCCTCTAAAACTTTTCTAAGATCAGCTTCATTAAATTGATACGCGTCAACTAAATATTGGATTATTAATCCGAGCTGCCTAACGACCGTTTCTTGTCGACCTTGCTTTGCGGCAGCTTTGGCATATGAAAATAATAAATAAGCAGGGGCATTTTTTTTCTCCACAAAAGAGGCAAACGACGCGGCTAGTTTTCCATCATCAGCTGTCTCCATATATTTATCAAACGCCGCTTGTTGCGCTGTAGCGTCAGAAGGAACAACGGGAAGCACTCGTCGTGTTTGTGCAGAAACAGGAGACGCCGAAGACAACGCAAACAATACAGCCGCAATATAAGTCGATGCTTTAGCTCTCAGTGATAGAAGACGGGATTCTGATCGCTCCACACCTGCAAGGGCTAAATTGCCATCCTCCGAACTCAAAGAAGCTAATCCAGCCTCCAAAGTTGAGACACCAGCCCGCGTTGCAGGCGATATTGTATTAGCGGTAGATGTTTTTGTTTTAATCTTTAGCTGCTCATTCATAACATTCAAATAAGCCTCACGACCTTTATCATCAACACTTGAAAGAGTCGGCATCAGAAGCGCATAAGTGTAATTTTTCGCTTCAAAGTATTTGCGGAACGGCTCAGCATGGAAACCACCCGTAATCACAACTGCTTTGTCAACCCCCAGCTGATCCATTTGTTTCTCAACATTCTCAATTAAATATTGATCACGCTTTTTCGCACCCGCATAAAAAGCCAACGCCTTCTCATAAATCGCATCTAACTCGGCCGTATGCTTAAATTCAATTCCACGGACACGGTTTTCGGTATTTAATTTCTGAATTTCTAAAAATAAATGACTGGGCCGGAGGCCGGAGGCCGGAGACCCGAGAATTTTCTCGTAATCATCAGGCGCTAATTCTAAATTAAGTAATTTCGTAAGCAAAATTTTACGTTGATAAACCGATAAAAATTGCTTCTCAGTCGCCTGCGTTGCCATTTTTCCGGCAAGAAGATTTGTTAATTTCTCTATTTCCGCGGTCATCAGGTGCGCATCAAGCTCACTTTGTAAAAGTAAAATGCCGATCATTGCCTTCACATTGGGATAGCGACTGTAATCAAAATCCTGGGGCAAGGCTCGCATCATTTGGATAAAAATGCTTTGCACCATTTCGGCTTGTAACCCCAGGCTAGCGTCTTTGGCGCTCAGCAAGGATTCTATTGAATCCTTGAGACCGGAGACTGGAGACCGGAGACTAGAGACTTTATCAAACTCTTTTAAAAAACTAACCCGTTCTGAATCAAGCGTTTCAACATTCATCGAGGATTCAAGTTTTTTGATCGTAAAATAGCGTACGAGCATGGGCCATTCCAACTGAAAGGCAGCGTCGGCCAAATCTTGACCATACTGCTTTGTAACCTGTTTATGTAATTCTTCAATCCAAGAATCAAGCGGAGTAACACCATTTTGAAAGCTCTCCTCACGCCGCAAAAAACCACGCAAATCATTATTCAAATAACCGGCTGAAATTTTTTCAATGCCATCCATGGCAGCGGTTAAAAATTTCCGACTGCCTTCACGCGCCTTAACCACGCTTGCAAATGCCGCTGCGTTTTCAAGATAGGCCTGTTCATTCTCGATTCCATAGCCTTCACCTTTTTTCGAATCAATCAAATAAAGCTCTTCGCCTTTAACAATCGCCTTATGTGTGAGGGCGTCATTCAACTCATGCGTCAGTTTTGGATTTTCAGGGAAAAATCGCAAAATCTCAGGATAAAGTTTCCCCCAGCTGCCTTCAATAAAAACGGTGGTTGTTCCATATTGATTTTCAAGATCCTGCAAAATTGCGGCGATTTTTTTCTGCGCCTCATAATGGCCATGCGCGGTTTGAATATGAATCAACGTTTTGCCTTTGCCCGCATGAAAAGATTCCACACGCCCCAATTGACGCGGAATTTGTAATATTTCACTAGCTAAAGAACTTGAAAAAGCGTGCGCAGAAAGCACGACAGAATCCGAGCTAGAAGGTGCCGAGAAACCGGGAGTTCCTGAAAAAGAAATCAATAGTGTCGTAACTAAGCTTACTAAACGACGGAAAAAAGAAGATTGTTTTTTCATTGATTACACTCATGTTTTTTATGAGGAAAGAAATTGTTAGGAGAAATATAATCCATATTATTTCAAATGCAAGCTGGCAAACCATGGCTGCTAACGAATGATTAGTCCTGCTATATGAATATGCAAATTACAGCTAAGAAAAACAGCCCCCTGAACTAACCGCCAGTGCTATGAGTTCCGTCCTAGCACCGGATGTTTTTATGGTAAAGTTTGTAACTGCGTAAGTTGAGATGATCCTTAAAAATCACTTCACCAATTCATGGCGCTTTTATCACATTTACAGAAACCGCTCCATCTCGGTCGATCAAAAAAGCAAACCTATGCCTTAACGCATTACGGTGCGCCCTCATAGCCCCCGCAAACCCAACATTAACTGTGAAAATAGCAATGAGTCACACCAGCTCTTTTAAAAGCTTCTGCAGCTTCTCAAGGCAAAGTGTTTTAGAAAAATGCTCTTGATAAATTTCGAGGCAGTGCTTTTGCATGCTTTCTAAATCTTTTGGATTTCGCGAAATCTGTATTAACTGATTCGCGACTTCCTCAAAAGTTGCATCTGAAAGTACCCACCCGACTTGATATTCTCGAATCCATTTTGCAATCGCAGACTCCTCTGAGCCCTCAAAAATAACCGGTCGTCCGGCAGCCAGTGAACCAAAAAACTTAGAAGGAACAACTGTTCCGGTCCAGCGCTGCTTTAGGCTCACCAAATGAATTTCTGCGGCTTCTAACCTCTTACTTAAACTGTTTTCAGCGGCAAAATCTGCAAACATAATGGGCGCATTCACAGCTGCATACTTTTGACAAACCTTCTCTGCCAGATTCCGCTGAGTGCTGAAACAGAATCGAATACTTACTTCTTTTAATCGCGCTGCAAGTTTTATAGTCAAATCTGCGGTATGCCCTAGACCAAAATTCCCGGAATAAAGTATCCCCGTGGTCGCATTTCCAAACAAAGCTTGTTTTTCACTAGGGGCGGGTAACTGAATTTGTGTCGGCTCATAAAAAGCCCAGGGCGTGACGGTCTCACAACGCGAGCGCGGCAAATACATTGTTATTTTTTTTCTCATACAAACACCCAGATCAAGAATCAGATCACACGCATTATAAGCACGGCGCATAAGCCATGAAAGCACGCGATACAACCAACCGCTTCCTTTGACTTTTCCGTCAGCCACGGCCGCTTCAGGATAGAGATCAAAGCACCAATGCACCACCCTCACCTTATGATCAAACAACTTAATAAGTGGCACCGCAAGCAATGCCAAAACAGGATCACTGCCAATGAAAACAATCTGCGGCTTGGGAAATAAAAGCAAATAGCGCAAAGACCAATTTGAAATCATCCAAATTGAATTTAAAATTCTTCCGATAGATGATGACTGACTCAAGGATGGGCGCCAAACTCGCTTGACCCGAACACCATTTAAAATTTCTTTGGCAGGATAGGCAGCTTTAAGATCGTGGCGGTTACGATTGCACGGCCAAACTTCAACTTCCCAATTTCTTTTAGCAAGGTCTTCACACAAATCCTGAAAGAGGCGCGGGCTGACGACATTATCAGGAAAGTAAAAATGATAGAGAAAGAGAATCTTGGGCTTCACGACTAACTGCAACGTGTTCGATGTGCCATTAACCCACAGCCGTTATTTTGCGTGGCTTAATGGGTTTAGCAGGGTTGCCTGAATAAATCATCATCGGCTCGAGATTAGATACCGCTACACTTCCAAGGGCAAGAACCGAGCCGGTTTTGACAGTAACGCCCGGTCCAACAACAGCTCTGGCGCCAATCCAAACTTGATCTTCAATGTTAATCGGTTCCGCGGTGAGTTTAAAATTCTCGCAGCTCCAGTCATGGTTACCGGTACAAAGATAGGCCTCCTGGGAAATACAAACGTTGTCGCCTATTTCAACATTTTCGATATTATCAATCCATGCTCTCTCACCCAACCAAACATCATTGCCGATTTTTAATTTCCAAGGCAGTTTAATCCGAACTCTTGGTTTAATATTACAACCCTCGCCAATTTGTGCTCCAAACAGCCTCAAAACAAAAACTCTAAATGAAGAATAACAAAAAATTCTCGACTCCACAAAATACGACCCCACCATGAGCCACAAAGCCCATTTCCATTTTGGCACTCCAACAAAATCAACTTTTTTGAATTTTTTCAGATTCATAATGATGAATAACCTTCTGGTAAATATCTAAAATTTCGTGATTAACCTTAGACCACGTGTATTTTTCTGTAATTAGCTGTCGCCCATTTTGCCCCATCAATTTAAGTTCATCGGAACCCATTGACAAGATTTTTTTTAAAGCTTTTTCAATCGATACCGAATTAGCCTCGCAAACAATACCACAATTTTTTTCTTCGACTTCTTGAAAACAACAACCTTTCGAAATTAAAACGGGCAGGCCTGATGCCATCGCTTCTAAAACTGCAACGCTGAAGCCCTCACTAAATGACGGGAGAACAAATAAATCCGCAGCGGCAAAACAATCCCTTTTTGACTCGCCGATCTGGATGCCTAACATAGACACATTGGACATTAAATTTAATTTTCGAATAAGTTTCGCGATTTCTTTGGCATGCCCGCTTTCATCAGGCCCGGCAATCACAAAATGCCATTCCGGAAACTGGACGACAACTTTTGAAAAGGCATTTAAAAAAGAGGGCAATCCTTTTTTGGGGTGGAGTCTCGATAAAAATAAAATTATTTTTTTATTTTTAAACTCGGGGTGTGCCAGTTCAAATTTTGTCTTTGAATGGCTTTGACTTAACGTGTCTATATCAACTCCATTGACAACAAGAAATGTTTTATCTTTAAATCCGAGCTGTTTAATTATGGGCATTTCGGACTCATAGGCCAACAATGCACTAGCTTTTTTTAAGACGCTATCTAGAGCCAACACCTGCAGCATCCTTTTTCTCCCTCGGTGCCAATTCCACGCCCATGGCTCCAGCATCCCATGCGTTGAAATCACATGCGGAATTTTCAACTTTTTAGCAGCGCGCTGACTTGCAATTGAAAAATACGACCAAATACCATGACTGTGAAGAATATCCGGGGAAAACCGAACGATTTTGTCAATAAGCCCTGGAGCAAAAGCAAACCGCTCACTCCCCAAAACAGGCAGCAAAACAAGTTCATAATTAGCCGACTTTTGAATAGCGTTGCGGTCATCGACCGAAAAAACACAAATTTGATTACCAGACAACTTTTGATGCGCTGCCAAAGCATGAACAACGGGGGGGACCCCCCCGCCCTGAAGTGAAAAACATGGCGTTAAATGCGCAATTCTCATTTTGCATCCCGCAAAAGCATCTCTATCCCTTCCAGCATCTGGCGGGCCGAATTCTCGGGAGAGAATTTCTGAATAATTTCATTCGATCGCCTCCCCATTTGAACCAGATCATAATTATCATCCGCAAAGTCCCTCATTAATCGCTCCAATTGCCGGGAATCAAAAGGGTCAAAAACAAAACCATTCACCCCCTCTCGAACAAGATCCATTGCACATCCACATCGATTAGAAACAATCACTGGTAGATCGCAAAGCATCGCCTCATTAACCACCAACCCCCAGGGTTCCGACAAGCTGGGAAGAACAAAAACATCCGCAGAGGCATAATATGTGACAACTTCATGCCAAGACTTGGGACCTGTAAAATATATTTGCTCTAAAGCAAGTTTTTTCACCAAATCTTCTAACTCGCGTCTTTGCGGCCCATCACCAACTAAGACTAGCCCCCAGTTTAACTTCCTAACCGCTGCAAAAGCATGAAGCAAAACTGGTAT
Source organism: Candidatus Omnitrophota bacterium (assembly GCA_043732705.1). GTDB lineage: Bacteria > Omnitrophota > Omnitrophia > Omnitrophales > Aquincolibacteriaceae > Multiplicimicrobium. The sequence goes on along the minus strand of JAYTHE010000002.1, from coordinate 215,165 downwards.
GTTTTTCTCCGGTGAAAGCCTTCCAACATAAATAAAATTCTTTTCTGAGAAATGGTCCCTTAGTTTATTTTTTGATTTTAGATAAATATTTCGGATAATTTCATTCTGCGTGGATTGAAAACGAATTTTAATCTTGTCATCTTTCACCCTTAATTTAAGCAAATATTCCCTCGCTTTTGAACCATAGCAAAAGAAAAGGTCAAAGGGTTTAATCAGCAAACTCTTTATTTTCTCCCAAATTACATTCCGCGCGCGATCTGCCTCAGCGGAATCAGACATCATAACAATTTTGATACCATGAAACTTTGCCCAATAAGCCGCCAGCAAACAAGCAAAATCATAATAACCGGCTATTGACAAACAATCAGGCTTTTCCTTTTTTACGACCTTTATAAGTTTGGCTAATTTTTCGAAAAACTTAAAGTCGTTGTGCGAACCTTTATGAAGAACTTCGTAATTATATTGATGCAACTCTATGTCAATACCACCAAACCGCTTTCGGATACCTTCCGTCTCAGCCAAGTGAATAACCTTAAAGGAGTAGCTTTTATCTTTGCACGCCCTCGATAACGCCGAAAAAACAGCGGCTTTATAATGACTCCAGAGAATGTTATGAATTAATAAGATGCGCATCGAGACTTATGTTACTTTGAGGAATGTATAATTCCCCCAAGATGACAACGCAACAAGCTCATAACCATGATTAATTAAACTAGAAATAGCTGATTTGATGCGAAAAGCATACTTTCCATCTAAGGGATTGTATGCCTCATCAAATTCAACACACAAAATACGAATAAAAATCTTGTCTTCTAAAATTGTCTTAATCACTTCATATTCAGCACCTTCTATATCAATTTTCAACAAATCCAACGAATCATGCTTAAGCTCATTCATTAACGAGGACAATCGATTAACTTTTGCAATAAAAAAATCCTTTGTCCCCTGCAAGTTTAGCAAAGAGTGAGAAACATGTCCTGGGTCCTTAGGCGCAAAAAACTTCATTTCACAATCATTGCTCCAAAGACCTCTCTCTATAAATTTTATTTTTTGAAGAGTAGCCTTTGAAACTATATTTGTCTTTTGCACCAAGGCAGTTTGAACATTGCTACAAACATTTTCATAATGCTTCTTAGCACGTGGAGTAGGATCAAAAATAAAGACATGATCAGAATACTTGTTAGCCAAATCTACATCAAACGTAATGTCTTCACCGGCACCAACTAGGTAGCAAATTGATTCCTTTTTAATAAGAGTAGCAGGAATGATCCATGAAGCACCTTTCCCTAGTCGAATAAGATCTTGCCTGCTCTTGATACGAACGCCAGTTAACAAATCAATTTTTATCAAATTAGATAAAATTACATTTACTTTATTCATTGGCCACAACCAATTCTTGGCTTAACGTTTTCCCGCCCGACTTACCTGGCTTCTTCAGATTCCTTATGTTCGAAAATAAAAGCCACGAAGCTATAAATAACCAAAAATACCGACTACCCGCAATATCTCCGGTCTTTAAAGTTCTAAAGAAATACAACAAAAAGACGACAAAATAAGCATAAAATAAGTCTGGCTGCATAAAGTTCTTAATACACCTAACTCCTTTCCAAACTCGACTTAAAATAAAAAAGTAAATTGCTAGCCCTATCAACCCCAATTCACCACCTGTTTCAAGAATCATGTTGTGCGGATAGCCGCCTTGATTAAATCCAAAATAATTACCCGGACCTAGTCCAAAAATTGGGCTTTTTTTTGTCGCTTGTCTTATCCCTTCTCCAAATTCCCCTTGAATATCAAGACGGGCATCTTTGTCATCAGAATCTTGCGTCACACCAAGTTTCTCAAAACGCTTTCGAAACATTTCCCCTTTCTCCGACTGAATAAAGCTAAAAGCAGAAAATGAAATAATAATAATAATAAAACCGATCCAAAATGCTTTCCAGGAATTTAGCCTGATAAGCCGACCGCTCATAAAAAGATAACAAATAAAAATAATGGGAACAAATAAAATACTCCCGCGCTCACCTGAGTAAATCGTGCCCGCAAAGTTTAAGAGACATATGAATAACGAAACAATCTTAGAAAATAAATTGCCCGTGCTTTCGACGCTCCAAATTAAAGCGATTAACCCCGCCGAACAGGACAAGGCGCCATACTGAATATAAGTCCAAGTGCGCCCCTCATTATTGCCCGAGGATAAAAACAAAAACGGATTTTGTGTTTTGTAAATAAATGCCACCATGGTCAAAAAACATGAAAACAAGACAATGAACCACAGAAATGCTTTTAAATCCTGTGGCTTTCTTATAAGACTAACAAAAATAAAACACGCAGGAAGATCAAGCATCCAAAAATACCTAAGCTTGGAAAAACCTGCTTCGGAACCCATTAAAAACTGACACAGCGCAAAGTATATTCCAAAACAAATCAACGAAGAGAGAGAAAACATCCTTTCAATCATTGCGCGACGCTCGAAAGTATTGGAAAATAAAAAAATAATTCCAAAACACACAACAATTCCCAACACGGTCAAAAAAGTATAATCCTTTAAAGGGTTCCCTGAGCCAAAACCTTCGACACCTGCCCCCTCTTTAAAAGCACCCACAAAATTCATAAGTGTAAAAAGGCTCATTGCTATTGGTCTGAAAAAACCACTGTTAAAATTTTTGTTTTTGTTCATCTTGAAATTTAATGGGAATTTGAAATAATATTTTATTATTAATTTTAATTTTTTTTAAAAAAACTCAGCAAAGACCTAAAAAATTCAAACACAGGCTGTGGTACTACTTTTTTTAACTTAACACGCACACTCGCCTCCCACTCAGAAAAACCATAGATCAGTTTATTGTCAGTTCCCCTGTAGCCACATAGCAAAATAGGCTTGTCAAATTCAAAGCACTTAAAACCTTCTTTCTGAGCGGTATCGCAAGCCTGTTTTAGAGCGTGCTCAAAGTAAAACCCAGTCTGATCGTTTAGCTTATGCTGCCACGGCAACAAACACTTGGTGAAAAAAACTGTCGTCCCACAAAAAAACACTGAGGGAACTAATTCTTTCTCCCGACAAGATGTTATCGCAAACAAATCGTTTGCTTGTGTCAGCCCCCCAACGATCGAGTTTATATTGCTAACAAAAAATCGACCCGTTACCTTTATTATATATTTTGATTTTTGAATCAGCTTTGAGTGACACATTGCATGACCTATAATTAACATCTCACCGAACCCTTTTCCAAAATTTCGAGGATAATTATTTCCATCAAACTGAATAACCTCTATTTCACGCCCCAATTTTCTTCCCTCTTCTGCTGTTTTATTAATTTGGGAAATATCAAAACCTGAGTTTTCACAAAAAACGATCGGGTATTTGGTTTTATCAATCCATTTCTTTAAAGCATTTAAATAATCTTTTTCTCTGATTTTGGGATCTGACCTCTTCAAAAAAGCACAGTTTTTTGGATCAATTGAAGCTGTTAAAAGCAGACAGAAAGTATAAGCTGCTTGATTCGACCTTGTTTTTGTGATGCCGGTTCGAATCATACTTAACCCAAATTCTCTTGGAGAATTTTCACAAAACCTCCCTCAGAATGAGCACTCTTAAACTCTGCCAAGCAATCCGCAATCAACACCTCTTCTTTTTCCAAAGCATCAAATAGCTTGTTCCGAAAATCCTTCTTGTCACCATGCACATATAACCAGTCAACATTAGCTTGTCCAATCGCCCATCCGATCCAACCGCAATTAGGCCCTATTACGGGCCGCTTCATTGCCAAGGCTTTTAAAACCACCCCACTGGACCCCACATGATCTATATAATTTGCCATTACAACATCCGAAGCAGCAAAATAAAAGGAAATATCTTTTTCTTGTACAAACTCCGTTCGCAAAATTACTCTGTTTTCAAAATCCAAAATCGTGGATTTTTTTTTCTCAATCAGCTTATTGGTTTCAACATCTGGTTTTCCAACTAAAAGCAAACAAGCATGTTGGGGCAACATTTTCTGTTCTACTAGCTCAAGAAGATCCGAAAGCCCCTTCCTGGGGCTTAAACTTCCAAAACCGAGAATATATTTTTTATTCTCGCTTAATTTTAAATATCGACGCGCCTCGCCTTTAGAGATAGGTTGCCAATTTGGCATGGGGTCCGGCAAAAAAATAACTTTGTTTTCAAGCCCATAACTTATTTGGCTGAAATCTTTATACACCAAATCATCGACAAGGAATATTTTTTGAATTATCCCTAATTTTAAATACAAAGTTACTAGAAACTTCTTAACCCCTCCCAGCCAGCTAGGATAAACACTAGGGCAAAACCTTCCGCGAAAGGAAATCAACTGCACAGACATGCTTTTGAACAGTGTCAAGAGTCTCAAAATTGGAATTAAATACACAAGCTGGTCCCCGTAACATAAAAAAATTGTGTTTGGCCTTGTTTGCCAAACACTCAGAATTAGAGCCAGCAGCTTACTAACCTGCAGACTGCTTTTTGAAATAATTTTAACCTCACTAATTTTTTGAAAGATTTCGGGAAAACACTTTTCCGCTTCAGCAATAGCCAACGCAGTTCCTCCCCATATAATTTGGCAACGGAGCAAAGACTTTACAATCAAATTAAGGTAATAAAGATGATGCCCTGAGCAATCGGGCTCAAAGACGAAGATTTTTTTTAAAAGATTTTTTTTCACTTTTTTCAAAATTCAGAAAGTTTATAAATATGTCTTTTTACGAGGTGCTATTCCATATATCGGAAGAAAAATTAGCGAGATGAACCGGCTCAGGGACAATACCATACTTAACAACCCCTTTAATTTCAGAAGTCAACCCGTCACAACTGGTTCTCATAGGATGCGCCTTCTTTAAAAGTTTTTTCGCGGTATCATTTGTAATAAAATAAGCGACCAGTCCATTCATAAATTTATCGCTTTCAAACCTACATATTCTATAATCTTTATGAATTAAGGGCCCCCCGGATCTTTTTTTTGCCTCTGTTCTAAAGTTCAAGATGCCTGTATTTTTTGGATAGGTTTTCCATTTTAGAATAATCTTCTTAAAGTCTTCGCCAACCACTGCGTCATCTTCAAAAATTAGAGCGCATGGCATATTTTCATCTTTTATCTTTTTCCAAATTTTATAATGAGCTAGAGCAGCACCAATTTCCCCGGGCTTCAACTTTCTACCAGCACACAAAGGTGTAACCCAAGAACAATAACTATCCAAAGTCTTTTGATCTAAAGAATAGCCATCTACTCCTTCCACCCACTCATACGGCAACGACAACTTTCCAAGCTGTTCTTCCATAAATGCACGCCGTTTTACAGACCTAGGCAGATTAATCACAAATATTTTTGGAATTGTATTGGGCTCATTACTTATTTGTAATCCCATGCTTTTTTCAGGAAAAAGCTCAAACCCAATAAAACACCAGACAAAAAAGCGGCGTACTAGCCTTTTAAACAAATTTCTAATTTTCAGTATCCCCTCTATTACTTTCATATAATCCTCGACTAAAGCTTGTTCTACGAAACGACAAAAGCATTAACGATCTACCTACATTCATCAGATAAAGCTCAGATTACGCGAAAATATTTTTTCAAGTTCGTCTTTACAGTCCTGATCATAGAAGACGAAACTCTAAGTTTTTGCCACTTATGCTTTTCTAAAATAGCATTGGCACCCAAAATAATTTCACAAAATGGCATCTCATCGGATTGGAGTTCCAATCATCAATACCTCCAACTCTCCACATATCTGCAGCAAATAACTTTTAACATATTCTATGATTCATTTTTCTCCGTTGTGACAAGGGGTAATTATGGAAATACGGATCACTCATGGCTATTTTAAATAAGTTAAAAACCGCCTTAGAACATTGCGTGAAACATTCCAAATAGAAATAATAAACCTAAATGGTGAAATTTTATGACGTGCCAGAATTTGTTCTTTTGATAAATCAGCTTCGCAAAAGGGTGCTATAAAGTAGCGCTTCCAAATGCTCGATCTCCAATTATCTACCTCTACGTGAAGACCACTCACCCTCAATTGCTCAACGACTTTTCCGACCATAACGTCTTCCAACCCACCATTCAAAAAGCAATCTTCAAGCCCTTCTCTTGAAAGGCTCACTATTTGTTTCGCAAGGTGATAGCTTAATAAATAGCATTGTCCGTAGGCATACTCAGCAGGAATCTTTCCTTCATAAACTGGCAGCCCCCGTTTTGCCCGATGCTTTCGATGTTTCTCATAAGCAATTGGATTCGATCTGAAGTCTGGGTCATTAAAAAAACGTCCTCCGTAATCAATCTGATTTTTAGGATACCGGACTAAAGATTGTGATGCAACATAAACGTCGTCATCGATTTTAAAAAGGTGCTCAAAATCATAGCTATTCACACAAAATTTATAAAGATCATAAATTTTATTTGGTAAATTGGCCCAACTTTCTTTCGCTTCAAGATAAAGGTTTTGTCCTTCTAGTCGTGGCACAACGCCACCATCATTGCCATAAACAAAAAGAACAAGGTGGTCTGATGGCAATGGCCTCGACAGCCAGGTATCTTTGATTACCTGCAATCGATCGGCACTTCCTTTGTGAGTAATAATGCAAATTATTTTTTTATACTTTTTTTTTATAAATTACCCAAGTTAAATGGCCCCCAAGTTCATACGAATTGACATTAAAGCCTAGCCCTGTGCTACAGCGGACTTTTAAGCACCCCACGTCTAATCTTATCGAGAGCTTTTTCAAAGTTTTTTTCAAAAAATGTAAGTTCTGATTCTTTGAGCCATGTATCGTAGAACGCACTAAGTTTCCCATAACTATTGTCTAGGAAAATATGCGGAATATTCAGCAGCAGACTTAGTATGTAGCCATGCAAACGATCTGTCAGAATAGCATCCCCTTGACTTAATTGATTTATTCCTTTCAGTAGTCTCAGCCTTGCAATTTCGTTCTTTAGAAAAGTCGGCATTTCAAATCTAGAGTCAAATCCAGAACAAAGCGCCGTTTGAATTCTATTTAAAGTGTTATTGCCTGTGTCCCAATCCTGAATAACAATAGCTAGTTGTGGATCAAAATCGCACAAAGCAGAAAAAGAAGATTGATTTATTTTATTAATGCTTTCTTTGTCTGTTCTAATTAATGCAAACACATTTTTTTTAGCTTTTCTTCGAAAGCTAGTAAGGCTTCCCAACATAAAAGCCATATCCGGACATAAGACCAATTTGGCACTAAATGTTTCTCGCGCGAGCTTATAGCTCTCCTTGTCTCTAACTAACAGGTAAAAGTCAAAATGTTCATTAATTATGCTTTTAGCTCTTTCTAATTTTTGCTTATCTTTAAAGTGAATACTTTGGGACAACTGAACAATGCGATGGTTAGGAAAATCACATATTACTTTTTCTCTAAACAGCTGGTGTCTCTCCCACAAATCGCCAAAGTTTCCGCCGCCGCTAATTAAAATAATGCCCCTCTCACCTATTTTCTTTAATAGTCTTTCCTTTGAATAGGCCTCAACAGTACAGGAATAAGCGATTTTCAATTTTCTTTTTTTAAAATATTCCATTTCCCCCACCCAAATCGCGCTATCACCCACATTTGGATAGCTAGGGAAGTCCAAAAGTGCCAATTTTGTATTTGGTGGCAGAATAGGGTTTAATACAGTTTCTATCTTTTGCTGAAGCTCTTCTATTATTTGAATATGGTTCACAACTCTTCCTCCATCAGAAGCCTGCTTCTACTATCTTCAAACTTCGGAAACGGGACACCCCTTCGACGCTGCTCAGGGCAAGTGTTAGGCCATCCACCTACACTCAAGTTTCGGCGCGATACATCCGCCATCGCAAAGCTTCGGCGCGACAATTTGATCTGTCTTCGCCGAGGCTTCGGCATGACAAGTTGATTTAGGCACATGCTACTTTATCGTCCTTTTAGGGGTAAACCATAAACCACCACCAAGAGATTTAATCTTCTTGAACAACATAAATTCTCGTTTGATCATCGGCCGGAAGCGTCAGGCTTAACCCTGTATGTCCATCAAAGTTCTCTAAAAGAATAGATCTTGGACTGCCCCCATATATAACATCGGGATCATAAGTAATCAAAATATGATACTTACCGGCCTTAACTCGGCGAACTACCGGAAGCTTTTTTAAAAATTGGTCTCGTGCGGAAACGTCGATTTTAATTTCACCAAACTTAAGCGAATAATCAAACATTTTGACTAATGCCAACCCTTCAAAAACAGCGGACAGATTTTGAGAAGGAACACGAATTTTTTTTAACAGGTCGGATTCTTTCATTGTAAATGTTTTATTTGAAAAGCCCCTTAATCTCTCTTTTTCGGGCAATTTTATTCTTTTAAATGTAATGGTCTTCGATGCATCATTTGAACTCAACACATAGATGGGCTCATATTAGCTCATGTCCGATGACATCGAGACATTCCGTAAAAGGCCCAAACAAATCGCCATCACCGTCACCGTCACCGTAGACCATTTCCGAGCCATTCCCAAAAAGCATTGTCATAATCGCGGCTATAATGAACGCTTGAGCGCAAAGTAAGCCCCTGATTATCCAGAGAATTGCGCCCATAAACCTTTTGATAAAAATCGTAAACATCCGATTCGTTCCTGATTAACACCCCGGGAAGAGTTTCATGATCACGGGCATCATAAACAAGCCGATTCTTACTGGTATGTGACCCCGGCGACAAAAAAGATGTTTTCTGTAAAACATTCCGCCGGCCGCGCATTTGTTCGGTTGCAGCCAAAGTTTGCAAAGCCCGGTTTTTTTGAACATCACTTCCCTTGCGGGCGATATGCTTCAACATGTGCGGCGGAATAGTCGAGCAAACGCAGTTTATATGGGAAGCCTTTTTCATCTAATTTGTTTCATCTGTACTTTGAGAATTCCAAAAAACTTTAAAATAACTGCTGTTTGCTTTCATAAGTTCGGCAAAAGAACCTCTCTCAACAAGTCGTCCATGCTCCAAAACTAAAATCACATCAGCTTTTTGAATCGTGGTAAGCCGATGCGCAATGACAATGGATGTGCGCCCTTTCGCAGCCTCCGCAATGGATGCTTGAACTAATTTTTCAGTTTGTGAATCCATGGCACTGGTTGCTTCGTCTAAAATTAAAATTTCCGGGTTTTTTAATATGGCGCGCGCCAAAGACAAGCGCTGTTTTTCACCTCCGGAAAGCTGAACGCCTCTTTCTCCAATTTTTGTTTTAATCCCATGCGGTAGCTTTGCGATCAAGTCTTTTAGCTGTGCCTTTTCCAAAGCAGAATCAACTTCGGCTTCAGATAGCTCGTGTAAGCAACCGTACTTAAGATTGATTTCAATGCTTGTGTCAAAAAAATAACTTTCCTGAGAAATATAAGCAATTTTCCTACGAAGCGCGGAGGTTTGAAAATCTCCTATATCTTGCCCATCAATCAAAATGGCGCCTCGTGGAGAATCATAAAAACGCATGAGAAGCTGCGCCAAAGTCGACTTGCCCGAGCCTGTTCTGCCGATGATGGCAACCATTTGTCCCTTTTGTATTTCAAAACTTATTTTCTGAAGGACTTCACGGTCAAGATAGGAAAATGTTAGATTCTTAAATTCGATTTTATTTTTAAAGCTAAGCAAGGGCAAAACACCTGTTTTCTCCTGGTGCTGATTACGAGTCTCAACCACGGTCATAACTTCCTTCAAAGGCCCCATAACCGATGCGATCGATCCTTGAATCGCCGTGATACTTCCCATGCTTGACATAGCGCGGCGCAAAATCACAAAAAAGACAAGGTACGATGACAATCGCCCCTCTTTTTCGTGAACAATTAAATAGGCCATAAAGCCAACCAGGACAATCAGCATAATTAACAGAAACACTTCTTGTACGGGCGCAATCAAAAGAGTTCGATGGTCTATTTTTAGCTGGGCCCTGCGAACCTCCTCGCTGATATGCGCAAACCATTTCTTTTCGCGATCTTCTGAACATGATGCTTTGACCAGAAGCACACATGAAAGCGCATTTGAGATTTTTTTTCCAAGCAAGGAAAATGCTTCGGAGAATTTTTTTGATTCTTGTCGAATTGTCACAATGAGCTTTTGAAATGAAAAAAACATAATTGGGAAAACGACAAGCGCAAAAAGCGTTACTTTCCAGGACATCGTCGCCATAACGACTAAATAAACAATTAAACTAAAAATCCCAAAAAGAGCGGCGTGCAATGATCTAAACTGATTTGCGATTTGTTCAGTATAGCCAATTAAAATATTTTGCAGATGTCCCGTACTATTACTATCAAAGAAAGCTTTGTTGAAATCCATATATGAATTAAAAATGATTCGGCGAATTTCATGGCTTAGGCGCCGAACTTGATTGGAAACAAGTACTGAAGAAACATACGCAAATATATTTTTTGAAATAGCGCTTAAAACTATTAATGAGATCAAAAATGCAAAAATCGCGGAGTTACGATTATAAAAAATTTCAGGAAAAAAGCGCGTAAAGGAACCTATCACTTTGATGGAATCAACAAAGCTAAAATTTGCCTCCATCAAACCGCGAATTGTCGGCACCAGTAAAGAAAAGGTAATCCCTTCAAAAATAGATGCTGCCAAAGCAAGCAGCGACGGTAAAAATAAATGAACCGGCTCAAGATTCAATTCTTTAAAGAATTGCCTAAGCCTTTTAAGATTTTGTAGAAATCGAGGTGTGTTCTGCATATTTATCACTATTAATTACTATAATTAGTTATATTTTGACATATATAGCTTTCTATATCAATCTTTTTTAATTAAATGCTTCAAGTCATTTAAAATAAGCTGGTTAGACCCAAGCCTTTAGCTATAATCCATCTTCTTTTATATCGGCATTATTTTAAAGTTTACAGGGGATTTTATTGTGGCAAAAATCAATTCAAATTTTCAGAAATTGCAGGCGGGTTATCTTTTTCCGGAAATCGGCCGACGGGTTAAAGAGTTTTCAACAAAAAATCCAACTGCAAAAATTATTCGTCTTGGAATTGGCGATGTTGTGCTTCCCTTACCTGCATCAGTTCGTGATGCGATCAAAAAAGCGACTGATGAATTAGGCGATGCCAAAACATTCCGCGGTTATGGCCCGGAGCAAGGCTATGATTTTTTGCGTGAAGCTATCGCAAAAAATGACTTCCAAAGCCGTGGCGCAAAAATTGAAGCGGGCGAAGTTTTTGTCTCTGACGGATCCAAATGCGACTGTGGCAATATTCAGGAAATATTTAGCCTTGATTCTAAAATCGCGGTAGTGGATCCGGTTTATCCTGTTTATGTGGATACTAATGTCATGGCAGGCCGATCCGGAAACTACAAAGATGGGCGCTATGAAAATTTTGTTTATATGCCGGCCACAGCAGAAAATAATTTCAAACCTGCGTTTCCAAAAGAACGCGTCGATTTAATTTACCTATGTTCTCCTGCCAATCCCACAGGTACGGTGCTTGATAAAAAAGATTTGGAAGGCTGGGTCGCCTTCGCGAAAAAAAATGATGCGATTATTCTTTTTGATGCGGCTTATGAAGCTTTTATAGCTGACGCTTCTCTGCCTCATTCTATTTTTGAAATTGCGGGCGCCCGTGATGTTGCAATTGAGTTTCGCAGTTTTTCAAAAACAGCCGGGTTTACAGGAACACGCTGTGCGTTCACAGTTATTCCTAAAGATTTGATGGCGAAAAATGAAAAAGGCGAAAAAGTTTCTTTGCACTCACTTTGGAATAGGCGACAATCCACAAAGTTTAACGGTGTTTCTTATCCGATTCAACGCGGAGCGGAAGCAGTTTATAGCCCCCAAGGCAAAAAAGAAGTCGTGGATGTCATTGCTTATTACATGGAAAATGCAAAACTCATCCGGGAAGGTCTCAAAGCTGCCGGCATTAAGGCTTTTGGCGGAATTCATGCCCCTTATGTTTGGCTCAAAACACCCAACGGCATGGGTTCATGGGATTTCTTTGATTTACTGCTCAACAAAATCAATGTTGTTGGAACCCCGGGCGCGGGATTTGGACCAAGTGGTGAAGGCTATTTCCGCCTCAGCTCTTTTGGCTTCCGTGAAAACGTTATTGAGGCCATCAATCGCATTCGAAATTTAAAGTAAGCTCTTAAAAGCGAGGTTATTTTTTTAGGAAATCAAAACGAATATCATGAGGAAATGCATCTAAAAGCTTTTTAGCATCCACACAGAATTTAGATTCCCCCCCTAGTTTTTCTGCTTCTTTTAGAGACCCCGCCGGCTGAGGAGAACGATTTGTACTCGCATAATAATCATAGTACTTTAAATCAGGCTCTTCCCCTGTATCAGGAAACCAACGCGCTGGAATATCGAAAGCTTCGGCCACAATAATTCCGTGCAAGGAACCAGAAATTACAAACTCACATTGTAATATTTCCTGAATTACTGTTTTGGCTGACCGCGCCGGGTCAATAATGCGGATATAAGAAGGCAGGCCCTCATATCGAAAGCGATTGCGAAAGTGGGGCACCAACCCAACGATTCCTTTTTGAGGCATTTTTTTAAATTCTGGGAATAAACCCGGCAATAAAATAGCTGGATCCCCAAAAATATCAGGACATTTTAATCCTTTTTTTAACAAATAATCTTTCGTTATAGGGCCCCTGACTGCCCGAATATCAAGATTAGGCGATAATTCCCTTCCGAAATTGTCTGCTCTTAAAATACCACATCCCCAAAGAGTGTCAAAACCCTTTGCCTCATGCAATAAAGACCCCCCCTGCAATAAATTTAGGCCCAAAATAGTTCATATCTACAACTCGAATATTTTTGCCTAGAATTTTATTCACGATTAGAAAAAAAATCTCATCGCCAAAATTACGTTCTATTCCATAAGAAGCCTTATGTGGAACCCAATAAAATAAAGGCTTTGGGGAAAAAGCCCCTAATATCGAGCGTGAAAACTCCTTCAAAAATGACAGGGCCATATTTTAAAACACCTTTAAAGCACCATTCGAACATGCTTAGTGGATCGAATTGCTGTGTCAAGCTGATGCATATATTCTTTACTCGCGACTTTGACTTCAATATTGTAGGTCACGTATTTATTACCCGAAGAATGGGTTCCTTCGGAAAGCGGATTAATCACGCCTAAGTCCTGGAGTTTCTTTTCAAGCATGACGCGCACGCCCGGCATATTATCGGCAATGATTTTAAAATGACACACCACCGGAAACTTAATTTCTTCGCCATTAAAAGGATCGTGTTCGCTCATATCACCTCGGAAAACCGCTTCGCAGTTTACATCTAAGCACCGGGACTTCTTGGCGAAACGCCGCCCGGTGTAAATTCAGCCATGCAAGTTGCTTTGCTTAGCAACTTGCGGCTTCATTTAAATTATAGCATTCAAAGAACCGCTATGCCCACCCCCAAGGCTGACCTTCATCAACCTCGGGGGTAGAAAACTTTACGTCGCTCTAAATGGGAACGCTTCTATAGGCTGATATTCCGAACCATCGGTGCCGAGAATACTCTTAAAAAGACTGAGCCCGCTAATTAAGCGCGGCTCCGTCTTAGTAAAACTGAAAATGTTTGTATCCCAGACAATCGGTTTTTCGGCTCGAACGCGGAAAAGCGTGGCATGCGGCGTAAATGTTTCATGCTCTACGGGAAAACCTTTCGCAATAAGCGGCAGTGTCACATGCGTATAAAGATCAAAGAGACTTTTCTTACACTCCTCTGCGGCGCCAATCCAAATGACGCGGGGCTTTATCAAACTCGGAAAAGCGCCCATACCCTCAAGCGCGATGGGAAAAGACTTTGTGTCTGCCGCCACTCCCTTCGCGATAACTCTAATTTTTTCCTTTTGTTCCTCAGTCGTATCACCCAAAAAATGAATCGTAAAATGAAAGTGGCGAAGCTTGACCCACTTTTGGTCAGGGTAAAGAACATGCAGTTTTTTTGAAAAATCAGCGACTTGCTTCTGAAAAAGCGCGTCAAGATGCAGCCCTAAAAAAAGCCTTTCTGTCTTTTCCATATTAATTGATCGCTTTGCTAAATAGTCATTATCGTGTGAAAAATTGAATCATTCTGTGACATTTTTTTACACTCCAAAAACACGCCGGCCTCTTTCCCCTCTCAGGGAAATTGGCACGCGAATTGAATCTCTTTGTTCAGAGCTATTCTAAATTAAAGGGAGGAAACTATGAATATTATTCAACGCAGAAAAGACACCTTTGACCCTTTTGAAGTTTTAAAGGATTTCCAAACGGACCTAGACCGTTTCTTTGCGGCAGCACCGCTCACCTCAAAAAATTGGGATTCCGGGCTTACCCCACAAGTGGAAGTTACGGAAAAAGACCAAGAGTATGTTGTCCATGCGGATCTACCCGGGATGAAACGTGAAGACTTCGATATTACCGTCGAAGGTAATCGCTTCATCTTGCGCGGTGAACGCAAAGAGGAAACCAACGAAGAAAAGAAAGGTTATCACTATTCCGAACGCCGCTACGGAAGTTTCGCGCGAGCCTTTGCCTTGTCGGCTGAAATTGATGCCGAAAAAGTCAAAGCCAGCTATAAGAATGGCGTCTTGGAAGTGTCGCTTCCCAAAACGGCCAAGGAAAAGACAAAAAAAATTGAAGTTCAGGTGAATTAATTTCGTCGAAATACCGTGAGGAAGCATAGTCGCTTTCTCACGGTGTTCTTAAGGGAGGAACCGGCCATGACTGAAACATATGATAAAAAAATAAATTGGCTCGCTATTCTAAGCATCTTATTAGCCCTGTTACTTATCACACAAACAGGTGCTTTTTTTTATTGGCTCAATAAAAAGGAATCCGACTCAAAGAAAGAGTTTGCTCAGCTCTTTCATTTTAAAAATGCGCCAACAGCTTATCCAAAAAGTACTTTTTCAAACGCATTGAGACAAAAGCACCAGCCCCTTTCTGCCAATACTTATCAAGACCCGTGGTCCGCCTTTGATCAAATGCAGGAAGATATGGGGCACATGATGGGTGGGTTCATGGCAGGCCTTCCGGGCATGATGACTCAAATGAATCAACATATGGGCATTGATTCCATGCCTTCAGTAGACATGGAAGAAAAGAACAATTCTTACATCGTGCGCGTGGATATTCCCGGCCTGAATAAAGATAAAATTGAAATCACCGTTCGCGGAGAAATCCTCACCATTCAAGGCATGCGTGAAAGCATCAACCAGGAACAAAGCGGAAGCTATTACACCCAAGAACGAAGCTACGGATCTTTTTCTCGTAGTCTAAGACTGCCGGGGCCCGTTGATGAGGGCAATATAAAAGCAGACTATCAGAATGGAGTTCTGACAATTACTTTGCCCAAAGTAAGCGAAGAACAAGCTTCAAAGAAAATCAACGTCGCTTAATATTTAACGAAGGAAGGGTGCGTGCGCTCTTCCTTCGCCTGCTTCTACAAACGATAAAGTGAGTCAAACAAGTTATAGCTCATAACTTGTACCCTCATTTATAATGCGCGCATGACATCACGCGATCCCAACCTGCCCGCGGAAACTTTGGAAGCTCACCGAACGGCCTGCGCGGCTAAGCTTAAGACCTATGAAGATCCTTTTACGCAGGAAACTGTGCATACGGAATTTTATTTAATTGACCGCGGCTTTTGCTGCAATCAGGGCTGCCGTCATTGCCCTTATTGGGATAAGCCGCAAATCCAAATTCGCTATAAACTTTAGGACAACTCGACGAAACCTGCCTACGGGCAGGCAGGGACCAACGACCGAAGACTGCTATCGCTTCATTTTCTAAAAAGGCCCTGGATTCCCGCCTTCGCGGGAATGACAGATGAGCTAGAAATCAATGCCCTTCTGGGCCCAAATGCCCTGGTCATAGGGATGCTTTACACATTTCATTTCTGTTACAAGATCCGCGAACTGGATCAATTTCTTAGGTGCGCCGCGTCCCGTAAGAATGACATGCTTCTTCAAAGGCTTTTCTTTTAATATTTGAAGAACCGGATCCATTTTTAAAAACCCATAATCAAAACAACAATTAATTTCGTCCAGCACAACTAAATCAATTTTAGAATCTAAAATAAATTTCTGCGCCAAAAGCCAGCCTTGGGCGGCTTTCGCGGCATCCCGTTCAAAATCTTTTGTGTCCCACGTAAATCCTTCGCCGACTTTAAAAAACCGGCACTCAGCAAACTTTTTTAATGCTGCTTCCTCTCCGGAAGGCCAATTCCCTTTAATAAATTGGATTACCACAACTTTCATTCCGTAACCAAGCGCGCGTAAAACCGTTCCAAAAGCAGCGGTGCTTTTACCTTTACCTTTACCGGTATAAACAATCACCAGCCCTTTGTCCGGTTTACGTTTTGGCTTCTGATGTTTGCGCGGAGCTTTATCCTTCGGCATAAAACCCCACTTCCGGTCGAAATGAAATTTGGAAAGTTTCCCGAAGATTCTTTTCGGTCAATATATGAAACGCGGAACCTCCGCAAATAATTTCCCCGCCTTTCATCAAAAAGACATCATCGCAAAAGCGCTGGGTTAAATGAATATCATGCATCGTTACCAAAACTATCGCACCGCGCAGAGCTTCTTCACGCAAGATTTTCATGACTCTGATTTGATAAGCCGGATCGAGCTCAGAAATCGGTTCATCTGCGACAATCACCTGCGGTTTACTTATTAAAATACGCGCTAATAAAACTAATGTCCGCTCGCCGCCCGAAACCTGATCAATCTGTTTTTCCCGTAAAGACATGATTCCAAGCCGTTCGAAAACAGTCTTAATCTCTGCCTCGGTTCGCCCGCCCGTACCAAGCATAGTGATCGCTTCGCAGGTCAATGGCCAATAAATCTCTTTGCTTTGCGGCATATAACCCAAAAGCGACGCCTGAGAAGAAAGTCCCATTATTTTTTTCTGATCTAAAAATATTTCCCCCGTTTGTAAATCAACCAAGCCAAGCAAGGCTTTCAAAAAGGTTGATTTGCCGCACCCATTGGGGCCAAGTAAAGCTGTTATTTTTCCGTGTAAAATTTCTCCGGTAAGATTTTTCAAAATCTCCCGGCCGCCCAACTTGCAGGATATGTTTTCAAACTTTACCCCCTGTACACATCCGATGTGCACCTTTGTACACATCGGATGTGTACAGGGTCTGGATGGTGAAAATCTCATGTAATTTGTGTCCGTGTTTTAAAGGCCAAATAAATAAAAAAGGGTGCTCCCAGAAGCGCGGTTAAAACCCCAATTTTTAACTCCACGCCGGAGCTGGCAGCGCGACAGATTAAGTCCGTGAGCAAAATAAAAATACCGCCCGCTAACGCACTTACGGAGAGCAATTGCCCCGGCTCCTGTTTTACGAAAGGGCGCATCAAATGCGGAATCAAAAGTCCAACAAAACTGATGCTGCCGCAAATCGAAACCGCGGCGCCCACGGAAAAGGCCGTACCCAATACAACGAAACGCAATGTTTTTGGCATTGAAACCCCCGATGTGCGCGCGACATCCTCTCCCAAAGTTAAAAGACTCAGGGCAGGCGCCGTTCGCAAAAGAAAAATCCAGCCTAAAATCATCCATGGCGCCGCGGCAAGCACTTGTTCCACAGTGCGGTTTTCAAAGGAACCCATTTGCCAATAAATAATTTCTAAAATTGCGTAAGGATTTTTTGAAAAATTAAGCAGCAAACTTCCCAGCGCGAAAAAAAGCGTGTTTAAGGCAGTGCCGGCGAGAATTAAACCAAGCAAACCGGTACGCCGAACGCAAAAAAGAAGAATTAAAGCTGCCGCCGCAAGCGCCCCTAAAAATCCGCCCGCGGGCAAAAGCCAAATTCCCCAGGCGGTAATGCCTGAGTAAAGCGCAAACATTGCGCCAAGTACCGCGCCGCCGGAAATCCCGAGCAAGCCCGAATCAGCCAAAGGGTTTCTTAAAAGACCCTGCATCGCGGCACCGGATAATCCCAAAGTTACACCGACCATCAAAGCAAGCAAAGTCCTTGGAAAACGGATTTGCCAAAAAATCGCAGCGTCTGCCGCAGAAACTTTACCTGCCATGGCTTTAAAAATTGAAATATCCAAAGCTCCGGCATTAAGAGAGCCAACAAATAACGCCGCAAGAACCGCGGTTAAAATCCAATGGATTTTTTTCATGCCTTGCCCTTTAAAAGATTTTCTAAAACTTCGACGGTATAACCCGAAGCACAACTGACTGCTTCTTCCGGAATTTGCATATATTCCAAATGCGGCAATGCCGCGCGCAAAGCGGGATGGAAAAGCGTATCATGATTCCAGGAATTTCTTTGATTCGGGCCTTCAGTCACAATAATAATATCGGGCTGAAGCTGAATTAGCTTCTCAAGCGAAAGAAAAGCATAGCCTTCATAATTCACCGCGTTTCGCATTCCGAATGTTTGAAGAATCGTATTTTCAAATGTGCCGCGGCCAGGAACATGGCCGGCAGCGCTCCAGAACAACGCGCGCTTTCTGGCCCATTGAGAATCCGGGCCATGAAGGTTTAAATTTAAAATATTTCTTCTGAAAAGCGCCATTTGCGGCGTTGTGCCGAGCATCTCCTCCAAAGATTTTACCGTTTGCAGTAAATCCTCCCAATTCCCCGGGTCTCTAAAAATTAAAATCTTGATATGCGCTCGTTTTAACTGCTCAAGCGTTTGGGGATTGGAAAAAGGGCCAGCAATAACAATCGATGGACGAATTTTATAAATTCTTTCGGCATCCCCGGATAATTTTAAAATTTCAGGATGATCGTCAAGCACAGCCTCGCTTTGCGGTGAATGCAGAAGATGAGTGACACCCGCGATTTGCTGCGGCTCAGCAAACTGCAATAAAAGCTCATCGGTACAGGCGTTTAAAGAAACGACGCGCGCGGCAGCAACAGAATAGTTCGAAGAAAGCAATATTGATAATGCCAGCAAAGCCCCAAACCAGAAGTTCTGCTCCCGAAACCCTCGGGTCTCGGGCCTCGGGCCTCGGGTACTATTGTTCATTCAATTTCCCAGCGCATTCCCATAAGATATTCGCGCGGCGCACCGGAATTCACAAAAGTATCAATACCGGCGGGGTAAGTTCCAGGAGCAAAAATCTCAGAAACAACAGCCCGAGAATAATATTTATTATCAAACATGTTATTAATCTTAAAGTAGATTTCCTGTTTTTTAAACGTATAACTTGCCAGAAAATTCCACAAAGTAAAAGACTTGATCACATGCCCTGCGCCGCCGGTGGCGTCCAAATAAGATTGAGGCGTGGATTCAAAGCCTTGCGGGTGCTGTTGCCCGGTAAAATTACCGTCCACGCGAAATTTGAGGCCGGCAAAAGGCTCTCCTAAACGAATTAAAGGATTAACTTCCGTGCCCCAGGTCATTCTGTTTTGAGGTACTTGCCCCAAATCTCGGCCGTCATAAATTTGTCCTCCGAAAGCATCCACATTGGTTTCACGCACATAAGCATGCGTCAAAGTGTATGTCCCGAAAAAAGAAACTTCCCGCAGCGGTTTGACTTCCATTCCCGTTTCGATTCCCTGCCGGCGGCTTTTGCCGACATTGATATTTTGGCCGAACGGATTCGTCGGAGAAACAGCGTTCGTGTCATTCACGATTTCATCCTGCATATCGATTAAAAACCAGCTTGCGCGCAATTTCAAAATATCGCCGAAAGCATAACGGGTTCCGACCTCGTATTGATTGCTGGTTTCAGGTTTTAAAAAATCAGGCGGCGTGGAACCGGCAAAAGGATTCACATCGCTCAAATTAGGGACTCGAAAGCCCTGGGAAAATTGAAAAAAAACGTCGGTTGATTTAAGCGGATGCAATGTTAAGCCGGTCGATACCGTATTATCATTCCAGCGTCCCGAATAATTGCTCGAAGGAGATTTAGGGTTCAGCGTTCTTAAAGTGTAATGATCATGCCGCATGCCCACATTCACATCTGCGTACTTAGTCAATCCCAGGCGCTCATTCCAAAAAAGCGCGGAGTTAAAAAAATGCCCGTCGCGGTCAAGCGATGTTGCCGCCGTGGGAGAAACTGCCCCGCCCGGAGCGGCAATACGCGTGGCCAGCTCATAAGTCTTACGCACTTCAAAACCAATCAAACTGGTATTGGTAAGCCAATCCCATGCATCTTCATACGAAAGCTGTCCGATAAGCTCGGGCGTACGCGACTTGGACTGCACCAAAGTCGTGTTTGTTCCGAACTGCGTCGTCGTATTAACAAAATCAAGACTATTGAAACGCCAGTCACCCATAAGTGATGCCGTAATTTTATTATCCCAAAACTTTTTATCAGCGCCGATTTGAACAATGGTATTTCTAAACTGACGCGCGTCTGAAGGCTTATTAGTCTGTTTCGCGGAAGCATCATATTGCAATCGTGTTAATTCGCCCGGATTAGAAATCATGTCATCGGTATGTTTCGCGTTGATATAAACCTTCCCCGAATTCTCAGGCAAAACATAGGCGGTTTTAAGGTCAAAGGACGTGATACGGAATTCGGAATTCCCGCGAAAACCTTCGCCCAGATTTCGTCCGCCTTTGAAATAATATTCAAAAGCCCCGCCAAGCGGAGTGAAATGGTCTTGAACCGTTCCGCTGACACCCTGATAAAAATGAATTCCGCGATGGCTCGCCACATCAAATCCGCCGAATAAACTCCATGGCTTTTTGCTGGGACGTCCCGTGGTAATACTGATCACTCCCGCCAGGGCATTCGAGCCATACACTGCGGCAGAAGAGCCACGCTCAATTTGAATGCTTTCCAAATCATCCATCGAGACAAGCGGAAAGGTCATTGTATTTCCGTCAATTTCATTGACACGCACGCCATCCACCAAAAAAGTAACCGCGCTCGCCCGGTTAAAACCGCGCAAACTCAAAGTTGAATCGAGGCCGTTTCCGACATCGTCATAAAGCACAACGCCTTCCTGTGACACCAACGCATCTTGAAGCGAAGAGGATTTTTTTGCTTTTAATTCTTCTTTGGAAATAAAGGTCACATTGGACGAGGAGCTGCTTTGCTTTTGCTTTAAAACCGGCAAACGCGCCGCCGATACATAAATTGTATTTTCAGGGTCTTTCGGTTTTTCGATATCTTCTTTGGATATCGTGGAAACAGGCGCAGTAGTTTGAGTTTCCCGTGCTTGGGCGGAAAATGAAATTAAAAAAATGGTGAGAACAAGACAAATAAAACGTGACATGAATCTCCTTTACGCTCACATTTCTCATCCGTTTTCTGCTACATCGACGTATTTTGCTGTGTCTACGGCGTTATACTCGCGAAGCTTCCCTCGGTGTACTGCAAAGAGTATACCTGCGGGTTCTTCGCTCGTATGCCTTGTATCCCCAGCACCTACGCCGATTCGCGACAAAAACCGATAGAAATGTAAGCTAAGAAGAACGAAGGAGATTGCGATTTGGGCAAGGCTCTCTCGTTCCTCAATTTGTAGCTCGCAATGAGGAGCGGAATAAAACTGAAATAGGCTTGTATCTGGCTAGGTTGTGTTACTTACACTTATTCCGAGTTTCATCGAGGAATAAAAACATAAGCAGCACAGCCGACAGTCGCGGCACGGCGAAGTCATTTCCTTTTCAGGAAACGCTTTCTTCCAATTTGACTCGAAAATCTAAGGTCTGTTACCAGCCTTAAACTACGAGACCTGTCTCAAACGGGATGGATTCTAGCAGAACTCAAGTAAAAATCAAAAATTATTTGGCAGGCTGAGCGAGAAACTCTTCGATGGCTTTCACTACTTTGCCAGCCATAGGGTCGGTCATAGATGCGAAACGATCAACAACATTCCCATTGCGATCAATCAAGAATTTTGAGAAATTCCATTTGATCGAGCCTTTCTTTGGGCTCGTTTCAGTTAAATACTGATAAAGCGGATGAATATTTTTACCTTTTACATCAACTTTTTCAAAAAGCGGAAACTTTACTTTGAAGCGCAAATTACAAAATTGCTGAATTTCCTGATTGGAGCCCGGTTCTTGCTTGCCAAAATCATTGGATGGGAAAGCTAAAATCTCAAGTCCCTGAGCTTGATACTTCTCATAAAGGTTTTGTAGCGTCGCATACTGAGGGGTAAATCCGCAGCCGGAAGCGGTGTTCACAATCAAAAGCACCTTACCTTTATAATCAGATAAGGGTTTTTCTTTGCCATTAATTAAATTAGCTTTGAAATCATAAATCGACTGAGTGGAGTTTGCGCGCATCGAAGAGCCTCCTCCAAAAAGAAATCCCAGGATCATGATTAAAACCCAAGCCTTTCGCGAGGACAAATTAGGATGGTGTTGGCTGGGCGAATTGCGGTGAATTCGCGGAAACTGGAATATTTTCGGGCGCCAGATGTGAGGAGGCCATTCCCTTTTCATGCCGCTCAAACATCATTTGGTCAATTAAAAGCGTTCCTTTTTTGGGTGCCGTATTCACATCATCAAAAACCAAAACCAATTCCGATAAAATCGACCAATTTTTAATTCCTTTAAAACGTTTCAAAGGAATTTGGATTTTCTGCCATTGATCGCTGATGCCCGCGATGATAAAAGACGCGGAGCGATGATCGGGGCTTTTAAGCTCAACCTTTAGGCGCTTCGTAAAACGCTTCGAAGCTCCGCGCACATAAAAAGAAAGCGTGTCATACGGCGTAGCATTAAGATTTTCAAGCTTCATCCAAAATCCGTTATACGCCGGCGAAGGAGAATCAACGTCATAATCAAGCCGCAAAGCAAACCCATCCATGTTTCCAAGGGCATCATCCGAGGCGAAAGTCGCACGGCAGTCTTGCGTATCATCATTCGGGTCTTTCGCGAAACCTCCGAAATCTCCGCCTAAATTATTCGGCTTATCTCCAATATCAAAGTCCGCAATCATCAATTCACCTTTTGTGGAAGCGGATTCTAAAATAGCATCCTTAGACGGAAGCGGGTTTCCCTCCGCATCTAATTTTTCGGTGTTAACTTCATCTCCCTGCGCGGAAGCGGCATGGTGCCGTTCTTCACGGGTTAAAACATCACGCGCTTTCATGGATTCCGGGGCAGAAGGGACATGTGGTTTTTCTGCTACAACAGCTGGTTGGGCAATCGCAGGTAAATTTTGTACAGGTTCAACGGGCGCAGCGGTCTTTTTATCTTGAGTAATTTGCGTGTGTTCCGCTAAAGCGGCATCCATAACATCCGACGCGTCATCCGCGACCGCGTAAGACAGCGGCATAAGCAATGAAGCTAAAATAAATAAAAGGGAAAAAGACCAATTTTTTTTCATGAATACCTTCTCTCAGAGAGGATTGGAACTAGAAGCCATCCATAAACCCCTACCGGAAAGTGGCCGCAGCTGACATGCCTGCAACTTCGTCATACTCGTCGCCCATACTTACTCAGTATGAACTCCTCGTCTTCCTTGCTTCGGCAGGTCATCAAGCCGGCCCATTCTCAGGGAAGGTTTACGGATGGCTTCTGGAGAATTCTAGCAAACTTCAAGCCTATCAGGATAGTAAATTTGACAATTAAATCTTCAATGCCTGTTACGGCTTAGGCAGAGGCGGCAAATGCTCCAAGCAATACTCCCTGCCGCCAGAAACACGAAAGACTGCGGCCGGGTTTGTTTTTTCGGTGATTCCGCAAACAGCGCAGGCATGGAAGGGCTTGGCTTCTTCCTGAGAAGTGCGGATCTCGACCTGAAGGGTTTGGACGCGGTCACGCGTATTTTTGAAAAATCCAGGACCGAAAAAAATAAGGAAATTAACTGCGGACACAAGAATTGCAAAACGCCCCGCCCACCCGGAGCCGATAAAATCAAGCACGGTCAATCCCGCGACCATCCAGGCCAGCCATTTAATTTTAACCGGAACGACAAAAAATAAATAAAGTTCAAAGTCGGGATAAAGTGCGGCAAAAGCCAAATAAACAGAAAGGTAAATATAATAATTTGTCGCAACTGCGGAAGGTGTCAAAAAAGCCGCGCCCATCGTTCCAAGATACCCGATAAAAATAAAGAGGTTGAATTTACCTGCGCCCCATTTTTGCTCAAGCGCCGAACCCATCAGAAAAAAAAGATAGTAAGTGAAAAACGCAAAAAACGGGTGCAGATCGAAAGGATAAAAAATAAATGATAACGCGCGCCAAAACTCTCCCGCTAAAATGCGCTCGGGAATAAACGCGATGAAAGGCAAAAAATACGGCGAAATCATTCCAAAAATAAAGCAAAGACATGAGCCCAAAGTCAAAATGAGAGCAAGCCGCGGAATCACAAAGAATTGCCCGATTTTTTCAATGATCTTTTTTAAAGCGCTCATGAGTCAAAAGGTTTAAATGGATTGAGATGCTTCGCAGGTGCAGCCGGGATTGCGGCTGGCTTGGAAACAGGTTCCGCTTCTTGCGGCGGCGAAGAGGGCGGTAATATCTGCGGAGGCAATGGCACGGAAAGCTGCGTTTTCGCGCGCTCATCGCGGATCCAATTCAAAATTGCCCATTTTTCTTGCTGCGAAATTCGTGAGCTTAAATGACTCATCACATACAGGCGCGGCGGCATGGTTCCTTTTTCCAAAGCTTGTTCTATTTTATTAAGCGCTCCCCCTGAAGGCGGCTGGCCAACGACATAAACTTGTGAATCCAAATTCAAACCTTCCATGGCTTTTAAATAATCTTCTTTCATTCTCTGTTTAATCAAAGGCAAACGTCCATACCAAGGCAGTGGCAATTGCGCCGAATGACAGGGCATGCAGCTGGTCTGAAGGACTCGTTGCGCCTTTTCGAAAGAAGCCGCTTTGCCTGATAACTCGATGGCAGACTCTTCTTTCGCCCTTCCAATTCCGCAAAATTGGACCAGCATTAAAATGATGATCAAAAATTTCCTGGTCACAGACTCAACCTCAAGGCCCCTTTTAGGGGCCTTCGAATTTTATTTAAAATATCAAAAAAAATAGGGAAAATTTTTTAAAAGGTCCGCCTCATAATCGGAAATGGGTTTCAGCATAAAATGATCGGGCGCCTGCTTGCGCGCGAAATCCCAGCAAAGCCATGCCGAAACCATATCAAAATCCGCATAAAACATATCACCCAAATCTTTATAAGCACCTGCAATATACGGGTTAACCTTAAGCGCCTTGATCATACGCTTTTGCGCCTCCTCATTCCGGCCCAAAACAGCTTGTTGGTTGGCAATCATAATATCAATCACATGCGCCCGACCCAGCTTCTTACGGTTTATTTTTTCGAGCTCAAGAATAGCCCGCTTCGCCTGTTCCGGACCAGCAATTCCCAGACTCCGGAAAAAGCGGTCCAGTGCCGCATCGCTTTTCTGATACGCCGCGAGTTTTTGTATTTCCGTCGAGCTTGTTTGTTGATCACCCGTTTGCAAACCATATTCAAGCACGGATAGCGCCGCATCTAAATAGTTTTTCTTCTCTTCAGCCCGACGCATGTAATTTAAAAACCATTCCTTATCCCGCCTCAAAATCTTATTTTTTGGAGATTGCGCGGACTGAATTAATTGCGACAAAGAATCCGTCAAGGGACCCGTTCCCGGTTTCTTTTTTGAGAAGGCATAACCCGGAATTTGGAACCCCTGGTCGGGACGTGTTTTTAAATCATCCAAAATAAGCACAAACTGATCCGTTCCGTTCGCGCTTTGAAGCTGGCTTCGAATCACGCTCGGAATTTTCCGGCTTTCGGTAATCTTTCTGAGGATAATCGGATGCAGAGAATGATCGTAAATTAAAAATCGTGTGAACATGCTGCCTTGCGGAGCGGGATATTTTTCACTCCACGTCATTTCAGAAACAACTTGCCCCAAATTCAGAAATCTTGTCTTGCCTTTTTGGGACACATCTTCTTTTAATTCCACTTTTTGACTTCCGCTTTCTACGCTAAAAATACTTTCCAAGCTAAAAACATCTTCAAGCGCCTTGCCGCCGGCTTTTTCGACAACTTCATCCATGCTTATGCGATGTTGAAATTCATTGATTCGAAACGCGGGATCCGCAAAAAGTGAAATTTCCGCGCGGGTTTTCTTCTGATGGTCCAAATAATGAATTTTGCGCTTTTTAAAATCGTAGATTCGTTCTTGCTGTCCTTCCTTCACGGAAAAGAATCCGTCTCCCAAAACTACCTTTTTTTTTGAAGCCAAATGAATTTCTTTTTCTTTTTTCGCTGCCTGCTCTGCGGAGGGTATATGCGTTTCCGTCAGCGAATATTGTAAAACTGTTTCAACCGCCCAAGCCTGAGAAACGGCAAGTAAAAAGACCGCGCAGCAAATGATTTTTCTCAACGGATGATTAATCAAGCTTTCCTTGTCCGCCGGAAACGGAATATTTACCCGCACCAAGAAAAATAATCGAAACCGCGCCAAAAAAATAAAGGAGGTTCATTTCATAGTCCAACGCGCCATACTGATTTAACTTGAAAAGGCTTTCACGAAACACCAAATAAACCGACATAGCCATCGTAAAGGCGACAAGCGCCGCCACAGGCCGGGCTTTCCATCCAACAATCAACATGATGGGAGCCAGAACTTCGCCCGCCGGAACGCCCCACATCAGTTCACGGGGCAAATGATTTTTTACAAGCAAATCACCGATCATGCTAAATCCATGCATCAACTTGTAAATGCCGTGAAAAAGCATCAATCCTCCAATAGAAAGACGTAAAACTAATTTCCCCAAATTTTCCATGTTTCCCCCTGTCGCTCAATTCGCAAGAATGGTTTGCACACTAGTCATCTATATATATTAGCCGAATTGCGAAAGTTTTGGTAAGATACGCGCCCTGTTCTTATCATCTAGGAGGATCAAATGAAACTTAAACTTAGTGTTCTTTTTATCGGCGCGTTAATTTTGGCTTCAGGCTGTGCACGTAAATGCCCGCCTTGCCCCAGCTGCGGCTTAGGCGCAGGTTCTTACGGCACTTCGTCGTCTTATACTTCGGCTCCGATGCAGTCAAGCGCGCCAAGCTATAGTGCTCCGGCCGCCGACACAACGTCGAAATACAGCTCGAATTCTAACGCACGTTACGTCAGCAAGTAAGTTCTCAACTTATTCAATGCCCGGAGCCGGAAACGGCTTCGGGCATTTTCTTCGAAAACCCGTGAAAAGAACCCTTTCCTTTTCTAAATTTCTTTCGATTCTTCTAACTCTGATTTTTATTGTTTCTCCTCTACGCGCGCAGACCATGCCTTGCAAAGACTTGGTTTGCTTCGAGCCCACGCTCAAGGTATCCGGTACCGCCCTCCCCATCAAGGGAGTGGGCAGCTTAAAATATTTAATGTTGGAACTCTACACGGCGGCGCTTTATGCCCCGCCCGAAGCAACTACCATCGACATGGTTCTTGGCAATGTTCCCAAAAGTTTGGTTCTGCATTATCACCGGATGATCAAAAAAGAATGGATGATTAAAGCTTCGCGCGACCGTATCAGTAAGAATCCTGATAATAATCCAGCCGCGCTGGAAGAAAGATTGCGCCAATTGGATAACGCATATCAAAAAGTGGAAAAAGGCGACCGCTATGAATTGAGTTATGAACCCGGCGTGGGAACTTCACTCATATTAAACGGTAAGTTGCAGGCAACCATCCCCGGTGAAGATTTTCAGCGGGCTTTTTTTGGCATTTGGCTGTCGCGCCTGCCCATCAACAAAAAATTGCGCGACAAACTGATCGCGGGCCAAAAAAATAAATGAAACGTTTTTTACAGATTCTTTTCTCTGCTTTCTTTTTGTTGATTCTTTGGGCAACCGTCCGCGCATCGCTGGATCGCAGTGTTTTACATGCGGGCGCAAATCTTTGGCCTGATAAATGGTTCCAAGCTACGCTTGTAGATACTTATCTGGCATTTTTGACTTTTTATGTTTGGGTTTTTTACAAAGAAACGAAATGGCTGACGCGGATTTTATGGTTTGTGCTGATCATGCTGCTTGGTAATCTGGCGATTGCTTCCTATGTCCTTCTGCAAATCTGGAAATCAAAAAATGGTTCGCCAGAGAACATCTTGCTTCGCCGCTAACGACCACGCCTTCGCTCAAATCTCGAAATGTTCGAATCCGTTAATGGGCTTTGAGCTTTAACTTTTAAGATTTGACCTAACTGGCCTTCGGCCACTGAACTTTCGCTATTAACTGCACTAATTCCGGATCACTCTTCAGCGCGGCAAGCTTGGGATTGGTCGAAGCCTTTTGAATGTCGTTATTTTTCATCACTTCCAAAAACTCAGGATCTTTCATTAATTCCTGCATTTTAGGATGAGCAATCAGCGTCTTGAAGTTTTCATCTTTCATCAGCTTTTGAATCATCTGCATTTGCGCGGCCATGTCTTTCATTCTTCCAAACATAAAAACTCCATCCTTGAATTATAAAATCAGGGCAGCATTGTATTACACGTTCAACTTATAGAAAAGCGTCACATTCTCAGCCGGTATAATCAAATTCCATTCATATTGTCTTGCAATCCAACGCATCGTCTCGAGACTATAAAAAGAAACATGCGTGGGATCTTTGGGATAATGCCATTGGTTAAAATTTCGTTCCTCATGCACCCATTGCGTTAAAACGCCCAGCCACCCGCCGGGCTTTAAAAGCTGATTGAGCTTTTCAAATTCTTTTCCCGGAAAATAAAAATGCTCGACCGTTTCGGTGCAGACAATGAAATCATAAAATTGTTTTAAGGGCGCTTCGTCAGCAAAAAAATACGGATCATAAACGGACATTTTAAAACCCTTCTTTTCAAACATTTTTGAAAGCGTGGGTCCGGGGCCGCAGCCGTAATCAAGCCCTTCCTTTGGAGCGGAAAGCCTTTCCATTAAAGGCTTCGCAAGTTGATTCAAAAAAGCCCGATAGCCCGGATCCTGATCATTATTTTGATGGAGTTGATAGCGCTCCAGCTCATCCTGCGCACTCAACCGTTCGGAAGGGAGCAGAAAAATGAGGTTGCAAGAATTGCAGCGGTAAAAGTGCCGCGCATGCGCCACAATAAAAAAAGGCGCCACCATTAAGCAAAGCGGACATTCTATCGGCTTCATATCAACTCCCTGAGACAAGAACTTGCGTAATCGCCTCGCCCATCTTTTTATATCCTTCCACATCCGGATGGAGGCCGTCCGGCGAACCGCTGAGTTTTCCAAAGTGTTCGGGGTTACTCACAACCTTGAAAGTATCGCAAAAAAGAAATTGATTTTTTTTAGAAAATTCTTGAATCCATAAATTGACTCGCAGCATTTTTAGCATCACAGCGGATGTCGCGCGGTTATAAGGCAAAATCGTGCAAGCCACCACGCGGATTTTTTTATCTACCGCCAGCATATAAATTTTTTCCAGATTTGTTTCAACTTCTTTCTCTGAATAGCCCTGATAAAGATCATTCACGCCGGCGAGAACGATTACCGTTTGCGGCTTTTCGGTTTCCGCATATTTCTGAAAACGTTTTAGAATTTGATCCGTGCGTTCTCCGTTTAATCCCCGGTTCAAGACTGTCCATTCGGGATGCATTTTCATCATCCAATAAGCATATTGGCTTTGCTCATTTCCCTCACCTTTCGGCGGAGCCTCAACCGGCGAACGAAATTCGGGCGTGCCTGCGGTTGTCGAATCACCAAGCGCAAGAATCGTGAAAGGCCTCTCCGCGGCAAAACCGTTTACAGCCAAAAAGACAGCTAGCACAAAAACGAGAAACGGTTTTTTATTAAACATGTTCGGACAAAAATTTTTCAATACGACGGTCAGGAACGAGCCAAATCGCCGCTACAACCACGTAAAGCAAACAGGACACCCCCGGATAAAAAAAGGCAAAACCAATTGCGGCTGCATAAAGCACAAGCGATAGTTTCCCTTTACCGTCTTTGCCCACAGCTTTCGCCAAAGCGGAATCTTTGCCGTGATGCATGATTAAGACTTGGCTCAACCTAAAATAAGCCGCGCCAGCCATAAATAAAACAACGCCGTAAAAGGCCACGGGAATCGCGGAGAAATGATTCCCACCCATCCATGCAGTTACAAAAGGAATCAGCGAGAGCCAAAAAAGCAGATGAAGATTCGCCCAAAGAATACGGCCGCTGACTTCCCGCACAGTTTGCAGTAAATGATGGTGATTATTCCAATAAATTCCGATGAAAATAAAACTGAGGATATAGCTTAAAAAAATAGGCCAAAGCTGACGCAAAGCCTGGATGGTCGGTTCATGCGGCGCTTTCATTTCGAACACCATGATTGTGATGATTACTGCCAAGACTCCGTCACTGAAAGCCTCTACCCTGTTTTTATTCATATATCTGCTCTCTAAATCGCTTTTAAAAAATGATAAGTTGCGAGAGATTCACGGCGTAGGCGAAGAAAAAAGCGGGGCGCACACCAAAGGTGCGTTGAGCATTTTTTCGACGCGGCAACGCAGAAGCTCGCCGCAAATTATCTTTTTTTTAGCGATTCCATATCAATGACGAAGCGGTATCGTACATCGCTTTTAACAACGCGCTTGTAAGCTTCGTTCACTTTTTGAATCGGAATCAATTCAATATCACTTGTAATTTTATGTTTACCGCAAAAATTAAACATTTCCTGCGTTTCTTTAATACCGCCGATCAAAGAACCCGCCAAACTTCTGCGTCCGCCGATCAAAGAAAAGGCCCCAACCGGAATGTCCTTTTCAGGCACTCCGACTAAAACCATCGCGCCGTCAATTTTGACAAGTTCAATGTAATCATTCCAATTAATTTCCGCCGAAACCGTATTGATAATGAGATCAAAATGTTTTTTGAGTTTAGTGAATGTCTTCGGATCGGACGTCGCGTAAAAATGGTCCGCGCCTAAGCGCATTCCATCCGCTTTTTTCTTAAGCGATTGGCTCAATACCGTAACTTCCGCGCCAAGCGCATGCGCGATTTTGACGCCCATATGTCCTAATCCGCCAAGACCGATAATGGCTACTTTTTTTCCGGGACCCGCATTCCAATGTCTGAGCGGCGAATAAAGCGTAATGCCCGCGCATAACAAAGGCGCCGCCGCATCGAGCGGAAGATTCTTGGGAATATTCAGAACAAAATTTTCATCGACGACAATGCCCGTTGAATAGCCGCCCTGCGTCGGGGTCTTTTTATTTTGTTCTGTACTGTTGTAAGTGAAGCTGGGGCCGTTCTCACAAAATTGCTGCATCTCATTTTTGCAGGGCGAACAAGTCCGGCAGGAATTTACCATGCAGCCCACGCCCACCCTGTCTCCCGCTTTAAATTTTTTGACCTTCTTGCCCACCCGCGTTACAACGCCGGCAATTTCATGCCCCGGCACCATCGGAAACTTGGAGCCGCCCCATTCATCGCGCGCCTGATGAATGTCGGAATGACAAATTCCACAATAATGAATATCAATTACGACGTCATGATCTTTGGGATCACGGCGATTAAAATTATACGGAGCGAGATTCGATTTGGGGCTTTTTGCGGCGTAACTTTTAACCGGGATCATAGAACCTCTTTTTAACGTTGCGGCCTAGGAAGATTTCCGTGATCTTTCCGGCGGATATAAAGTACCTTTTCAACCGAAGCATGCACAACGCCTGCCTGATCAACCAAGTCCACATTATAAATCCGATCGACGGAATGTTTTGACTTAAGTTCGGATTTAATCACCTCGAGTTCAGCCGGATCAATCACAAAACGCGCGTAAAGCGTATCCTTGCCCGGTTTTTTAAACCGAATCGTCGCGGCTTTATCCCAAACCACATATTCCGGCCCAAGAGCATTGATCAAAATAATCATATAAATCGGATCAACTGAGGCATACATACTGCCGCCAAACATGGTGCCGACATAATTGCGCGTTGTGCGCATCAACGGCAGCTTCATATGCATTTCAAGAAAGTCGGAAGAAATATAAGTCAGCCTTGCCCCGCTTGCCCGGTAAGCGGGAAAAAAACTAAACTTCCAGCGCATCCATTTCGATTTGAATGATTCAGCCATAAAGTAATTTTAACTCTTTCTCCCGATTTCCGCTTTCTTAACGCAGACAATCAACTTTTTGCGCACTCTTTTTTGCCTGAGCAGCAATTCGAAAAAAGCGGGCAGTAAATTTTCCAATAAGCCGCTGCGGCCACAAGGTGCAAAGCGAGCATTACGGCCGGGAGTCCTAAATTTTGCAATCCCGGAGTTAGAAAAACATGAAACAACACAATGTTAAGCGTCATCGGCGCAAGAATAACCAATGCCAGCGGCGCGGCAAACCCGGTTAAAAGAAGAAAACCACCCAAGACCTGAGTTCCGCTGAGAAACGGCATGAAATAACCGCTCTTCATCAATCCGCCCACAAAAGCCATGGCGTTTTCAGACATAGGCGGCGGAGTCATTTTCAGAAAATGAAAAAATCCATTCAACCCAAACACAAAGTAAATCAATCCCAAAAGCAAGCGCGAACCTGTTGTAATCATTTTCATTTTCTTTTCCTTTGTTGTCAAAAATTTTTATTTCTATTTTACCTTAAAATCTAAAATCAATACCAGCCGCCCGAAATGAGCAATGTTTCTCCGGTAATCCAGGAAGAGTCCGACGAAGCCAAAAAAACCGCCGCGGGCGCAATATCTTGGGGCTGGCCGATTCTACCGAGAGGCGTCGTTGCCTCTGTGTTCTTGCGCATATCGCTTTCTGCAATCCCCGCCGAATGAGTTCCTTCGGTTTCAACCATTCCGGGCCTAATGGCATTCACACGAATCTTGCGCACGCCTAATTCCTGTGCGAGAGACCTTGTCAAAGCATCCACCGCTCCTTTTGTGGCGCTGTAAACAGAACCATTCGGAACACCTTTCG
Organism: Candidatus Omnitrophota bacterium; assembly: GCA_043732705.1. Taxonomy (GTDB): domain Bacteria; phylum Omnitrophota; class Omnitrophia; order Omnitrophales; family Aquincolibacteriaceae; genus Multiplicimicrobium. Next base: position 182,423 of record JAYTHE010000002.1, on the reverse strand, counting down.
TGCTGACAACTGAACTGATATTAACAATGCTTCCGCCTTCCGCGCCGAATAATTTAACGGCTTCTTGCGTACTTAAAATAAGCCCAAGCACATTGGTATTAAACTGCTTGTGAAAATGTTCCTCGGTTACATTCTCAAGCGGTGCAAACTCATAAATTCCGGCATTATTGACCAAAATATCCAGCCGGCCGAATTCTTTTTTTGCCGCCGCGAAAAGATTTTTGATTTCCGCCTGTTTGGATAAATTGGCTCCCACCGCAACCGCTTTCCCGCCCGCTTTCACAATTTCGGCCACAACTTTATCGGCACCCGCCTTACTGGAAGAATAGTTCACAACCACCTTCGCTCCTTCAGCCGCCAAATGCCTAGCAATATCCGCCCCGATTCCTTTTGACGCGCCCGTTACTACTGCGACCTTGCCTTCTAATTTCTTACTCATGCATTTCCTCCTTTGCTTACGTTGATCATTAGTTCTATTATTCATAATATTTGAACTATTGAACCTTGTCAACTTTTCTGATATAGTTTGTTTGAGGAAAATAGCAATGACACAATTTGTTCATCCGGCAAAAGAGGATATTAATCTGGCGGGCATCCTAAATGCTCTCGGCGATCCCTTACGCTTGAAAATTTTTAAAAGTCTGATGAATAAGGACGGATGCATGTCCTGCTCGGAAGCCTCCCCTTGTCCCAGCATCGCAAAATCCACCCTTTCGCATCATTTCCGCATTCTACGGGAAGCAGGATTAATCCGAACAAGCAAACGCGGAGTTGAAAATAGGAATGTCGTACGCTTCGCTGAAATAAATGAAAAGTTTCCGGGGCTTTTAAAAAACGTTCTGAAGTTTATCGATAATAAATCAATCAAAATCTGACGCGTTTACCGCTTAAGTGTTTTCCCGCGGCCGGCAGCTTGTTTCTTTTTTAACTTTTCCAAAGCCGGCCAATAATATTGGTCTAAAATATAACCTGCGCATTTTCTGGCCCCGCAAACACAGGGATAATCTTTTGATTCTTCGAGATCATAGCTATAACTATAAACGAGCTCTTCGCCTTTTCTAATGGCACGCGTCGCTGAAATCCAAATTTGCCCGCTCACAATATTCACTTCACAGTTCGGGGCGCACGAATGATTGATATACCGCGCGGTATTTTTCCCGTCGATAAAAGTTTTGAAATTAAGCTGAAAAAGATAATCCGACTTGCTGCTTTCAGCCCGCGCCGCCGTCAATCTTCTGCCTGTATATTCAATAACCCTCATACCTTTTCCAATATCTCGCGCGGCAAAAACACCGCGCTGGTGGATCTTTGAAATTCGAACTTCCAAATGCGGATACTTTTTCATATTTAAAAAATTTCTTGGTTGGCTCTCTTGAGGGTCGATTACGAAACTTCAGCAACTTCATTCACGCTAAAAAAAACTTCTCCTGCGCCTATAATAAAAACCCAATAACCTTCGCTGCTTTTTCTGGCCAAAACACCTTCAAAAGTCCGGCCGCTTTTTAATTTCAGCTTAATTGCCGGTCCTTTAGGCGCAACAAGCACTTCCGCGGATTTTCTGGGTATGATTTTATTTGAAAGCGTTTGAGTGTGCTGCTTAAGTGACGTCATCGTCGGCACCGACCCTTTATGAATCAGAAAAAAATACGCCGCCGCGCCAGCGGCAAGCAGTACGATCAGAAGGAAAAGAGTTCTCCATGGAAAAATTTTTTTGGGTTTATCCGTAGTCGTTTCTTCTTTAATCTCGAGCGCAACCTCTCCCTTTGCCAGTCTTTTTTGCTCATGCCAAGCAAATGCGCCGCGAACTCCGTTTACAAAAGCAAGGCCAAAGATAACAACCGATACTCCCATGCTGGCATGAAAGCCGGTCATTTTAATCATAAAAATACGTTCACCGATGTAAAGCAAAAGCCCGGCAACAGCCGCGATGCGCGAGTTGAAACATAAACCAACACCTATCAAAATAAAAAGAGCGACATCAACATAAGCTGTCTTGTCAATTCCGGGGAAAAGATTGATTTTGTGGTTGGCTTGCAGCCACGATACAACGCCTGTGACAATCGCAACAAAAAAAGCCATGCCCGCGGCTGTACCGCAAGCTTTATGCGCACTTTTGGAATCATCCACATCCGGCCAAAAAACATTCATCAAAACCTCCTCTGTCTATTTTTTAAGAATTGCTTGGTGGAAATCATAACTTAAATTTTAACTTACAACAATCTAACGCTTAAGCATCGGAATGAGGGCGGCTTATCTTCTGCAATTCAGCATTGAGCTGGGAATAAAGGTCTTTTCTGTAGCGGTTATAATTCCCCCAGCTTTGTTTCTTCTGGAGAAGGTCCGAGACATTTTTATCACTAAAAACTTGCCAGCTTTCCAAGAGACGCGCGATTTTATCACCCTGCTCCTCACCATATTCTCTATAAGCGGTGGTGGCTTTGTCCTGGGACTTTTGCATTTCTTTTTTTAATTTCAAAAGCACCTTTTTTTCTTCGGCTGTAATGGTTGTTTTATCTGCCATTTGTCCAGGTGTTATATCTTGCGGATCACAGGCTGTTTTGGAAAAGAAAGGTCTAAACTCATCACTCGTGCAACGCTTTTCTTTTTCCTGCCGTAAGCTTTCCAGAGTTTTTTGCATGGGTCCGGGAGCCGGTTGCGTTGCCCTGCTTTCATCTTGCAAATGCCATCCGCTTTGATGCATGCAATCCGAAAATAAAATGGGATCTGCGCTTTTCGGACCAAAAGAATTTGATTTGGCCGGCTGTGCCCGGCGAATGCACACGTCCTGATCGTGAGCGAAATCGCTTTTACTGGCGTCGGGCTTAACCCAAATCGGGTCGGCATAGCACAAAGAACCGGAAAAAATAAAGAGTGCCGCAAACAGAAGATTTTTTTTCATATTATAAAAAAGTTGACGACCATAAATTATTGGATATAATCCTGTTAAGAATTAATCTTAATACGAAACTATCTGATTTAGGATGACTATTTTATGTCTAAAAATGAGTTCTGTCCAAAAACTAAAATGACCGCAACAGGCCTGTTAATCGCATGCATGCTAGCGCCTGTCAATGGCTACACGCATGAGCGCCAGTACGCTTTCACCACGGAATACCGAACAATACCCAAAAACCAATTTGAGATTGAGCAGCATACAACTTCCAAAGTTCCTCACAAAAATACGTCCAATGAAAACTCATTCGAATATCAAACTGAAATCGAATGGGGCGTTACCGATCACTGGACGCTCGCCCATTATGAATCATGGCAAACCGAGAACCATGCCGGCTATGATGATGACGGACGTCCGGTGAAAGACGTTACAAAATATTCAGGATTTAAGTTTGAAAACAAATATCGCTTTGGCGAAAAAGGCAAATACTGGCTTGACCCCTTAGTTTATTTAGAAATCGCACATGACCCACGCGAAGAACATGCGCCCGTCACACTCGAAGAAAAGATTGTGCTCTCAAAAGACTTGGGCCGATTTAATTTTGTGTACAACCAAATCATGGAATCCGTCGCAAATCGCGGTGGCCGCACAGAGCATGCGTTCGCTTTCGGTGCTAATTATGCCGTCTTAGATGATCTTCATGTCGGAGTTGAAACCAAAGGGCAATACTGGAATCCCGAAGGCCATCACAATGAAATTGCTGCTGGCCCTACAATCTCATGGGCAAGTCAATATTTCTGGGCAACGGGAAGCGTGCTTTTTGGGGTCAATCGCGCAGCAAATGATATAGAATCTCGGGTCATTATTGGGGTTCCAATCGGATAATAAAATGTTTCAAAAAATTCTATTCATTTTTATTTTATCAGCAGCATTCGCGGGCTCAGGGCTTGCTCAAGGCAAGCCATCAAACTCTCTGTGCCCTATTATGAAGGATGAGACAATCAAGAAAAAATTTCACACAACCTGGAATAATCAGGAAGTTTATTTTTGCTGTCGTTCTTGCGTGAAACGTTTTAAGAAAGATCCGGAAAAATACGCGCAGAATCTTTAAGTTTTATTTTGCAGCGACCGACTGCTGCTCAGCAATCCAATCTAAAATAGCCTGCTTTTCTTTCGCGGATAAGAATGATTTCCAATGCAAAGCTTTATATTCAATTGGCGGCATCGCGTCTTCTCTGATTTCCGACTTCATTTTGACCAAAGTCTTTTTTGAAGGCGCGTGGTTCGGTGTAAAAAGTTCCTTTTCTAAATCTACTTCTTTGCGGGCTTCTTTGATATTGTTCTGAATAATTTGTTTCGCCGGCGGCAAAGATGCGTACCAAGGCAATTGAGTGTGCGCTGAGTGGCAATTTAAGCAACTCTCCTGAATCACAGGCGCGGTTTTTTGAAAAAGAGGCGTTTTACCCTTTAGTGTTTCCGGAGCTAGCACCACAGACTTATCAACCATCCAGTTAATCAATGGAAGTAAAATCGCAAAAAAAAGCCCCGCAAAAAAAAGCCATTTTAAAAACTTCACATCAAACCTGTTTTAAAACTTAGAGCTACTTGCCGTGCCGACGCATCAGGTCAATCAAGTCAATCACCTGAAAAGGCTTGATCACAAAATCACGAACATAACGTGATGCCTGAGCTTTAAAAATATTATCGGCGTCACCGTAGCCTGAAATCATCACCACCGGGGTTTTGCTGATCTCAGGGTCCGCGCCCATTTTATCCAAAAATTGAAAGCCGTTCATACGTGGCATACTGATGTCGAGAAAAATCATATCCGGTTTAAATTTTTGCGCGAGCGCAAAACCTGAAGCTCCGTCAATTGCCGTGCAAGCTTCATATCCTTCCGCCTCAAAACTCTCGCGTATGGATTCGAGAATTTCGGCCTCATCGTCAATTACGAGCACCTTTTTTCTTGGCTTTTCCACATTCAACCTGCTTTGTTACGCGATGCTTTGAACCACTCATATGTTTCGGCGTTTATACGGATATCTTGAACAAACCTCAGCTGGATCACGCCTTCATTTTCGAAAGAATTTGCCTCAGAAGCAGAATTGCCAAACCGGTAAAACCGCAATAAACACACAGTAAATGTAAATGGCTGACATCAATGATATGCCACATCGTATTGGCATGGGTCCAAGGCGCAAGCGGCTTCATATCTACATGCATAATGCTGTCCAGAAAAACATGGCTGTAAGCCCCGATAGCGGCGGAAACAATCGTCGTTTCTAAAGTAAGCTCACCGATAAAAAAATTATGCAGCGGACGGTAAATAAAAACCGCGGCGATTACCGCGAGATTACTGCCGAGATAAGTATGCAAAAGTTGATGCAGCGGCTGTTCATGCTTTAAAAGATGATAAAGCGTTTCGCAATCGATAATGATCTGAACAAAAACAAAAGCGACCAAGCTGAAGTATTTGGGGAATACCGACTTGATCAAAGCCCCGGGGCCAAAGTGATAAGGTGTGAATGGCATGCCCTATTTTACTACCATTCAGTTTTGATTTATATATCGCGGCGGATGTATTTCAATTCCTTCTATTTAAAAGCAATCAGTGCCGCGCCGCACGCCATCAGCAAGGCGCCCGTCCATTGCAGCAAACTCAACCGCTCTCCGAGGAAAAGCACCGATAAGACAACTGCAAAAATCAAACTCATTTTATCAAGTGGCGCGACGATTGAGGCCGGACCCTCCTGCAAGGCCCGAAAGTAACAAAGCCAAGAAAGGCCTGTGGCAATACCCGAAAGTAAAAGAAAGATGAGGCTTTTACGATTTAAAGCAAAGGGGTTCACCCACTCATTGCGGAACATTACGAGCATTCCTAAAAAAATAATAATGATGAAAGTACGGATAAGAGTCGCAAAGTTGGAAGGAATATCTTTGACGCCGATTTTCGCGAGGACGGCAGTCAATCCGGCAAAAAATGCCGAGAGAAGCGCGTACATTTTCCAGCTATTCATAATTTCCTTTTCGTCTCAAAATAAAAAGACAGGCTAAAAACCAGCCTGTCTTTTTTTATTCGTCTTATTTCTTGCAGCAACCGGGGCATGTGGTGAACATTTTCACCAAACCTGCCAACCCCGCCAAGCCCATCACAACGTAAACAATACGTGTGATTGTGGACGCCTCTCCCAAAAAGCGTTCCAAATAATTAACCCGCATAACACCTTCAATTCCCAAATTCAGTAACCCTATGATCGCAACCACTCCGAAAATCCTGCATAACATACAAGTTTGTCCGGTCATGCTTACCTCCCCTGGTTAATGAACCCAATCTACCCTAATAAGGAGATCGGCATTACCCGGGGAATCATGACCTTTTCAACTTAATACGGTAGTTTTATGTGATTCGCTCCAGGCTTGATAAATGCTTATTATCATTGCAGTTACAACAATAATCAGCCCTGCAAACCATATCCAGGTGCCGATGGCTTGATCTTGCTGTAAAAGTCCCGCTTTACCCAAAAGATAAGTCCAATCATGTTCACCTCCACCGACAAGCGGCAGATTTTGCGAGCGCGCGTCACGAATATAAACTGAGATGCCGAAAAAATTTTGGCCGAACCAAAGCAGCATAATACCCGCGGAATAAAGTTGGCGCTGATACAAAAAGGCAATCACTAAACCTGCGGGAATTAAAAGCTGCATGATCGTTCCGCCAGCCATGCCGATTGTTCGGCCGAAAAGAAAGAAAAACGGGTGGCCGGCTTCATGGAAAAGAAGATTCGCGCCATCAAGCATCCAAGTCGATTGAGGAAAAAACGCGCCGCGCAAAGCATAAATTCCAAACGCCGTGGCAAATAAAATTTTAACGGCGGGAATTAAACGCATCATTTAATTTGATACTTCCGGTACTGGTATCATTTTGCGGTCTATTTAAGGATCTAGCTTGCCGCGCTTAATAACGCCGAGGATTTGTGCCGCTTCGGATTTTTTTCCAAGACGTTTGAGTTCCTCATATTGCTGCATGGCTTTGTCTTTTTGTTGCATGCTTACATAAAGCATCGCTAAAACAAAATGTGCCTGAAAATCCTGAGGATTAACCTGAATCGCTTTATTCAAAGCCGCTTCGGCTTGATCATATTGGCCGGCGCCGCCATAAGATTGCCCCAGCAAGACTAAACTCGCATAATCTTCCGAACGCAACCGCGCAAGTTTCTCTGCGCCCATGACCGCCAAGGTGTATTGACCGGTCTCCAAATAAGCCATGGCTTCAAATGCCAAGGCGGTGAGTTCTTCCGGATGGGTTTTGAGTATTTTTTTTGACTGTTCAAGCTGCTTATCAAACATTCTTGAAGCATAATATCGCTTCATTAATTCAATTTGAGTTTCAAGGCTTTGCGGATTTGCGACGGCTTTTTTCTCCAAAGAGCTTACTTCTGTTTTATTCAATCCCGCTCGAAAAGCCCCAGCGCAAAATAAAAATAAAATCAGAGCCATTATCGTCACGGCTAATGATGCCACAACACGCAGAAAAACAGGCCGTATCACTCTCAGTAATTTCATATTCAGCGCAGACGCGACGCCTCCGATTAAACCGCCCAATGCACCACCAAACGAAATAAGCAACAGAGGCAAACAGGCCACAACATACTCGGCTGTACTAAAACCGTTATCCACGGAGATTTCCTGATCATCGATTTTTATTTTACGAATCATGTCCGGATAGAGCATGCGCAGGTAAATTTTCTTTTGCCCGCCATTCCAATCTAGGAGAAACGGTTTATTTTTTTCTTTGGCCCGCACTAGCGGCATGCCCCTGAAGAAAACCTGCTTCTTACCGCTCCAAAAGCCGGTGATAATTTCGATCTCTTCGCCGTTGAGCGCGTCTAATTTGATTTTATATTGCATTTAATTACCCGCCCATTCGACCTGTGGCGAACGAAGTTAAGCGAAGTCTTTTCAGTTTTTATTTTTTATTATTAAGGTCGTTGTCTTTGTAATACTTCGTGCCTGTCGCAGTCAATTCTACGGCCAATCCCGAGCTGGTCAGCTGATAAACATAAATACCCGAAGCGATTTGAATCGCGCCTTGCAAAGCACCGCCGGTGCTGCCCGCTTTTGCGGCCGCAGAAGCCTGGCCGCCTAATTCCCAACCGGAATTCACAAAGTCATTAAAGACCTTCTCATTCTCGAAAACCCAGATGAGCATATAACTCTTCACGCCAAGCCCAAGACCCGCTTGAACTTCCGCCATATTCATAAAAGTTTTTTGCTGGGTTTTATTATTCACCGCAACCCCGCGGCCACCGCCGCTACCGACGAAAACTATTTTCGTAGCAAAGTTGCTGAATGTCGCGTACCCATAAGCTTTTTCAACCGCAGTTTTTGCATTAGGTTCGGACTCATACAACTTCGTTAAAATTTTCGCCGAATTCTCCAAAGCTTCTTGCCTTTGCTTTTCATTAGGCCTTCTGTCCAGCCACGCCGGACGTGCTAAAGCGGAACTAACCAACAATCCAAAACTAACTACAAAAACCAAAACTGCTTTAATTAATTTCATTTGATACCTGCCTTTTTGGTTATACCGGGCGCTTGTCGAAATATAATTGGCAACTTCATTAGAAGAATAATATGCCAGAAAACGCCTCTTTTAAAAAAGAAATAATTCCTTAGTGACGCGGCGGGGCGGAGACGACTAATTATTGACTGTAAAGGATACGGTCGCGGTGTGATCCCCGGCACTATCGGTGTAAGTCATGCTGAACGTATAATTTCCGTTTGCAAGGGTTCGTGTATCAAACCCACCTATCCCCGTTCCATTCACACCGCCCCAATAAAATGGCGCGGAATAAACTTTGCCGGATTTGGTTCCGTTTAAATAGTATGCCGCTTTTTTCACACCCGGGTGCAGGCTAAGATTCGGGCCGATACTGACTATTCCGTTTAAAACCGCAGCGTCAATAACGCCCACAAAATCTGTTCCCGTCGGTGGCACGACTAAATTACTAACGCTGAAATTCAAGCTGATTTCATGCACGCCGTTATTGTCGGTAATCACCGACCGCAAAGTATGCGCTCCATTCGTGATTGTTTTCGTATCAAATCCCTGCGCGCCGTTCCATGTAAAAGGCGAAACCGTTGAAATTCCTTTACTGACTCCGTCCACAAAATATTCCGCTTTTTGAATCGTTCCGAATGTCACCGGATCGGGGCTTACAAGGATATTTCCGCTAACGACACCATCCGCCGCGATCCCGATTAATTTGGGCTGTACCGTTGCGATCGGATTATTCACGTTAAAATTAATTTCCGTCGTGTGATCACCGGTACTGTCGGTATAAGTGATGCCGAGCTTGTAACTGCCATTTGCTAGCGTCCGCGTATCAAATCCGCCTGTCCCCGTTCCGTTCACACCCCCCCAATAAAATGGCGCAAAATAAACTTTGCCGGATCTGGCACCATCCAAATAGTAAGCCACTTTTTTGATGTCCGGATGCAGAGTCAGATTTGGACCGACATTCACTGTACCACTCAAAGTTAAACCCGCGGCAATCCCTGTAAAATCAGACGGTGGCGGACCAATTGTTTTTACACTACCCACTCCGGCACCATATAAGGACTGAACTGCGGCAACAGCGGGATCAGTGGAAACGATTGTCGTTTTTGGGCCGCTGATATAGGGATACATGACGGAAGTGCTGTCTGTCTCTGCATGTCCAATACCCAAGGAGTGCCCGATTTCATGTACGAAAACTGTCAAAATATCAATCCCGGCCGTCATCGCACTGTAACTCACACCGCCCGTTACAACAGCCGGCAAGCTATATTGGCGGTCTCCGTCGAGATAAACATCGCCGCCGAGCGGATAGTACGCGTAAGCAATAGCGTTATTCGGCGTGCCCAAATTAACGTCAAACTGTTGTGCGCTTAAAACGGTGAACATGATTTGAGCGGTATTCACCGCGACTTCCTGAAAAGTCAGCGGAATATATTTTGCCCACTCCGTAAAGGCCTGTTTGATCGTTTGAAAAAAACCGGCTTCTTTATGTTCTGCGGTTGTCGCCGTCGCGGTTTGGTAGTACTGATCAATGCTGGCGTAATCAATGCCCCAGGTCACCGTATCCGTGAGCCATTTACTATAAGTCGGAATCGCGGAGACCGTTGCCGTTGCGCCAGCCGTTAAATTTGAGCTTCCCGCTTGCGCCGTTTCTAAAACATCGATGCTGCCCGAAGCAGCGGAACGAGGTTGAGAAAGCGGTGAAGACTCCGCTAGAAAATCAACAGGTTCGGCCGGCAATTTCGCAGCTGGTTTATTTTCTAAGGCCTCAAAACTGATTACCGGAGCATTTGTCCGGTCACAGGTTCTTTCCTGCGCAAAAGCGGGATTGAAAGTCAAAACAACTGATAAAAATAGCGCGAGCATAATCCGCAAGATGGTTTTCATATAAGACCTTCGGTGATAAATGACCGATCAAAACACCGCGGTATTGTGTGCGGGGGCTAACAGATTCATCATAGACCCGTTGACCTGGGAGATCAACGCACGGCTAGCTTTTTGCGCAGATTCAGGGTTTGCCTGACTAACCTACTTCGCAAAAAACTTTTCTTAACTTTTTTTCTAGCGGAAACCAATTTAGCCCAAATCTTAACGGTTAAAGGTCAAAACCCTGCCTGCCGGCAGGCAGGCATAACCCAAAACCTATTAGCTAACCTTTAAGCTTTTAGATTTAACCTCTCACCTTTTCAGACCCGGCACCTTTAGGAAGGTTCTGATTTCTGCTTTTTAGAAACACTCAAACTGCTGTGATATTTATCAGAAAATTATTTCCCGCGCTTGGCATATTTAATGGAATACAGTTGACGGTCAGCTTCCGCCATAAGCGCATCAATTGTCGTATTTTCTCCGCGGAAATAACTGACACCCGCACTGATTGACAACGAATAAGACAATTCTTTTCTTTCGTTAAAAGCTGCAACACTTTGATTGAGCTTTTCAATAAAAACTTCCGTCTGTTTAAGATCCGTCCCAATCTCGAGCACTGCAAATTCATCGCCGGCAAAACGCGCGAGAATGTCGGATCTGCGGAATAATTTTTTCAAAATCGAGCCAACCGCAACAAGCGCCCGGTCACCTTCCGCGTGTCCGTACGTATCGTTAATACTTTTAAGGCCGTCCAAATCCGCGAAAATAATCGCAAAGCCTGTCTTCTCCCGCTTTGCGACTTTTAATTGCTGTTCAGCAAGCGTTTGAAAACCACGGCGATTAAAAAGCCCGGTCAATTCATCCGTCAAAGAAAGCTTATGAATCAGCTCTTCCGCCTCTTTGCGTTTCAAGTCGGTACGATGCAGCGCGTTCGCAAGCCACCAAACGAGCACGGTAAAAATAATGACATTGCCGACAACGACGACAACCAGCCTGAATTCTTTGTCATAAAATCCATACCGCTGCCCCAAAAGACCAAAAAGCCCCAAAAGTGCCGGAACTAAAATACAGGCCGGAAGCAATTTCCGGCTCAGCAGACCGCCCATGCTGTTACTTGCAATAATCTGCATATTTCCATCAGTGGGCCGCAAACTAAATACCGCCAAGGAAAAAAGAATGAAGCAAATGCTGGTGTTAAGCGCCATAGGAATAAATGAACTGAACTCATAAAAAGTTTTCACGCCATAGACATATCCCAAGAAGGCCAGCAGTGAAGAAAAAAGCACGAATAAAATTAAGATCTGGCTGGGTCTGAGCTTGTGCCGGGTTTCAAAATCCGCAAAGAATAACGATAACCCGAGCATGCAAAAATTTGCCGCTGAATTGGGAGCCATATGGTTACCGAGCAGCTTGGCTTTAAAAAAAATCTGATCGATGCCGGTTTCAAAACTGAAAATATAACTGATAAGCCGGGTTAAACCGACAAAAGCAACGACGGAAGCCAGAAATTTTCCCGCTCTGCGCCATTGCAATGAAACGGAAGGCTGAAGCAGCAAAAGTGAAAAAGCCGCTAGAATAAAATTAACAGCCGATACCGGATTCATGACAACAATATTCGGCAAAATACTTTTAAGCGCAGAATTATCAGTCTGCCAACCCCACAAAACACCGCCGGGAACCATAATCATGCCAATTCCTACGGCTTTTTGAAAAACCGCCAGCTTGCGGACAAACGCCTCGTTGAAGTTCGCCGCCGCCGGATTTTGAGAACTATTAGCTGTCATTTTATTAATTCACTTCGGTGTTTTTAGAAGTGTTCTGATTTTTTATTTTTGTGGAAACTTTTCGATATGAAAATTGCCTTTGCGGCCGGAATAAATCACCTGCTTGCCGTCGATATACACATCATAATGTGAGCATCCGGCTTTCATCACTTTTTCTAAAAATTCGGGATAATGAATTTTCCCCTGCTGAGCCATTTTGATTGTCCCGCGCACCGTCTCCGCATCAAACTCACTCGCAACTTGCGGCACATCCTTCAAAGTAAGCTTTTCAATATGAATACCGCCGTCTTTCCCGTAAAAAGTTTTTTGAAGCGTCACCAAATCCGCATGATAACGCTCAACACCAATTTCGATCAGCTTCATCACCACTTCGCCGAAACTGATTTTGCCTTCGAATGCCAACACCGTCGTTTCGTGAGCAATTTTTGAATTCATTTACCTAACCCCTCCCCGCCGGACGGCGTCCGGTTTCCGTTTTCTTTTTTGGCCCGGCACTTTTATAAATGCTCCGATTTCCGGTCTAGCGGCGTCAGACTTTCTATTTCGATTGTGCCGCTTTCAGTTAATGAAATCATAATTCTCTGGGTAACTCCCGAAGTGAATCCAGATTGCAAAACAATATAAATAGTTTTGCCGCCAAGCTCCTTATATCCTGCTTCATAAGACAATTGGATACCGTTATAAAATCCATTTTGAATTTTTGATAATTTTTCAGCAGGGACAATGTATGTTTTTCCAAACGCATTTACGGAAAGAGCAGTTACCTCTTTGTTTTCGGAGATAGTCCCTTTCACTTCAACGGCGCCTGATTCTCCAATTCCATTAGACTCAAGCGAGAATGTTGATAATGCCAAGGCGCCTTCCTGCGAGGCCCACGCAAACGATGAAATGACGGCAACAAAACCTACTAAATATACTATTTTTTTCATTTTGTTCACTCCAATATCAATGAAGATCGCATTTAAGTTCAATGTCAAATCCGAAGCATTCTAAAAGCACTTTGTGAAATGTATTACTCAACCACGCACTTATAGAAGAGTAAAAAAATCAGATCGGCTTCAGCCGATTCAGAGAGGCGATTGGCCAGAGGCCATATCGCAAAGCCTCCACTCCTCTTTGCGCAATGACTCAAATTAAAATTCTTAGGATGCGAGTTCTGCGCCGTCAGGACGCAGCTGCCTGAGTAGACTAAGCTTTTTAATTTGAGAGAACCAATAAATTAATTGAGCCGAACCTAGATTGCTTCGCTACGCTCGCAATGACAGAACCAACCATATCAACTCCCGGAGATCAGCTCGCCGACCTCCGGGAGTTTCTTAATACGCTAAATACGGACTAAGCCAACGCTCAACTTCTTTAACCGGCATACCTTTACGACGGGCATAATCTTCGATTTGGTCTTTGTTTATTTTACCCACCGCGAAATATTTCGATTCAGGATGAGCGAAATAAAAACCAGAAACTGAAGACGCGGGCCACATCGCGAAATTCTCGGTCAATTTCACGCCGGTGTTTTTTTCTCCGTCAAGAAGTTTGAAGAGCTTGGCTTTTTCGGTATGTTCAGGGCAGGCGGGATAACCGGGCGCGGGACGGATGCCGTCATATTCTTCTTTAATCAGCTGTTCGGTTGTGAATCTCTCATTCTTGGCATAGCCCCACCATTCGCGACGGACTTTCTCATGCAACACTTCCGCAAACGCTTCAGCAAAGCGGTCAGTCAAGGCTTTGACGAGAATTGATTTGTAATCGTCATGATCTTTTTCAAAACGCTCAACGTGTTTTTCAAGTCCCACACCCGCAGTTGAAACAAAAAATCCCATGTAATCTTTTACGCCTGTTTCTTTCGGTGCAATGAAGTCCGCAAGCGCAAAATTCGGAATGCCATTCACCACGCCCTGTTGGCGCAAAGTGCAAAAAGTTTCGACGATCTTTTTATGCGTATCGTCCTCGAACAGCTCGATGTCGTCGCCTTCGCGCGCAGCGGGGAAAAATCCAATCGCGGCATGTGCGCTCACCCATTTTTCTTCAACCATGATCTCGAGCATTTCCTGCGCGTCGTCAAAAAGTTTTTTAGCTTCAACTCCGATGACTTTATCTTCGAAAATGGCCGGATATTTCCCCATCAATTCCCAGGTTTGAAAAAATGGCGTCCAATCAATATATTTTCGGATTTCTTTTAAATCCCAGTCATGAAATGCTTTCACGCCAAGCCAGCTTGGTTTTGTAATGAGCGGCGATTTATGAATATCACAGGTATGCCCCGCTTCGGCATGCAACCAATCGCCTTTCCAACCGTTCGCGCGCGCGTCTTCTAGCGTACGGAGTTGGATCTTACCTCTATTTTTTTCGAAATCAGAACGCAGTTTCGCGTATTTAGTTTTGAATGTCGCGGAATACGCGTCACGTCGGCTTTCGCTGAGTAATTCCTGGCAAACACCCACGCTTCTGGATGCATCCGTCACGTGAATCACAGGGCCTGAATACATTGGATCAATCTTTACAGCCGTGTGGCGTTCTGAAGTTGTCGCTCCGCCAATCAATAACGGTGTTTTGAGTTTACGCGATTCCATTTCCTGCGCGACATAGACCATTTCATCGAGCGAAGGCGTAATCAACCCCGACAAACCGATAATATCCGCTTTTTGTTTCGCGGCTTCTTCCAGGATTTTTTCAAGCGGCACCATTACGCCGAGGTCAACAATGTCATAACCATTGCAACCGAGCACAACGCCGACGATATTTTTACCGATATCATGCACATCGCCTTTCACCGTCGCCATAATCACTTTGCCGATTGTCGAACCTTTTTTCTTTTGCGCTTCAATCAATGGCGTTAAATGCGCCACAGCTTTTTTCATGACACGCGCGCTTTTCACAACCTGAGGCAAAAACATTTTTCCTTCGCCAAATAAATCGCCCACGATCTTCATTCCGTCCATCAGCGGGCCTTCGATAATTTCAAGCGCCGCGGGATAAAGCGGAATCACCTCATCTAAATCAGGCTCAACAAAGTCGGCAATGCCGTTCACGAGTGCATGCGTTAAACGTTCGCGCACGGGCTTGGTACGCCACTCCAAAACTTTGGCAGGATCTTTCTTTTCCTCGGAATGCGTTTCGGCGTATTTTAAAAGCGCTTCGGTGGCATTCGGGTTGCGGTTTAAAACCAAGTCTTCGGAAAGGTCGAGCAGGTCTTTCGGAACATCACTGTAAACGCGCAGCAATCCCGGATTCACAATGCCTGAGTCGAGTCCCGCTTTAATCGCATGATAAAGAAAAACGGCGTGAATCGCTTCGCGAATTTCATTTTTACCGCGAAAACCAAAAGACAAATTACTGATGCCGCCCGTAATATGACTGCGGGGCGAAAGATTTTTTAAGTACTTACAGGTTTCGATAAAATCGACGGCATAATTTGCATGCTCTTCCAATCCCGTACCAATCGGTAAAACGTTCGGGTCAAAGAAAATATCTTCGGGTGCAATATTCGCCTGCTCAGTCAAAATTTTAAATGAACGCGTCAAAATACTCGTGCGCTTTTCATAAGTATCCGCTTGTCCCTGCTCATTAAACGCCATCAGCACCATCGCGGCGCCATAGCTACGAATGAGTTTCGCGCGGCGAATCAATTCCGCTTCGCCTTCTTTCAAAGAAATCGAATTAACGATGCCGCGGCCCTGCATACATTTGAGGCCGGCTTCAATCACGGACCATTTGGAACTGTCAACCATGATCGGAACTTTTGAAATTTCCGGCTCGGAGGCAACAAGATTCATGAATTGCGTCATCAACGCTTCAGAATCCAGCAAGCCTTCATCCATATTGATATCAATAATCATCGCGCCGGACTCAACCTGCTGTTTTGCAATCTTCAGCGCTTCTTCCCAATTACCTTCTTTGATAAATTTCATGAACTTTGGCGAACCGGTTACATTCGTACGTTCACCAATATTCACAAATGCGATTTCAGGGCGCAAAGTGACGGGCTCAAGTCCGCTGAGATGCGTGAGATGATCGGAGTTCGGAAGCTGGCGCGGCTTACAGCCTTCAACCGCTTTAGCCATTGCCGCGATATGTTCGGGCGTAGTGCCGCAGCATCCGCCGATTAAATTGATATAGCCTTTTTGCGCCCATGGTTTGATGAAGGCCGCGGTTTGCTCCGGTGTTTCATCATATTCGCCAAATTGATTCGGCAATCCCGCGTTGGGATAAACTGAAACGTAACAAGTTGCGACGCGCGCCATTTCTTTAATATAAGGTTCGAGCTCTTGCGCTCCCAAGGCGCAATTCAAACCGGCGCAAAGCAAATTGCCATGTGAAATCGAATTCCAAAAAGCTTCGGTGGTTTGTCCGGAAAGTGTGCGTCCGCTTTTATCTGTGATTGTGCCGCTCACAAGCAACGGCAAGGTCTTACCTGCTTTTTGAAAAGTTTGCTGCGCGGCAAAAATTGCGGCTTTGGAATTCAAAGTATCAAAAACGGTTTCGATCAAAAGCATGTCGACACCGCCTTCGATCAAAGCCTCGATTTGCTCGGCATAGGAGGCAACAAGGTCATCAAAAGTGACGGCGCGATAGCCGGGGTCACTGACTTTGGGTGAAAGTGACGCGGTTTTGCTGGTTGGCCCAACAGCTCCAGCAACAAAACGGGGTTTATGCGGTGTTTTGGCCGTCATTTTATCGGCCGCAAGACGGGCAACCCGCGCGCTTTCAAGATTCAATTTTCTGACTTCTGCTTCAAAATGGTAATCTGCCATCGAAATACGGGTGGCATTAAAAGTGTTCGTTTCGATGATATCTGCACCCGCTTCAAGGTACTTAAGATGAATCTCCTCAATGATTTGCGGCTGGGACACACTCAGTGCATCATTGTTGCCCTTCAGTGGGTGGGCATGGTTTTTGTAGGTACTGCCGCGATAGTCGGATTCACCGAGCTTATAACGCTGAATCATGGTTCCCATCGCTCCGTCGAGGATGAGAATACGCTCTTTTATTGCTTTTAGGACTTTTTGATCCACTTTAACCTGTATATACGCCAATTTTTGGGATGAAATACATCAAAATAGCTTTAAAAATAGAAAAAGGTGGGAATGTAAAATTCTCACCTTTCTCTACGACAATTTCAGCCCAAATTGCAGAATTACTGTTTATTCTGTGTATTCTGCTGGCTATTCTGGGAGGAATTCGACTGATTCGAATTTCCCTGATTGTTTTGCTGATTATTACTGTTGTCGTTCAGGTTCGACATACCCTTTTTGAACTCTTTGACGCCTTCGCCGAAAGATCTCAAAATTTCAGGAATACGTTTCGCACCGAACAGCAACAAAATAACGAGAAAGATCAGCACTAACTCCATGGGACCCGGCATACTCATAAATTCTCCTCCTGAAAAACTGAATTATTTCGCATCAAATTCAAATTGCGTTGCGCTAAGATTCAATCTGATTGAATTTGAAAAAAATTTGTATTTTGTATTCGAAAAAAATAGGAAATTGTGTACAATGCACCCTTTCCTAAATCTATTTACCCGCCGCAAAGCTCTGCGCCGGCGAGATAGAAATCATAACATTTTTTTTTATTCTAGATGAAACAAATATTTTCGCCGAGAGATAACACGATTGCGCGCGCCACTATCATTGGGGCGCTTCTTTTTGTTGTCGGAATCGGAACTTTCCTATTTTACTGGATGCGCTCCAACTATATTACTAAGGTAGGCGTTTCGATTGAGCAGCCTGTCCCTTTTAGCCATAAACATCACGTCAAAGACGTGGGCATTGACTGCCGCTTTTGCCACACTTCCGTTGAAAAATCATCTTTTGCCGGCATCCCACCCACCGCAACTTGTATGAAATGCCACAATGTTATTTGGAAAGAATCACCCTCGCTTGCGCCTGTCCGCGAAAGCTGGCGCACCGGCAAACCGCTGAATTGGTGGCGCGTGCACGATCTTCCCGATCACGTTTATTTCAATCACAGTATCCATATATCAAAAGGTGTCAGCTGTGTAACCTGCCACGGACAAGTAGATGAAATGCCTTTGATGCGTAAAAAAAATACGCTGCAAATGAGCTGGTGCTTAGAA
Source organism: Candidatus Omnitrophota bacterium (assembly GCA_043732705.1). Taxonomy (GTDB): domain Bacteria; phylum Omnitrophota; class Omnitrophia; order Omnitrophales; family Aquincolibacteriaceae; genus Multiplicimicrobium. The sequence continues at coordinate 164,247 of JAYTHE010000002.1, read as the reverse complement.
TGCCATCGTCACCCTGAGGGAAATTTAAGACCCACAGACCAGGTCTTTAATATGCATTGGCAGAAACCGGAAAATATCGCGGCAGTTCAACACGAATTGATGCAAAAAGGTAAAGTGCGCAGTGTTCAAAACTGCAGTGCTTGCCATAGGTAACAGATAAAGTAGTATCGCTGTCATTGCGAGCAAAGCGAAGCAATCTAGAGATGGCTTCGTCGCAAGCTCCTCGCCATGACAGGGTTTTAAGGAAAAAAATGAATGATTCAAGATTTAATTTAAATTGGCTGCGCGAAAAGATGGGACAAAAAACCGGCAAGAATCTTTGGCGTTCGCTAGAAGAAGTTGCTGAAACACCGGAATTCATGTCTTACATGAAAGAAGAGTTTCCGAATGGTTCCGCGCAAGATAATGATCCTTCAAGCCGCCGCGAATTTTTGAAATTGATGGGCGCTTCGCTTTTACTTGCCGCCATGCCCGGCTGTTCCCCGCCGCGCGAAAAAATCGTGCCGTACGTGAAAATGCCGGAAGAAATTATTCCCGGGAAACCGCTTTATTACGCGACCGGAATGCCGTTCAACCGCCATACCACAGGATTACTTGTCGAATCCCACATGGGCCGTCCGACAAAAATTGATGGTAACCCTGAACATGCCGACAGTTTAGGCGCAACCAGCCTTTTCCACCAAGCCGCAGTACTCGGGCTTTATGATCCAGACCGTTCCAAGGTCGTTTTAAAATCCGGCCAAAACGCGAGCTGGAAATCTTTTACTTCCGAAGTTGAAAAGAAATTAAAAGAATGGGATGCAAACGGCGGCGAAGGTCTCCGCATTTTAACGAGCACGATCACTTCCCCGACTCTCGGCGCTCAAATCAAACAAGTGCTCGCGCGTTTTCCAAAAGCAAAATGGCATCGTTATGACCCCGTAAATATCGACGAATCGCGCCGTGCGCAAAAAGTGGCTTTTAAAGAATATGCCGATCCGGTTTATGATTTTAAAAAAGCCGATGTTATTTTTTCAATCGGCTCTAATTTTTTAATTAATCTTCCCGGCAGTTTGCGTTACGCGCGCGAGTTCGCGCACGAACGCAAAGCATATGAAAAGAAAAACATGAACCGTCTTTATGTGGTTGAAGCTGATCCCACCTTAACCGGCGCCGCGGCCGACCATGTTTTACACTCTAAAGTTTCGAGAATGATCGCGGTTGCTGAAAGCCTTGCGCAGCGTGTCGGTGTCAATAATATCCAGCCGGTTTCAAGCGTGAAGCTCACAACCGAAGAACAGCATTGGCTTGATATCGCAGCCAAAGATTTGCGCGGAGCAGCCGGAAAATCACTTGTGCTTGCCGGTGAAACATTGCCCGCCCGCATTCAGGCTTTGGTTTTTGCAATCAATGATCAACTCGGTAATACCGGCAAAACAATCAAATGGGTTGAACCGATTGAACAAGACCCTGTTTTACACGGAGTTTCTTTAACCCAGCTTGCAACCGATATTCGTGATAAAAAAGTTTCTTCGCTTTTCATTCTCGGAGTGAACCCGGTTTATGCCGCTCCCGGAGATTTGCCTTTCGGACAGCTCCTTGGTTCAGTACCTTTCATTGCGCATCATGGTTTGCACGCGGATGAAACTGCAGCAGTCAGTCAGTGGCATATTCCTGCAACTCATTTTCTTGAACATTTTTCGGATGGCCGCGCATCAGACGGCACCGTGACCATGATTCAACCGCTCATCCTGCCGCTTTATGACGGTATTTCCGAACATGAATTGCTCGCAGTGCTTGCAGGCGAATCAGGAAAAACGTCGGAACAATCTGTTAAGGCTTATTGGAAAGATAAATTAGGTTTAAGTTTTGACAAGGCCTGGCATCGCGCATTGCATGACGGATTTATCGCAGACAGCGCTTTCCCCGCCAAAAATTTAACATCCAAATCAGAATGGACCGCCGATGAACTCAGCGGCCCCTTCCCCGAAAATGAATGGGAAGCGACAATTCGCCCCGATGAAAGTGTTTGGGACGGACAGTTTTCAAACAATGCATGGCTTCAGGAGTTGCCGAAGCCTTTCACCAAGTTAACTTGGGACAATGCGGCGCTTTTAAGCCCATCTTCGGCTGAAAAGTTAAATGTCCACAACGGCGACATCATTGAAATTGATAACGGTATCAATAAAATTGAAACACCTATTTATATTGTGCCCGGACAAACTTCGGGTAACATCGCGCTTTCACTTGGTTATGGACGCACACGCGGCGGACAAATTGGTTTGGGTTCCGGCTCCAATGTTTATGCCCTTCAAACTTTAGCTTCGCCTTTTTGGCTAGCTCAAATTGAAGTCCGTAAAACCGGTAAGCATATGAAACTCGCTTCCACGCAGCTGCATCAAAGCATGGAAGACCGCGAGCTTGTACGCACTGCAACGCTTGAAACATTCTTAAAAAATCCCGAATTCGCACAAGTGGAAGAAGAAGAAAATTCCACCGTCGCGAAAAATAGTTTTTATGCCGGAGCCAAACGCGAAACGTCTCCCAACTATGCTTGGGGTATGGCGGTTAACTTAAATGCCTGCATTGGCTGTAATGCCTGCGTGATTTCCTGCAACTCTGAAAACAATATTCCTATTGTCGGAAAAACAGAAGTCGCGAACGGCCGTGAAATGCATTGGATCCGCATTGACCATTATTATGAAGGTAATATGGACGATGCAAAATCACTCATGCAGCCTGTGATGTGTCAGCATTGTGAAAATGCGCCCTGCGAAACGGTTTGCCCCGTCGGCGCGACCACGCATAGCCCCGAAGGTTTAAATGAAATGGCTTACAACCGCTGCGTCGGCACACGTTATTGTGCTAATAACTGCCCTTATAAGGTTCGCCGCTTTAATTTCTTAGCGTATACCAACCGCGATAAGCACAGTGAAGCTTTGAAGCTGATGCATAATCCTGATGTTACGGTACGCAATCGCGGCGTGATGGAAAAATGCACGTTCTGTGTTCAGAAAATTAATCAGGCGCGAATTACATCGGAAAAAGAAAACCGCCTCATCCGGGACGGCGAAATCAAAACCGCCTGCCAAACAGCTTGTCCGACTGAAGCCATTACTTTTGGTAATCTTAAAGATCCGGAAAGCGCGCTTTCAAAATTGCGCGCACTACCGGTCAGCTATCGCATCTTGACCGATCTCGCGACTTTTCCGCGCGTTAATTATTTAGCAAAAATTAAAAATCCGAATCCGGCGCTCAACTTTGAGACTGGCCCGGAAGTACCGTCATTGAGCCCGGACGTATTTAAATCAGGATCGCCAGCATGAAGTTAATTTTGGGCTCTGAGCAAAGCTCAACCGCCGACAGGGGCATTTATGAGTGACAAAGACGGAACAATTGCGTATCCAGAAGAAAAAATACTTGATCCGCAGTTAAACTACGACTCGATCAATCAAAAAATCACGGGTGCAGTCCTTGGTCCCGCTGTAAAAGGCTGGGGCACAGGCCTTGCGATTTCTATGACTTTGCTTTGTTTGTTGATGGTTTCGGTAGGCTGGCTTTTTTATCGCGGTATCGGTATTTGGGGAAACAACAATCCCGTCGGTTGGGCATTTGATATTATCAACTTCGTTTGGTGGGTGGGTATCGCCCATGCCGGAACTTTTATTTCAGCGATCCTTTTGCTTTGTAAACAAAAATGGCGCATGTCCATCAGCCGTTTCTCCGAAGCGATGACGCTTTTCTCCGTTGCTTGTGCCGGCATGTTCCCTTTAATTCATTTGGGCCGTCCTGACCGTATGTACTGGCTTTTCCCTTTGCCGAATACGATGTGGCTTTGGCCGCAATTCCGCAGTCCGCTGATGTGGGATGTGTTCGCGGTTTCAACTTATGCTTCGGTATCTGTACTTTTCTGGTACACAGGTTTGATTCCCGACTTAGGTGCGATGCGCGACCGTGCGAAACCGCTTTGGCTGAAAAGAATTTATGGTTTCTTCGCGCTCGGATGGCGCGGATCGGCCCGCCATTGGTTTCGTTATGAAACCGCCTGCACTTTGCTCGCGGGTCTCGCGGCACCGCTCGTTCTTTCAGTTCATACGACTGTAAGTTTCGACTTCGCTGTTTCGATGATTCCCGGCTGGCACACAACTGTTTTCCCGCCCTACTTCGTTGCGGGTGCGGTATTCTCGGGTTTCGCGATGGTACTTACCATTTGCATTCCGTTGCGCAAAGCTTTCGGCATGGAAGGCTTTATTACCGAAAAGCATATCGATAACATGGCCAAAGTTATTATTACGACAGGACTGATTGTCGCTTACGGTTATTTTCTGGAAACTTTTATTGCCTGGTACAGCGGCGAAAAATATGAACGCTTCATGATGCTGAACCGCTTTTACGGCCCTTATGCCGGTTTCTACTGGGCGCTCATTGTCTGCAACGTCATTATCCCCCAAATGCTTTGGATTGATGCTATCCGTAAAAATCTCAAGATTCTTTGGATCATTACTATCGTTGTTAACATTGGAATGTGGCTTGAACGTTTTGTCATTATTGTTATGGGTCTTCACCGTGATTTTATGCCGTCATCCTGGGGAATGTATTATCCCAAGTTTTGGGATATCGCGACTTTTGTCGGTTCGATCGGACTTTTCTTCACTCTTTTGTTTTTGTTTATCCGCTCTTTACCGATGATTTCTATTTTTGAAATGCAAACTCTTGTCAAAGAAAAGAAAAAGGAAGTTTCGCATCATGGGTGAACTCAATTACGTTCCCTCAATTCTGGACGAAAGAAAAATCTACGGCCTCATTGCCGAGTTTGACAGCCCAAGCGCTTTGCGCAAAGCCGCGAAAAAAACGTACGAGGCCGGTTTTCAAGATGTGGAAGCTTACAGCCCTTTTCCGAGTCATAATCTCGCGGAAGATATGGGTGTCACTAAAACACGCGTTCCTCTCGCGACATTAATCGGCGGCATAACGGGCGGATCCCTTGGTTTTGGCATGCTTACCTTTTGCCACGTTTTTAATTACCCGCTGAATATCGGCGGCCGTCAGCTTTTTAGCTGGCCGATGTTTTTGCCCATTACTTTTGAAATGACCGTGCTTTTTGCGGCCTTCACCTGTTTTATCAGTTTATTGCGCTCCAGCGGTTTGCCGCGCCCTTATCATCCTGTTTTTAATTCCCAGAATTTTGAACGCGCCACATCGGATGGTTTCTTTTTGATTATTGCTTCAATTGATAAAAAATTTGAAACAGAGCAAACAAAATCTTTTTTACAGGGTTTGAGTCCGAAAGCAGTCAGCGAAGTTTATCCTTGAGATAAACTTCGAGGTTAAAACTTAAAGGTCAAAGCTTAAAACCACAGCTTAGAACTAATAGCTGTTCGAGCAGTTTTGGACTTTGGGTTGTGGTTTTGAGCTTTAAGCTATAAGTCTTGGGCTAAATAAATTTATGCATTTGAAAAAAAATACAATCTGGTTGCTATCATGTTTGCTTGCAATGGTCACGTTGTCAGCATGTGACAACATGCGCGACGGTAATCGCTACAAGCCTTACGAAGAAACACCTTTCTTTGAAAACAATAGTACAGCGCGCAATTTGATTGACGGCACAGTTCCACGAGGATTTTTGCGCGAAGACAACCATCTTTATCGCGGTAAGACTGAAGATGGTTCATTCGCTAAAGATTTCCCTTTTCCGATCACGGCCGCATCACTTGAACGCGGCCGTGACCGTTACAATATTTACTGTCTGGTTTGTCACGGAGTGACAGGCGCCGGAGATGGAATGGTTGTGCGCCGCGGTTATAAAAAGCCTTTGCCTTTTAGTCATGCGAACGTGAAAGCGCGCACTCCCGGCTCAATCTTTGATGTCATCACCAACGGTTACAATGTCATGGCAGGATTTAAATCTGAACTAAGCCCGGAAGACCGTTGGAATGTCGCGGCTTACGTTCAAACCTTAGGACGAATCGATACCTCGTCAGAAAAGAAGACGGCTTAACTTTATGGAAACAGCAAAAAAATTCGAACAGCTTTCAAATAAGGCCTTTATCACCGGTGGGATCGGTATTCTGCTTTGCGCTTTCGGCTGGTGGAAACAGCCTGAAGCTTTCGCAAATGCTTATTTGGTTGCTTGGATTTATATTTTGGGACTGACTGTCGGCTGCTTCCCGCTGACCATGATCCAGCATTTAACTTGGGGCGGCTGGGGCTTTGTTATTCGCCGCACACAAGAAACTGTTTTGAAAGCATTGCCGCTTTGTGCATTGCTTTTTATTCCCATCGCCCTCAATTTAAAAACTTTATATGTTTGGCTTCAGCCCAACGGCACCCATCATGATGTGCAAAAACTTTATTTGAACACACCTTTCTTTTTAGCGCGTTTTGCAATTTACTTTGCAGTTTGGATTTTTCTTGCGTGTAAGCTTCGCAAACACTCTGCTATTCAGGATGAAACACCCAATCCGAAAACATTGCACCGACTGACCGGTTACGGCGGCGTCGGAATGGTTTTGTATGCTTTAACTGTGACCTTCGGCGCTTTTGATTGGGGTATGTCGCTTGAACCCAACTGGTTTTCGACGATTTATGGCGCGATCTTCGGCGTGCACTTTGCGATGTCCGCTTTAGCTTTTGCAATCATCGTGACGGTTTTCCTGCGCAAAGAAAATAATAACTCAATGCAAACTGTTTTATCAATTGACCGCCTGCACGACCTTGGAACTTTGCTTTTCGCAACGGTCATGCTCTGGGCCTATACTTCAGTTTCACAGTTCATTATTATCTGGTCAGCTAATCAACCCTCCGAAGCGGCTTGGTACATTCACCGCTCACGCGGCGGCTGGGAATATTTAATTACTTTTGTTTTCCTTTTCCAATTTGTTACGCCTTTCTTTTTGCTGCTGATGCGCTTTGTAAAACGAAAAACCGAGAGACTTGTCAAAGTTGCCTGTTTAATTCTTGTTATCCGCTGGCTGGATTTAATCTGGCAGGTTAAGCCGACGCATTATCCCCATTTTACAATGTCTTGGCTCGACTTTGCCTGCTGGATCACGTTAGGTTCAATCTGGCTGGGTTTTGTGATGCGCCAATTAGCGCGCACACCTTTAACGTTTAAACAGGATCCGATTTGGACTGCCGAGGAGCATCACTGATGAGTCCCGTTAGAAGCGGAACCAACAAAGCGCTTTGTAACTTAAGAAAATTTTTATGAATAATAACTTTGAACCACAACACGGGAACAAGGCCGCTTCTAACGAGATGCACCACGACAGCCGCGAAAACGATACTATCCGTTACGAAAAGAGCGACACTGATAACCGCGCGATTGTGGTTATGGGGCTGATTGTGCTTGCCATTCTTTTCAGTATTAGTTTATCCATGATACCTTTCACTAAATATATGTGGAATAAAGCCGACAGCGGCAACGGCGCCACCGTTGCCCAAACTCAAACCATGGTGCCGGAAATTTTGGTTGAAGTTCATCCCGGCGGTGAATTAGAAAAATTCCACCAGGAAATGAATGCATTTGATGCAAATAAAAAAATTGATGCAGCTATTCAAGACGCTCTCAAGCAAGGTTTTTCTGTAAGGAAGTCATGAAGATTAGCTCAACGAATAAAGAACAAGGAACAAAGTGGTTAAAAGCAGCCGCTTTGTCTCTTGCCCTTTGCCCGTTGTTCTTAGTTGCGTCCGCAAATGCCGGACCGCAGGAAGAGATGTTGAAAAAAACAGGCATTGAACATCGCCTGGATGCCATGGCCGCACTCGACACTCCGTGGACAACGGATACGGGCAAACCCATCTTGCTCAACACCCTTTTCACCGATAAGCCGGTTATTCTTGTGCCGGTTTATTACACCTGTCCGATGCTTTGCCAGCTTGTTCTCAAAGGGCTCGCGAAAGGCTTAAGCAAAATGGATCTTTTAACGAATGGTGATTTTGACCTGATTGTTTATTCCATTAATCCGAATGATACAACTGCCAATGCCGCCGCAAAAAAAGCTGAGTTTCTTAAGGATTACACTACGCGCCAGCACGCGCGCCTGGTTACCTTTCTTACGGGTGATGAAAAAGCCATCCGTTCTTTATCCAAAAGCGTGGGTTTTAAATATGAAAAAGACCCAGCCTCGGGCGAATATGTTCATTCCGCGGTTTTACTTTTTTTGAGCCCGGAAGGAAAAATTATGCGTTATATGGGCGGGATTGACTTCGATCCGCGCAGCGTCAAACTTGCGCTGATTGAAGCCGCTAACGGCAAAGTCGGTTCTTTTTGGGACCAGATTCTTTTGATTTGCTATCACTACAACCCGACTAAGGGTAAATACAGTATGGCCGTCGATGAAATTTTGCGCGTGGGCGGAGGCTTAACCGTCCTTTTGCTTGCCTGGTTTATTATTGGAAGTTTAAAAAACGAAAAAATCGGCCGGCGCAGTTCGGTTCCGCGCTGAGCCGGAATACTTTTGTTTCGAACAGCTTGAAATACAATTGGGTATTTTTAATTAGAATAAAATAAGGTCATTGGGCTAAAAAATTATGAGTCATTTCCCGGGATTACCCGTACAAGCCAGCACATTCGCGCCTGAGGTCGACAACATTTATATTTTTATGTTGGCTGTCAGCCTTTTCTTTACCGTTCTCGTTGTGGGTCTGGTTATTTACTTTTCGATTAAATACCGCAAACGCGATGAACGCATGCCTGAAGCGGTTCATGGTAATTTGCTTTTAGAAATCGTTTGGTCCGGAATTCCGCTCTTAATCACCGTCTTCATGTTCGGGTGGGGCGTTTCGGTTTATTTTAAAGAAATGCGTATTCCTGACAACGCGATGGATATCTTCGTAGTCGGCAAACAGTGGATGTGGAAAATTCAGCACGGCGAAGGCCCGCGTGAAATGAATGAATTGCATGTACCTATCAATACCCCCATCAAACTCACGATTACATCCGAAGACGTCATTCATAGCTTCTTTATGCCGGCTTTCCGTATCAAATCTGACGCGGTTCCGGGTAAATATACTTTCGCATGGTTTCAAGCTACTAAGACGGGCACTTTTCATTTATTTTGCGCTGAATTTTGCGGGACCAAGCACTCTGAAATGATCGGATCGATTGTGGTCATGGAAGAAGCCAAATATAAAAACTGGCTGGCTGAACGCATCAAAAATCCGACTGCGGCGGTGGTCCTTGCGGATGCCAATACCCATCAAAACGCTCAAGTCGCTCTAAATTCAACGGTGACTCAAAATATCGTGACTCTTTCAAATGACGGTACATTAGAAGAGCATGGCAAGAAACTCTTTAGCGAATTAAAGTGCAACTCATGCCACAGCGCAACTTCCGGTTCCATGGGCCCTGATCTTGCCGGACTGTTCGGAAAAAAAGTTATTTTAGATAACGGCCAGACGACTCTCGCGAATGAAACTTATATTCGTGAATCCATTTTGACCCCTTCCGAAAAAATGGTGCAGGGATATAACGCATTAATGCCAACTTATAAAGGTCAGGTTGATGAAGAACAAATTTTGGCTTTAGTAACTTACATCAAGGGTCTTAAGAGCGATTCCGACAGTTCGCATTCATTAACAAAATAAGAGCTTAAACAAAATGACTTCCACAAAAAATTATTTAACGGCAGATCACAGTATCCGTTCGTGGCTTACGACCGTGGACCACAAGCGCATCGGAATTCTTTATCTTATTTCAGTCACCGCTTTCTTTTTTCTCGGCGGTTTTTTCGCGCTTTTAATGCGCTTGGAATTGCTCACGCCACGCGGCGATCTTTTTCAGTCCGATATCTATAACCGTATCTTTACGATGCATGGAATTACGATGGTTTTCTTCTTTCTGATTCCGTCCATTCCCGGTGTCATCGGTAATTTTATTCTGCCGATTATGATCGGCGCCAAGGATATGGCTTTCCCGCGCATGAATCTTCTCAGCTGGTACGTTTATATGGCGGGCGCGACCATCGCGCTTACCAGCATCCTCATGGGCGGTGTTGATACAGGCTGGACTTTTTATACGCCCTATAGCAGTACTTACTCGAATTCCGCCGTCACCGCTGCCGCCCTAGGCGTTTTGATTAGCGGTATTTCGTCCGTTATGACCGGGATTAACTTTATCGTGACCGTGCACAAGATGCGCGCGCCGGGCATGACCTGGTTCCGCCTGCCGCTTTTCGTCTGGGCTAATTATGCGACCGGTATCATCATGGTGCTTGGAACACCAGTCATTGCCATGACCATTTTACTGGTTTTCCTGGAACGCACTTTCCACTTTGGTTTCTTTGACCCGCGTCTCGGCGGCGATCCTGTTTTATTTCAGCATTTATTCTGGTTTTATTCTCACCCTGCGGTTTACATTATGATTTTGCCTTCCATGGGCGTGATCAGCGAAATTGTCGCGACCTTTTCGAAAAAGCGTCCGTTCGGATATGAATTTATCGCGGGTTCGAGTATGGCAATTGCGCTGCTCGGTTTTTTTATTTGGGGCCATCATATGTTTGTTTCCAGCCAATCGATTTATTCAAGCGTTGTCTTTTCAGCCCTCACTTTCTTGATCGGAATTCCTTCGGCAATCAAAGTTTTTAACTGGGTCGCGACGCTGTATAAAGCTTCGATTACTTTTGATACTCCCCTCTTTTATGTATTTGGATTTTTCGGTGTTTTCATGATCGGCGGTTTAACCGGTCTTTTCTGCGCGACACTCGCGATTGATATTCACATTCACGATACTTATTTTGTCGTCGCGCATTTTCATTACATCATGGTCGGAGCGGCTTTGATGGGCTATCTCGGCGCATTGCATTATTGGTGGCCTAAAATGACTGGAAAAATGTACAACGAAATGCTGGGGCGGATTGCAGCCACTATGATTTTCGTCGGATTCAATTTAACTTTCTTTCCGCAGTTTATCGCGGGTTATCTGGGAATGCCGCGCCGTTATCACGTGTATGCTCCTGAATTCCAAATCTTCAACGTGCTTTCGACTTCGGGTGCAATCCTGCTTGGCTTTTCCTTTTTAATTCCGATCGTCAATTTACTTTGGTCGCTAAAAAACGGCAAAGACGCGACCATGAATCCGTGGGGCGCCAAAGGATTGGAATGGACCATTCCTTCGCCTCCGACAACGCATAATTTTGATGAAACACCGACAGTCACCGAAGAAGCTTATGATTTCGCGCCGCATCACAGTGTTAGTTCCAATGCTGCGCATAAGGGAGGCCATTGATGAGCGGCCACACTTCATCGGGTCATGGCCCGCTTCAGCATCATTTCACCAATCTGAAACAGCAATATGAAGCTGTTTCATTGGGTATGTGGACTTTCCTTGTCACGGAAATTCTTACTTTCGGCGCTCTTTTCATGGCCTATACGGTTAACCGCGGCTTTTATTATGCCGCTTTTGCCGCAGGCAGCCGCCATTTAAACCTTTGGCTCGGCGGGACAAACACGATTGTCCTTTTGGTCAGCTCTTTTACCATGGGTCTCGCAGTCCGTACCGCGAGATTCGGTAAAAAAGATCTGACTTCGATCTTCCTATCAATAACGCTTGTGCTTGGCCTGCTTTTCCTTGGAATTAAAAGCATTGAATATCATGATAAGTTCTTACATCATTTAGTGCCTACTGACACCTTTCATTTTCATGGTTTTGAAGGTCCCGGTATCCGGATTTTTTATTCACTTTATTTCGTTTTAACGGGCATTCATGCGCTGCATATGATTGTCGGCGTGATTATCCTCGCCATCATCCTTTGGCAGAACAAAAAAGGCTGTTACACAACGGAATACAGCACTCCGGTTACAATCTTTGGGCTTTATTGGCATTTTATCGATATCGTTTGGACTTTTCTTTTTCCCCTGCTTTATTTGATCGGGAGGCATGCATGAGCGGCGAATCTTCCTATAAAGACGGATTGGGCACGGAAATCGGAATCTTCTGCCTCATACTTCTTTTGAGCGCGGCGAGCGTTGCTTCCTCTTTCGTCAATTGGGGTTTGTTCAACACTGTCATCCTTTTAACCAATGCTTTCATCATAACAGCTTTAATTTTAATTTTTTTCATGCATTTAAAAGAGTCCTCCGGCTTTATCAAACTGTTCATTTTCGGCGCATTTTTGTGGGTCGGAGTCATGTTCGCCATGACCCTCAATGACTTCCTCTCACGCGATTTTGTCGCCAATAAATTGGCTCCCAAAACATGGGTGACCCGTTCTGCACATCAATTCAGCGAAACTCCTGCTGTTTCCGAGCATCAGGGCTAGATTCTTCCGCCTGAAAAAAACTTTCCCAATCCCTTTTAATTAGCACGCTTTGTGCTATCATTTTTTGAGTATTTCATTTTGTGTCATTTTTTTGTGGACTCAAAACAATGCGGGAATAAAATACTTAATACCCAATGCCCTTTTACATTTTTATAGGAGAAGAGAAAGATGTTTGACCGTGAGCCTAATGATGATGATCTCGATGACGACTTGGAGGATCCGAAGGACCTTAAGGACGACGATCTTGACGATGAAGAAGATTTAGAACAGCTTGATGACCATCTTGACGAAGAAGAGTCTTCCGACGATGACGAAGAGCTCAAGGATGAAGACGCGCTTGAAGATGACCCCTGGGAAAAGCAAGTGCGCATGAATAAAACCAAAGGCTCAAAAAAAGATAACCTTTGGTAAGTGTTTCCTGTTGAAAAGTATCCGGCATTGAACTAAAAAAGGCAATTCACTTTACTCAGACAGCTGCCTCTGCGGGCAGAACTCGTAAATTGAATTGCCTTTTTTTATTTTCTACGCAGTGTGGGTGTGAGCATAAAGCGGAGAAACAAGGCTTCCCATTCAAACTTAGTAGAGACGCGCCCTTAATTTTCCCTATTCCCTGCCTCGCACTTTTAAGCAGTTTCCCGTCACATCTTTTTTTGTCTCAACACAGCTGAGACAAAAAAACGTTTCACATGGTCCTGCTTTGCAGAACCATGTGAAGATATGATGGGAAGCTAGGTTGCTGAGGTTGAGCAAGGAAGTGGCAAAATTACTAAAAGAGCCTTCGAAGGATTGAGACTTCTAAGTGTTGCTTCTCTGATGATTGCCCCCACCCCAACATCGCGCGAATGTCTTTGAGATAGGATTCAAATTGCGAGTTTTGCCCGAAGAGGCAACTGTTTGAGCAATTTGAATCCTATCTCAAAAGACCAAACTAATTATTTTTTCAGCCAACAAGAATCTTTTGAATCCAGGAGGAGATGTCTTTAATTTCTTGTGGATGAAGCGAGTGCGCCATGGAATATTCATGCCATTCAACCGGAATTCCGCGTTTCAAAAGAAACTCTTTTGAGATCCGCGCGCCTTCATAAGGAACCACGCTGTCCTGCTTGCCATGAGCCATAAAAACCTGTGTCTTTGAGTTTGTTTCGCTCATTTCAGCGGTTAAAGCCTCGCCCATCGGCAAATACCCCGAGAGCACCATCAATCCCGCTAATCTTTTCGGATAACGCAATCCCGTAAACAAAGTCATGGCACCGCCTTGTGAAAAACCAGCAAGCACAATTCGATTCGGCTGAATTCCTTTTTTGATTTCGCTCTCAATGAGTTCAATGATTTGTTTTTGCGAACGACGCAAACCGTTTTCATCTTCGCCGCTGAGGACACCGCCGCCGTAAATATCGTACCAGGCCGGCATGACATAACCGCCATTCACTGTAACGGGCATAGTGGGCGCATGCGGAAAAATAAAACGAATATGTAAATTTTCTGGAAGTTTTAATTCAGGAACAATTGATTCAAAATCATGTCCGTCCGCTCCGAGGCCATGCAGCCAAATAATCGCGGCATCCGGCTGCGGAGATGTTTCAAGCGTAATAAAATCGAGCATTATTATTTAATATTAAAAATTTCTTTAAGAAAGTCCTGCAGCATCGCCCAAGAACGTTTATCGGCCTTGGCGTTGTATTGAATTCCCTGCTCGGGCAAATTGGCGTCCCAAACCGTAAAACTATGCTTGGCCCCGCCAAAACGGACAAGCTGCCAATCGATTTTTGCGGTGCGCATTTCATTTTCGAAGCTCAAAATATCTCCCGGCATAACCATCTTGTCTTCCGCGCCTGTCAGGACTAAAATTTTCGCTTTAACCTGTCCCGCTTCGGCCACCGCCGGCGTTGCTAAAATTCCGTGAAAGCTGGCCACGCCTTTCAGAGGCATACCGCTGCGCGCCATTTCTAAAACTGTGGTTCCGCCAAAGCAATAGCCAATCGCAGCAACTTTGGTTTCATCCACTTTTCCCGTAGCGAGAAAAGCGTCATAAGCGGCGGCGGCACGGGCACGCATGCGTTTGCGGTCTTTAAAGAAAGCTCCGGAGAGTTGCCCCGCCTCTTCATGGTCCTTGGCGAATATACCTTTACCATACATATCCGCCGCGAAAGCGGCATAACCCAAACCCGCCAGCATTTCAGCGCGCTTTTTAGCATATTCCCCCAAACCTTTCCATTCATGGATCACGATAATCCCGGGCAATTTCTTTTTCGCCCCATCATCATAATAAATGAACCCCTGAAGGGCTTCGCCATTTTCAATGTAGTTCACCGGCTCCGAAACAACTTTTGAAAAAGCCGCTGGAACAAAAGAAAAAATGACTAAAAACAAAACCAGAATTTTTTTCATAACTACCTCTTTATTTCCCATCGGCCAATGTTTTTGAAACCATTTCGTAAACATCCGGCGAACATTCTTTCCGATTTAAAATTTTCTCCAGGGCATTTTTCATGAGCGCCTTGCGTCCGGCATCCAATTTTTTGTAATGATTAAAAACAGGAATCATGCGCCCCGCAATTTGCGAGTTAAATCCGTCGATCACAATGATTTGATCCGCGATGAGTTGATAGCCTTCACCGTTCGCGGCATGAAAACGCGAAAAGTTCCGCGCGAATACGCCGTAAAGCGCGCGAAGCATATTCGGATTTTTTGACTGATAACATTCATGCGCGGAAAGCTTTTTAACGCGCTCAATCACCCGTTCCTCTTTCGACCCGGCTTGAACCGCGAGCCACTTATTAAGCACCAGAAATTCCATTTTCCATTTTTTATAGAAGCTTTCAATGACTTGCTCCTTCAGCACGGATTTGGAATTGACAATCACGCTCAAAGCGGCAATTTCATCCGTCATGTTTGTCGCAGAGCCCGCCTGTTTCGCAGCAAGCTCATAGTAAACCGGTTTTTCAAGCTGCACTAATACCGCCAAAGACCGGTTTTTGAGCGATCGTTCTCCGATAGCCTGAGAAGTAATTTCATATTTTTTTACAACCGCGAGCCGCTCATAAAGCGCCAGCCACGCGGATTCATTTCGGACGGCTAAATCCGTCAGCAAGCTTTCTCTCGCCGCAAAAGCCGCGTCAAAATCGCAAATGTCCATTTTCTCAATCAATGTGGAAAGACCGGGCAAAAGTAAAGCTTCCGCTTTAAACGCGGGGCGCAATGAGGCGTCGTTAAGCAATTTTGAAAACGCGTCGAAAAAAATATTTTCAGAATCATTGGGGACAGAGCTGAGACCAGCGCTCTGTCCCCGTTGCTGGTTTTGCATGATTCTTTTTCTTAGCACAATTTCGGCTAAGCGCTGTCCAGCGTCATAACGCACAAAATCATCTTTGTCATAGGCCATGAGCCGCGCAAGGTCTTCCTCGGAATATGCGTAATCCAAATGAACCGGAGCGGAAAAGTTTCTCAAAAGCGACGGCAACGGTTTGGACGGGATATTTTTAAATTGAAAAGATTGTTTCCATTCTTTGATTTCACAAATTTGAGTCGCGTGAATCTCACGCCCGCTTTCATCCAAAAGGCCCACCGCCAGCGGCAGCATAAACGGCTGCGGCTTCTCAACTTTTACATTTTTCGCGGGAATCTGTTCCACCTCAAGCACATAGGTTTGTTTGGCGGCGTCATAATTTCCATGAATTTTAAGCGTCGGAGTTCCGGCCTGCGCGTACCAGCTTGTTTTAAACTGTGTCAGATCTTTCCCGCTTGCAATCTCCATTGCATGCACAAAATCTTCGGTTGTCACAGCTTGTCCGTCATAAAGCTCAAAATATTTTGTAATTCCTTTGCAGAAGTTTTCTTTACCGATAAAAGTTTGAATCATGCGGATCACTTCGGCGCCTTTACTATAAACCGTCGAAGTATAAAAATTACGAATTTGAATATAGGAAGCGGGGCGGACGGGATGCGCATTGGGGCCGGCATCTTCTGAAAATTGAAAGTCACGCAACCCGCGGACATCTGAGATGCGCTTCACGGAACGATCTGCCATGTCCGATGAAAATTCTTCATCCCGAAAAACAGTCAGTCCCTCTTTTAATGTAAGCTGAAACCAATCGCGGCAAGTCACGCGGTTCCCCGTCCAATTATGAAAATATTCATGCCCGATCACACCCTCAATGTTTTGATAATCCATATCGGTCGCGGTTTCAGGTTTTGCCAGCACGTATTGCGAATTAAAAATATTCAGACCTTTATTTTCCATGGCGCCTGAGTTGAACGCATCCACCGCGACAACTTTATAATCATCCAAATCACACTCCAATCCGAACGTGTCTTCATCCCATTTCATGGAATTTTTAAGCGAATGCATCGCATGCTGGCATTTGGATTCACTGCCGAGCTCGGCATAAATCTCAAGCCGCACATTCCGTCCCGACTTCGTTTTAAAAGTATCGCGAATTGATTTTAAATTTCCGGCAACAAGCGCAAACAGATAACTGGGTTTCGGAAAAGGGTCTTCGAAGGTAACCTGGCGTAAGCCACCAGACAAGTTTTTTTCATCGACTAAGTTACCGTTAGAAAGCAATACGGGATATTCTTTCGCGTCCGCGGTTAAGCTGACGCGGTATTTCGCCATGACATCCGGACGGTCTAAAAAATAAGTAATGCGCCGGAAGCCTTCGGCTTCACATTGCGTGCAAAGCACGCTGCCCGCAGCATAAACGCCTTCTAAAGCTAGATTTGCCTTCGGGTTAATCTCAACGGTCGTTCCCAGCTTAAAACTCGCCGGAGTGGAGGTTAAAGTTAAATCTCGGTCGGTCACTTGATAGTCTTTCGCGCTCAATACCTGATCATTAAGACGGACCTCGAGAAGCTTCAAATGCGTTCCATTTAAAACAAGCGAGGCTTTGCCGTCTTGATTCACATCGCTGCGTGAAATAAGAATATGCGCGCGAACTTCAACGCGTTCTGCGCTAAAAATCCGGAAATCCAAATCGATTTTTTCGATTTTATAATCCGGCTTGCGATAGTCCTTGAGATAAATTGTTTTAGGTTTTTCTGCGTTCATTATTCATTCCTTGTTTTGTCATTCCCGCGCAGGCGGGAATCCAGAGCTGGATCCCCGATCAAGTCGGGGATGACACTTAGTGTCACTTTTTAAAATTTGCCAAAAAATCAGCCAAATCTGCGCCGATTTTTTTCACGGAGGCTTCCTGTTTGGCATCTTTCAATTTACCGGAAGGGTCCAAAGCCTCATGAACTTTTGAAACTGCCATTTGCCCGGGCAGCACGATAACGCCGATATTGCCAAGAATACTGCGTACAGTCACAAGCCCGCGCAAACCCCCTAAAGCTCCCGGGGAAGCGGCAAGCAAGGCCGCAACCTTGCCATTGTATGCCGCGAGCGGCGCTTCCTCTTTGCTTTCAGCGCGCGAAATCCAATCCAAAGTATTTTTGAGCAGCGGCGTAATCGAACTGTTATATTCCGGACAAGCCAGCAAAAGCCCATCATGCTGGATGAAAAGCTTTTTGAGTTTTTTGGCATTCTCAGGCAGTCCTGAAGCCGCTTCTAAATCCTGGTCCATAATCGGCATCGGATAATCTTTCAAATCAATCCAGGTTACTTCCGCACCTTTTTCGCGCGCGCCGTCGGCGGCAATGTGGCCAATCTTTTTATTCCAGGAATCTTTACGGGAACTTCCCGCGAAAGTTAAAATTTTAACTGTCATATTGCCTCCTTACTTGCCGCACTCGCGATGCGAGTTTTATCAAGCATCGCAAATTTAACTGTTCGAGCACTGAAAAATTAAATCAGACCTGCGCCATATTTTTTAAAATAATTTCCGCGACCGGCTTGCCTTTCGGAGTTAATTTTAACCGAAAACCATCCTTTTCCAAGAAACCTTCTTGGATATAAATTTCAGCTGTTTTTTCAAAAGCCTCTTTTGAAATTCGCAGCCGCCGCAAATCAAAGCCTTCTTTCAGCCGTAAACCGGTTAGCAAATTTTCTTTTTCAACTTCAAAGGGCGTCAGAAGGTCTTCCGTTTCATTTTGCCAATCGCCGGCAAGCGCTTTGCGGATATAACTTTCAACGGAATTTGCAAACTGATAGCGCATACCGTCTAAATAAGAGAAAGCTCCTGGCCCCAGCCCCAAATAAGGCTGATTATGCCAATAAATGAGATTATGCCTAGATTCCCAGCCCGGCTTGGCAAAATTAGACAATTCATAGTGGCTTAAACCGGCGCTTTCCAAAACACGGATCAGCATTTCTGACATTTGGGCATGCTCTTCTTCCGACGGCAAATGCAGCCTGCCTTCCCTGCGGCGCTGCCCATAAGCCGTCTTTTCATGCACATCCAGGTCATAGACTGAAATTTGATTGGGTTCAAGTTCCAAAAGCTTTTGCAGTGTTTCCGCGACATCTTTCACGGTTTGGCCGGGTAAATAGACAATCATGTCCATGCTGATATTTGTAAGGCCGGCCTGGCGCAGTTTCTGAACCGTTTGCACAACCTCATGCGTCCCATGCGGCCGGTTCATATCCTTTAAAAGATGCGCCTGAAAGGCCTGCACACCTAAGCTGACGCGGTTCACCCCCGCCTGCCTGTAAGCTTGTATTTTTTCGTCATTGATATCACCCGGATTGACTTCAACCGTAAACTCAAAACCATCCTCAAAATCAAAACTTTTTTGAAGCATCATGAAAACAGCAATAAATTCTTCCGGTTCAAGCGAAGAAGGAGTCCCCCCGCCGAGATAAAGTGTATTAAATTTTAAGCGGCCGTACTTTTGGGCAGCATGCTCAATTTCAGCTTGAAGCGTGTCTAAAAACTTGGCACGATCCGCGGGAGCACGTTGAGTTGTAATAACAAAGTCGCAGTAATGGCATTTCTTAAGACAAAATGGGATATGAACGTAGAGACCGCGGGAGATTGCCGCAGATTGTGAAACGGTTTGATTCACAATCTGCGGCCCAATTTTAACCGGCAGTCGGGAGAGAAAAAGACTTGGGCTTGGAATTTTTAATGAGCGAAACAATAAAAAACGCGATCGCCCCGATCGGCAAACTTACCGAAAGGATCAATGGGCCGTATTTTTGTTTCATAAAGAAGACGCCAAAAAAGAGCACTGAAATAAGCTGTAAAAAAGCGCGTCCCGTCGTCCAATCCAAATGAAAAGTGACAAATCCCAAAAGAATAAACGGCACCCAGATCCACTTCTTCTTGCCCGGCAATTTGATGCATTGAATCAGCATCAACAGGATAAAAACCGGTATAAGAATAAAAAACAAAAGCGTGATGTAGTGCACGATCGATTTCCCTGAAAACTTAAAGGCGTAAAGCTCTTCAAGCGGCGCTCTCAGAGGGTCCATGCGCACGCTGAAAATATAACGCTCTTTGGCAGTTTCAACGATGGCGATTGAAGCCACAACCCAGCTTTTTTCAAAGTAAATTTGATAGCTGAGCTGATAAAGCTTTTGGTCTTCTTTTTTCTGTCCGCGGACACCGATAATTTTGATTTGCTTCGGTTCGCTGACACTCAAAAGGCTGACCAAACTTTTTAGTTTTTCTTTGGCCTCCGTGCGAATCGTCGGCTCAATTAATTTTTCCGCGGTATCCGTGTTTTTCTTATTGAGCGCGCTAATAAATGCCCGGGCAAGAGCATCCGCTTCTTTCGGAGTTGCTTTTTGCAACTTTGCTTCTTCGTTGCAGCCGGCCAGCACAAGAACACAAAAAAGACCTACAAATAAATTTAAAAAACGCTTTTGCATAAGGTCCGATTACCCCCGTTAAAAGTTGATAAGAACGCGCACATTATAGCCAAATTGGGGGTTAAACCCAACTGCTAAGAATAGAAAGGCCTACCTTTGAAACCAATGAATAAGCCGGGAAATGACCAACCATGCCAGACTGGCCAGGATGCAGCTGGCTAAGGGAAAGTAAAACTTGAAATTTTCACGCTCAATGCGAATATCGCCGGGTAAACGCCCAACCCATTTCAAAAGACCGAAGTGCCAAAGAACGCCGGCAGCAATTAAAACGGTTCCGAGAATGATTAGTATTTTTGCCATTTTGATTTAGCCCGGAGGTCGGAGCCCCGAGAGCACTTAGCCCCTCAGAACCCTCGTGCCTCAGGCCTCGGGCCACCGGGCTGTTTTATTTGACGAAGTAATCAATATCTACAACGCATTTAATTTCTTTTTGAATGGTTGTGGTATCGTTCACGCCATAGTCCGAAACATCATTGGAATTAAGCGGCGTAATTTGAAAAACACCCACGCGCACCTGAGAAATATTTCCGAGTTTAAACTTGCCTTTATCCGAGATAATTTTCGCACGCTTTTTCGCGTTTTCCGTGGCATTGCCGATCATTTCAACTTTCAGATTTTCCAAATCAGTATAGAGATAAACCGGTGTGTACGTTGTGAGTCGCACGCCATCTTTTAAAAGCTCGGAGATCGCCGCCGAAAGCATCTGCACTTGCGCCACATTCGAAGTTTGAAATTCAAAAGACTGCGTCAAAACATATTCATAAATTTGGTTGAGCGTATGGCCGCTTTCATTCACCACATATTTTTCTTCGATATTGACGGCGCTCCAGCCTACAATGGATTCTTCCACATTATTCTTTTTCAAAAATGCCGTCACTTTGATTTTATCCGCTGCGAGCTGATCATAAGCCAGTTTCAAATCTGCGTTTGAGGATTGAATTCGTGCTTCAAAAATCCCGAGATTGGAAGTGATTTGCTGGGTCGCAAAACCTTTGACCTGAACCGTACCTTTTTGTTTAATTGAGATTGCGGCATTGGCGACAATTTTTGCCATGGAAACAAAAGAGAAGCAAAGCAACAGTCCGAAAATAAAAAAAAGCGGGTATTTCCAACTCTTATCCATCTGATTTAATCCTTTTTTTAATGCCCTGGAGAGGACTTGAACCTCCACGCCTTGCGGCACACGCTTCTGAGACGTGCCTGTCTGCCAGTTTCAGCACCAGGGCGAAATAAAGACCTAGCGGAGTGCGTATCATAGGAGCTTTCACAATGCTTTTCAAGGCAACAAAAGCAGCCCCTCGAAAAGGCTCATTTTCCATCACGCAGCAAAGTAATTTTTTGAGAAATTTTAAATAACGCCGCTGGACTCGACCATCTTAACTGCATCCTCAACGCTCAAATCCTGCAAACTGCGGTCATTTTTGTCATATCGAAATTTATAATAACGCGGTTTGTCATCATCTGAAATTTTAAATATGGCAAGCGATCCTTCGCCCGCCGGATAAGGTCCATATTCACGCGGACCGGCAGGGCCGTAAATCCCGATAACGGGTTTAAATACCGCGCGCGCTAAATGTAAAAGTCCGCCGTCATTGCCGAGAAAGAGCTTCGATTTTTTAATCACCCACGCGGTTTCAGTAATCGAAAGTTTTCCTGTCCAATCTTCGGCAGGCACACCCAACTTTAGAAACTCCGCGGCAAGTTCTTTTTCACCCGCACTGCCGATTAAAACTATTTTTTGAGCTGTCTTTTTGTCTAAAAGGTGTTGGGCTAATTGCGCAAATTTTTCCACGCTCCAGCGCTTTAAATGCGCGTCTTTTCCCCAAGATTCCCCGCCGCCCAGGCTGAGCGTCAAATAATTTTGGGGCAATCGCAGGCTTAATACCAACTCAAGCGTTTTCTGCTGATTATCTGAAAAAAAGAATTCAACAAACCGTTCTTGGACCGGCACACCAGCTTTTTCAGCCAAGTCACAGGCAAAATCAACCACATGTTTGCCGTAAAAACCTTCGGGAATCGGCACGCGAATGTTATGAAAAAAGGCGCGTTTTTTATAGGCATAACCCGCGCGTTTAGGAACTCCTAAAAAGAAGCGGCTCCAAAAAGCGTATTCACCGCGAATCGAATAATCGAGCAGTAAATCATAGCGGTGTTTTTTAAGGCTCGTTCCCAATTCTTTCAAAAAAGAAAAATTTTCACGGGAAGAATTTTGATGCATTTTATCTTTATCAATCACATAAACGTCATCAACATGGGGATTCGCCTGAATTACCGCGCGCGTACGCGATCCAATCAAAATATCCACGCGCTCAACCGTGGGAATCAATCTTAACGCGCGCAAAACTGGCGTAATAAAAAGAAGATCCCCGATACCGTAAGGCTGAACGACAAGGACACGGCGAATCAAGCCCGTACTCCTGGTAGAATCGATTCAGCCGCCTTTAAAACATCCGCAACTTTGATTTCTTCAATATAAGTAAATTTTCTTTGTGCCGCATGAATGTTTTCAATGTGCGGCGTGACGATCGCGACTTTTTCCCCCAATGGCCGCCAACGCTCCGCATTCAATCCCGGTTGCCAGCGGCCAAAAATAGAAACCGTGGGCGTTCCAACGGCCGCCGCAATATGCGCGGGACCCGAATCATTCGAAATGACGATTTGTGCTTTTTCGAAAAGCGCCGCGAGCATTCCCAATGACAATTTTCCGCAAAGATCAATAAGAGAAACTCCTGAGAGTTCCCGAATTTTCTGCGCCTGTGCGGACGCTTCCTTTCCGCCGACAGCAATCCAGCGAAATCCGCCTGAAGACCCCGCTATATTTGAACCATGCGGTTGGGCGGAGCCCAGAGCGAAAATAAGCTGCGAAAATTTTTCAGCGGGCCACATCTTCGTCACATCACTCGCTGAAGGATGAATCACCGCAAAGCTTTCATCTGCAAAAATCTTATAATGCTGCAGCAAATTTCCAATCGAAATCCGCATCCCCGCCGAAACCGGCACAAACGGTAAGTTTACATTTTCACTTCGAACCAGTTTCTGCGGTTGAGGTGAAACCTCAGAGCACAAATATGACAGGTACTCAGACTCATGCTTTTTCCCCTCACTTTTGTCATATGGATGAATCTCCGTCAACGCCCATGGCGCACGCCGGTCGTAGCCCACGCGAACCGGAATTCCGGCCAGCCACCCCATAAGATGCATACGGTTGGTAGCATGCAAATGAATCACGGCATCAAACTTTTTTTTTCGAATTTCCTGTGCAAAACAAAATTGACCCCACAAGCCCTTCTCATGGCCTGCTTTCTCATAAAGCAGCACCTCATCTAAAAAAGGATTACCCTGCACTAACTCACGATGTTCACGAAAAACACATACGGCCAAATGCGCACCAGGAAATCTTTTACGCAGAATCTGAAAAACAGTTGTACTAATGACAAGGTCGCCGATGCGGTCGGTGCGAGTAATCAGAATGCGCGGATTATCAGGCAGTTTGGTTTTCATTCGTTATCAACTTCATGCTCGCTGCTTCCCGCAAGAAGCTGTTCGCTTAATTTAAAAACTTGTTCTGTGGTCAAACCGTGAAAGCAGGAACGCTCGGGTTTGGGTTTCAAATGATCATTGCATTGGCAAAGCTTGGGGTCGGCGGCGGCAATTCGAAATTTTAAACCTTGATGGCCGTACTGCTCATGATTCGTAGGGCCAAAAACACCCACGGTCGGAATTCCAAGTTCAAAACCAAGATGCATCATGGCGCTGTCATTGGCCACTACAAGCGAAGCGCGCGCGATCATCGCCGCGCTTTCTGCTAAATTTGTTTTTCCGCAAACGACAAAAGCTCTCGCGGAAAGTCCCTGCAAAACCTTTTCGGCGATATTTTTTTCTTCGGGCGAGCCCGCAAGTAAAATCGTTTTCCCTGTTTTTTGAGCGAGTTTTTCGGCCAATTCACGAAATAATTTTGAACTCCAGCGCTTTCGTTCACTCGCAGCCCCGGGCGCGATCACAATCCAGCCTTCTTTTTCGGATATTCCGAGTGTTTGAAATTTCGCAAGCATCGCAACAACATCTGTCTCTTGAAAAAAATCAAAAGGGCGCGTGTCTTGATGCGTCAACCCCATCCACTCTAAAACCTCGAGATGCGCTTCGCGTTTCATTTTTTTACGATGCCGCCGTAAAAGCATCGGGCTGCTCTTGCCGTTTTTAACCAAAATAGGAATGGCGGTATGCCGCAAATCCACAACCCAATCCCAATTTTGCTTTCTTAAATTAAGAATAAATTGTTTTTTGTCGTTTAATTTCGCCCGCTTGTCATAAACAATTACTTCACGGATATTTTGGCTTGGGCTAAGAAGCCCCTTCGCTTTGGGGCCGACCACCACGGAAATCTCCGACTGTGGAAAAGCCTGTCGCAGGCGCATAATCACGGGCGTGGTCATAATTACGTCGCCCAAATTGGAAAGTGTAATCACCAAAATCTTGCGCGGGTTTTCTTTCGAAGCGGTCATCGGATCCAGCCTTTTTTTTGAACAGATTCAAAAACCGCTTGAGGCGAAATTTGTTTTAACCATGTTTTTGCAATCTCTGCATCTCCGAAATAAGGCGCGGAAAAGCCTTCGGGCACAAAACTTAAAACGATCGAGTCGCCTTTACCGCGCGGGCCGGTTAGCGCCGGATTGGTCGGGCCGAACAAGGCTACTACAGGCACGCCAACCGCGGCCGCGACATGCAGGGGGCCGGAATCGCCGGAAACAACCAAAGCCGCTTGAGAATAAAGCGCGGCCAAACCATCCAAAGAAGTTTGCCCGATCAAGGGAAAAATCCGGGCACGCTTCACGAACGGCCGCATCGCATCAAACAGAGGCTGGTCATTCACACCGCCCGTGACAAGAACAGGTATTTTCCAGGCGTCACACAGCAAGTCCGCAAGCGCGGCAAAGTGTTCCGGCGGCCAGCGCTTGGGTTCCCAATTTGCCCCTAAATGAAAGCAAACAAAATGACTGCTGCCTTGAATATTCAAATTCTTAAGCAGCTGATTCGCCTTCTCAAGCGATGGAGCATTCACAGGCAATTCATAACGCGTGTTTTTCGGTATCACATAATGACAGCCGCGCAAAAGCTCCAAAAAATAATCGACATGATGCAAACCGCTTTTGGGCTCATCCACCGCATGTGTCAGCCAAAAACTTCTTCCCTGTCCATAACCAAAACGTTTTTTGACACCTGCCAATGTCAAAAGTATCGCGCGTGTTTTTGAACGATGCAGCAAATAAGCTCCATCCCACGGACCCTTTGAACGAAGCTCGAAAGCAAATGCCAAACGCTTAAACCAGGAACGGTGCGTGGACTTTTCGTCGAACTCTAAAACTTCGGAGATATCCGGATTGGCCGCAAGTAATTCGCGGCAGCGCGGCGGAGCAATGCAAGTAATATGGGCATCGGGATATTTTTCGCGGATCAATCTGATCGCGGGAAACTGAAAAAAAGCGTCCCCAACCCAATTTTTCATGAATACAATTATTTTCACCCCGTTAGAGTCTCCTCTGATTACATCTTTTGATAAATAGGATTCTTCAAACTTCATTTTTATTCTGTCACAGTTTTTACTTAGTTAAGCCTCTAACGGGGTTCATTTTTATTTAAGATATTTCAAACAGGCCATAAAAACTTCTTGAACAGAAATTTTCTTAAGGCATTCCAAATTCTCTTTGTTTTTGCACTTTCCCGAATAACAAGGCTGGCACGGCAAATTTTTTACAAGCACCGTAGATTGTTCATGCGGCGGCATATGCCGCGCGGGGCTGGTCGGTCCAAAAAAACTAACCACGGGCGTTCCTACGGCCGAAGCGACATGCAAAGGGGCCGTATCACCCGTTACGAGGACATGGCAGCGCTTAAGCAGCGGTACTAAATCTTCCAGCTGGGTTTGCCCCACCAGATTATGAATATTCGGCGAAAGCGCGGGGTTAAAAAGCTCCGCGATATCCTGCTCATCCGGCGAACCGATCAATAAAATGCGCGTATCAAATTTATCTAACAACCGCTCCGCTAATTCTTCAAAATAAGGCAAAGGCCAGCGTTTTGTCGGCCAGGCAGGGCTTGAGCCCACCACAAATCCGATCACTTTTGTCATCGGCCCCGCCGGGATTTTTTCAAAAAACTTTTCAACACGCTGGTCGCTTTCCGCGTTGGATGCTAGCTCAAGGCTTTGATCCAGCTCCGTCACGCCCGCTTTCGAAAGAATACGGAATTGATGCTGAATCGGCGGCGCAGCCTGATCATAAGTCGGATCCGGACGGTTCAGAAAAAAGCCAAACGGCCCGCGTTTATATCCGAATCGTAATTTAGCGCCGCCCAGCCATGCTAACAAATGCGTCCATTTCGTATTTTGCAAATCAATCGAAAGATCAAAGTGCTCACGGCGTAAACGTTTCGCGGTTTTTAAAAGATAAAACAAATTAGATAATTTTTTACGTTGGATCAAAACAACCTCATCGACATAGGGCGTATTCGCGATCAGGCCGCCGAGTTTTTTATCAACCATAACGGTTAACTTGCAATTCGGATAACGTTTCTTGAGCATGCGCATGCTTGGCACGGAAAGAATCACATCCCCCGCTGCGCCCAGCTTGATTAAAAGAATTCTCTGCTGCGGATCAATCTCTTTATAAACTTCGATAGTTCTTTCCACCATGCGTTCAACCGTAAATTCGCTTTCAACTTTGGCACGCATCTTTTCGGAAAAGAGCTTCGCCTTTTTTCGATCCGTCAAAAGATCAAGCATGGCATCCGCCATTTCATTTAAATTGCCCGGACTGACCAGAAGCCCGTTTTCACCGTGCTGAATAATATCCACGACACCGCCGACACGCGTCGAAATGACCGGAACGCCAACCGCTCCAGCTTCGATAATCACACGTCCGAAAGCTTCTGGAACAATTGTCGACATCACAAGCAAATCCGCTTCCGCCATCAAGCCCGGAATGTCCCGCGAAGAGCCGAGCAATTTAACCGTCGATTCCAATCCCAACTGGCGGATCGTTTCTTGTATTTTTTGAGTATACTTCGTTTTCCCGCCGCCTTCGGAACCTACAAGCCAAACTTCAAAACCGGAAAAACGGCTGCGCGTTAAGTGTACTGCTTTTAAAAATTCAACCTGGCCTTTGATCGGCGTAAAACGGCCGACATGAATAATGCGCAAAGGTTTCGTGGGATTTTCAAAACGTTTTGTCGAATATTTAAATTGATTCAAATCCACGCCGCGCGGAATTAAACGAATAACCTCGGGTGAAGTCCCGAAATCTTCGATCATGTGCCGGCCAATGACATTCGACGGAACAATCAGCGGTTTGCCCCAGCCCATAACGGTCGAAAATAAATGCGTCGAATAATATCCGTGACAAGTCGTAATAAACGGAACATTTGCGCGGCGCGCCGCGAGCCATCCAAGCCACCCTGGAATACGGCTGCGCGCGTGTACCGCATCAATGCGTTCACGGCGGATAATCTCAACAATTTTGGGAACCAGCGCAAGCGAAGACAAAGATTTTTTATGTACCGGAAATTGATAATGCGCGACACCCATCTTACTCAACTCCGCGACAAGCGCACCGCCTGAGGACATCACCGATGCCTGATGGCCGCGTAGTTTCATACCGCGCGCTAAATCAATCACGCCGCGTTCCACGCCGCCCACCTCAAGCGAGGGAATCATTTGTAATATTTTCATAATAACCGCTCCAGCGCCTGAGCCAGCGCCTCTTTTTCCTGATTGACCGCGGCAATCGATGAAGCCACGCTTTCGGAAGTAATCACTTTACTTAGCTCCTGTAAACTTGCGACGGTAATCCAATTTTTTTCCACTAGTTTGTCCAAAAAGCGGCGGTGTTTTTCCGGAAGCCGGCTCGAAGTATTGCGAATCACAATCACGGGCTTGCCCGAAGCGACAGCTTCGGAAATCATCGCCAAACTGTCTTCTGTCACAATCATGCGCTGCGCCAATCCCAACATGCCCTTCGCGACAAACGCGCGCGAATCTTCATTCGCAATCACAAGCTTTCTGCATACGGAAGTGGGTCCCATTTGATGTTTAAAAAATCTTTCGACGCCAACCGATGTTCGGCGTGAAGTCGTCAGCATAAATCCGCCCGTTTTGGAAGTCGCGCGTTCTAAAACACTTAAAAGTTTTTCCGCGTCCGCGACCGTCCAGTCAAATTCATGCGTTTTGCCGCCGACAAATACCGCAGCATAGGGCCGCTCATCGCCTTTTATTTCCGATTTTAACTGCATGGCTTCTTCTTCAAAACTACCCGATAAATAACCACTCGGTGAAATTAAAGTTCTGAAATTGGACTTGGGAATAAACCCCTCATCATGCGCCGGCACAACCGCCAAATCATATTTCAAAAGACTATAAGGAAAGGGCGGCTTCATCAGTACAATTTTTTTTGCTCCGGTTTCAGCGGCAAAAAGATGCTGTACGGGTGCCATGGAGGAACCCGCAGCAAAAATAAAATCCGCTTGCGCACCCGCCAAAGCCTGTGCGGAATCTTTTGTCAGAAAGAAATTTAAAATTTTAAACCGTCCGCGAATGACCGGTAATAATAGCCAGCCGAAAACACTCAAGCATCTCGCGGCAAAATCAGATCGGTATTCGATTGCAACTGTTTGAGTTTCAAATTTCAGCCCAGAGCGGCCATGATAAGCCTGTGTTTTTTCAAAAAGCGCCGCAGCGGCTTGGGTCTGTTTAAAATGCCCGGGCTTTTTGTCTGAAAGAACCACGATGCGGCGCGTCCACGAATATTTCCAGCGTTTATTTTGCCAAAGCCATTGGCGCGGTGAACGTTCAATGTGACTTTCAAGTAAACGCAAATAAGCCGCCGCCTGATTTTGAACGACCTCGGCGTCATCCTGACCCTCCGCCTGAAGCGGCTCTTCGACATAAATCGTATGCTTTCCGCCGGCATCCCGCGCCATAAAACAAGGCAGAACGTCTGCGCCCATGCGCCGCGCAAGCTCAAAAGCTCCCGTCGGAATGGTGGTAACGCGCCCGAAAAAAGGCAGCAAAATCCCTCCGCTGCGTCCCGCCGATTGATCACCAAGCACACCTACAAGCTTGCCTTCTTTCAGGGCTTTCAAAAGAAAGCGCACATTCATGCCGCGGCTCACGGCAACCGAACCATGCGCTTCACGTTGACGCATTAAAATTTCATTTAACCGCGGATGCCGCTGATCACGCGCTAAAACATGAATCGGTGTTCCGCGAATACCCGCGACAACCTGCAGTAACTCCCAATTTCCATAATGTCCCGTGATTAAAACCGCGCCTTTACCGCCCGCAACTATTTTTTCGAAACGCTCCAAGCCGTGAATCGTGACTGCGGAATTAATTTCCTGGTTAGTCAGCTTTTCAAAAGTGAGCACTTCGGTAAAGTTGCGGCCCAAATGACGAAACTGCTCAAGCAATTCCTGCTTTCTTTGCGTTTCACTTAGCCGGAGGCCTAGCGCAGCGCGGATATTCCAATACGCTGTCCGCCTTTTTTTGAAAAGTAAAAAATAAGCGAGCCGTCCGCAAAAATCACCGATGTGCCCCGACGCACTCAGTGGCATTTTTGAAAACAAAGCGATTAAGCCGCGCACCAGAACGGCTGCAATTTTATCCTTTTCTTCCTCGTTTTGACTCACACGCTTCTCTCCGGGAGGCGCGCTGCGAGCCGGACTTTTTTCGTTCCCCCCGTTAGAGGCCCCGCCAATTACATCTTTTGATAAATGCGATTCTTTAAACTTCATCTTTGTTCCATCTCAAGTCATTCATTCGGTTAAGCCTCTAACGGGACTCACTCGCGTTTAACTCCTAAAAGACGCATTAAAGAATCTTCCAAAATATCTTCACCCGATAAAAACTGAACCCGTGTCGCGAGCACAAGCGGATCCAAAGTTTCGCTTAAAAGTTTTCTGCAGCGGTAAAAATCTTTTTCAGTCGTCACGATGTCTTCCGCACCGGCCAAATCGCTGACGCGCTTAATTTCTTCCATGTCCTTCTTTTTGAAATCGTAATGATCCATGTATTCAAAATTACGGACAGGTTTCACTTTCGACCGCTGTAAAACCAGCTGGAAAGAACGCGGTGCGCCAATTCCTGAAAAAGAAGCCACGCGTTTTCCGCGCATTTTTTCCAAGGAAATTCGCGCATGATCACGTCCGCGATAAAAAAAGAGCGGCTCTACATAAGCCTGAACCAGCTTGGCTTGCGGAGCAAGATCTGCAACTTTTTTACGCAAGTCGCGTAATTCCTGAGTTTTCAAAAGATTTACGTGCATCAACACAACGATATGCGCGCGCTCCAAAGCCGAGATAGGCTCACGCAAAATTCCCTGCGGAATCAATTTACCGTTTCCGAACGGATTAAGCGCGTTAATCGTGACAATCTCCAAATCGCGTTCGATCGGCCAATGCTGCATGCCGTCGTCAAGAACGCCCAAATCCACATGATAATCTTTCAATACTTCCTTGGCGGCCGCAACACGATCCTTACCGGAAGCGACCATGGCTCCTTCCAAATGACTTTTCATTTGCTCCGTCTCATCGTGGCTGTAACCGCGCGTCAAAACAAGCGGCGTCTTCTTGACCGAAAGTACTTTTCGAACAATGGCTTCGACAAGCGGTGTTTTTCCCGTCCCGCCCCAAGTTAAATTTCCAACACTGACCACCGGAAAGGCAAGCCGCGTGCGGAGTTTGGGATTTTTTAAATATTTATCGCGCTGCGCTTCATAGCCGCGGCGGTAAAAAATCCCGCCAATCGCGAGCAATGGGTTTAATGCTTTGGAAGTTGCGCAAGACGGCGCCATTTCCTCCATCGTATCTTTAATCATTCCTTTTAAATTCATATTTTTATCCTTTCCTTGATATTAAGACATTCCAAAATCCGTTTGGCCTGGCGCGCGCTCGCGCCGCGGTATTGCCCCACGGTCTCACTCGCAACCCGGCCCATTTCGGTCGCTTGTTCCGGGTGATTTAAAAAAAACTCCATTTTCTGAAAACAAACTTCCGTATCGTCGACACAAAGAGCGGCTCCTGCCGAATCCAAAATTTCGTAAACTTGCTTAAAGTTAAAAACATGCGGTCCATGTAAAACAGGTAAATGATGCGCGGCCGGTTCAATTGGATTTTGTCCGCCATGCTCGATCCAGCTCCCGCCGGTAAAAACAAAGTCGCCTAAAGCGTAAATGTTTTTAAGAACTCCGAGCTGGTCCACCAACAAAACATCCCACGCCAAAGAAGCATTGCATTCGCCCCAGCGCCGGAAAGAGAACGGCGTCTCCGCGATTTCACGTGCGACACTTTCGGCCCGCTCAACATGCCGCGGCGCGAGAATCAGTTTTAAATTTTTATTTTTTTGACGCAAACGCGAAAAGACTTCGAGAATTTTCTTTTCTTCTCCCGGATGGGTGCTCCCCGCGATCCAAACTTTATCCGTTTCCGTTAATGCAAAATTTTTGTGCGTGTAAGTATCATCATTTTTTTGCGGCTCCGCGGCGTCAAACTTAATATTGCCCGAGACCTCAATATGTGATTGGGGAATCCCCAATCGTTCAAACCGCCCGGCATCGGCTTTGTCTTGCGCAAAAACACGCTTGATGCCGGAAAAAACGGATTTAAAAAGAAAAGCGGCACGGCTGTAACCATCGAGTGACTTTTGCGAGAGCCGCGCGTTAATTAAAAAGACAGGCAGTTTTTTTTGTGCTGAAAGTAAAATCAAATTGGGCCAAATTTCGGTTTCGACTAAAACCAAAACCTCGGGTTTAACTTGATTTAAAAAAGAGGAAACACAGAATGAAAAATCAAAAGGTACATAAATTGCGGTGAGATCATCAGCTTCGGATTGGCGGGCAAGCTTTTGACCCGTGGGAGTCACTGTGGTTAATATAAAGTGATAAGGGCTTTTGCCGGTATGTGCCGGTTGCGCTTCAGGCGCAGTGGCGGACATTAATTCCGCGCGCAGCGCATGAATAAACTGTCGCGCGACCATGACTTCGCCCACGCTCACGGCATGAATCCAAAAAACGCGCTTGCCTTGAAAACGCGCAAGTTTTTTCCGGGCAATACAACCCCAGCGCTCGGAGAAAAGAAGCCCTGGATTTTCATCCGCACGGCGGCTCTTCACAAAAAAAACGGGGGCGTAAATCAACGCCGGCAAAACATAAATCAAATCAAACAGTAATGAAACCAAAATTCGGTCCTTTTACTGCAATTTGTTCAAAAGGTTTTGGATGCAAGGCACGCGTGAGCATCTGCGGAGGCGTAGTAAAACCTACGCCGCACAAAGAAGCGGAACGCGCAACGAAGCAGACGAGACCTTTTCAACTAATTGCTAAGCTCGGGGGTGGGCAGCGGCATAGGCCTCTTTCAATCTCTTCGTGGTCACATGGGTATAAATCTGGGTCGTGGAAAGATTTTCATGACCGAGAAGTTCCTGAACACTGCGCAAATCCGCGCCGCGGTCAAGCATGTGAGTCGCAAACGAATGACGAAGCATATGCGGCGAGACGTCTTTAGCCAAAGCGATGCGGCGCGTGTATTTCAAAATCATACGCCGGACGCTGCGGTCAGTTAGTCTCCCACCCAATCTGTTTTTAAAAACCGGTTTTTCCAATGAAGCCCCGGTATCCCTCGGAGGTTTAATAGCGAAATAATCTTTCATGGCTTGAATCGCGACGCGCCCGACCGGAACGATACGCTCTTTCTTGCCTTTGCCCCGCACACGCAATAAGCCGCCGCTTAAATCGACGGCACTGTGGTCAAGGCTGACAAGCTCGCTGACACGCAGGCCGGAGCTATAGAGCATTTCCAGAATCGCTTTGTCGCGCTTCTCTTCCCAAGACCCGCTTGAAGGCGCGTCGAGAAGATTAGCCATTTCTTCCTGATTTAAAAAATCAGGAAGTTTTTTATCCCGTTTTGGAGTTTGGATGCCGGCCGCCGGATTATGCTGAATCACTTTTTCGCGCGCGAGATACTTAAAGCAGGAGCGAATGCAGGCAAGCTTTCTTGCTATTGAGCTCTTACTGAAGTTTTTATCTTTCAAAACTGCGAGATAGGCGCGTACTTCCAGATACGTCACGGTTTCAAGCGTTTTTGCGCCTAGAAACCCGAAAAACTCACGCAAATCAATCGCGTAATTTTTCAGCGTATGCTCGGAGTAGCCCTTTTCCGTTTTGAGAAACTGGAG
This sequence comes from Candidatus Omnitrophota bacterium, assembly GCA_043732705.1. Taxonomy (GTDB): domain Bacteria; phylum Omnitrophota; class Omnitrophia; order Omnitrophales; family Aquincolibacteriaceae; genus Multiplicimicrobium. The sequence continues at coordinate 131,036 of JAYTHE010000002.1, read as the reverse complement.
AAACGATTGCGCTCTTGGATCCATATTTTCCGTTATTTAAGGAAGCTAAATGTACCCCGTACCGATCTTTAGCCGCCACCGACAAACCGAACGATTTCCACCTTATCGCCGGAATTTAAAGCGAAATGCTCTAAATCCCGCCGGGGAATGACTTTTTCATTGTGTTCAACCGCCACCGAGCCAGAACGGATTTCAAGACTTTCAAGCAGTTTGGCAAGCGTGAGGCCGGAATCGACCTTGCGTTTTTCACCGTTTAAAAGAATTTCCACCGTAATTGCTCCCGCACAACAGCTTTACACTATTTAAGTCAGGGTATTGTATCGGCAGGTCGGAGGAATTGTAAATAGAAGTTTATCGGACCTAGAAAGGTTAAAACTGATAGGTTAAAGGCCAAAACATTAAGGTTTTAACCTTTTAGATTTAACCTTAAACCTAGCTTATGTTTTCCCATGGATCGCCGGGAGTTTCCGGAGGCTGAGGCGGATTTTGCGGCTTATCTTTTTTGGCGCGCGGCTGCATTTGAAACCAGTTTTCGAGCTGAATAATTTGGGAATCGCGAATCGCCTCTTCCTCGGCTTGCTTAATCAGCCGCTTTAACACACCGACCCGCATGCCAAATTTTTCAATGCAAAGCGTTGTGAGCAAACGAATCATCAGACTCATGTGAATTTCGAGTTCTTGCGTACGCGTCTCAAGCGATTCTTTGTCTTTGCCTAAATCAAAGATCACTTTTTTGAGCTTTGCAATTTCCGTATAAACCGGAAGCGGATTTTCGGAAGAAGAATTTTTTTTCTGGGATACTTTTGATTTAACTGATTTTTTCGCCATGCATTACCTCTCTAAAAAGATAGCATATAACAAATCGTTTGCCGGCACTGCGGTTGCGCTTAGCGCAGAGCAAAAACTAAACAGAAAAAGAAAAAGCCGCAGATTCTTTTGAAATCTGCGGTCTTCTTATATTTGTCATTCCCGCGTAGGCGGGAATCCAGCGCTAGGTCCCCGCCTTCGCTGGGACTTAATTCGGTCATGCAAGTTACGCCTCGTAACTTGCGACCTCATTAAGCTTCAACCACCTGTGTCTTCGCCCAATCATCCGCCAGGCGATGACCTTTAACACAAACCCAAACAAGCTCAAGAATGTATCCGACAATCAAAACCACTGGAATCACGAGCAGAATATTACGCAGAAACGCCTGCATAAATGTCACCTTGCCTGAAGTTAAACTCACGAGCTTCAATTTCATGATCAAACGGCCCGGAGCAAAAAGCGTATCACGCACAAGCAGCCACGCGATATTCGCCGCAATCAAGATAATCGAACGCGCAGCTTCAGGGAGTGCGTTACCAAGCAAAACAAAAAGAAGTCCGAGCACAATTCCGATGACAATTGGCGCAACAATAAAATCGATTAGACCTGCGACAATTCTTTTTCCTACCGGTGCAGCTGTTCCTGTCATATGCGCTCCTTTCAATCAATTTTTAAACTAAGATGGCAGAAACCCTTGAGTTTCTATTGAAAGAGTACAGCTGAAAACCCTTTTGGTCAAATATTATAAGTTTTTTATGAAGCGCCCCCTTCCTTCAAAAGGCAACTATCATTCCATGGCAAGTTTAAGCCCACACTTCTTTTCGGTTTTCGTCGCGACTCAGTGTAGATCGCTGTGAATGCAAGGCATGCGAGCGAAGATTCCGCAGACGTACTCTCAGCAGTACGTTGAAGAAATCTTCGTTAGCATAACGCAGCAGGCGCAGAGATATACATTGATGCAGCAGAAAATCGAAGAGAAGGGTGGGCTAACTTAATTCGAAGTACCCGGAAGAATTTTTTCGAACCTTGCCTTCGATCTCCAGCTCGGTTAATGCACGCGCAAAGTCTTGCGGCTCCATTTTTGACAATTCAAACAGCCCTTCGTAATCCCGGCTTTGTTGTTTGAGAAGTTTCAAAATAGGATGGCTCTCCTCAGCCTCAATGCTGACTGAAACAGACTCGGCCCCTGCGGCTGACACCGCAGGCGCAAAGCAGCCTTCCGAGAATTCTTTTTTTGATGGAAACTGAAGCATGCCCGAATGCTCCGCAACCGACAAAATAATTTCTTCAGGCGCTTCCACAAGCGCGGCGCCTTCACGAATCAATTGATGTGTTCCGCGAGAGGTAATGTGATGGACCGGCCCCGGTATAGCATAGACTTCACGCCCCTGCTCAAGAGCTTGATAAGCTGTAATTAAAGAGCCGCTGCGCTCATGCGCTTCTACAACAAGCACGCCCAATGAAAGACCGGATAGGATTCGATTGCGGCGCGGAAAATGATAAGCACGCGGCTCGGCGCCCAAAGGATACTCGCTTAAAATTAAACCGTGCTCCGCAACGCGTTCAAAAAGCCGGCTGTTTTCTGCGGGATAAACCACATCTATCCCGCATCCCAAAACCGCGATGGTATGGCCTCCGGCATTCAGAGCAGATTCGTGCGCGGCTTGATCAATTCCAAGCGCAAGCCCCGAAACAATTGTCAGCCCGGCATCGGACAAAACACGGGAAAAGCGATACGCCTGCTCCGTTCCGTAAAAGCTCGCTTGCCGCGAACCGACAACTGCAATCGACAAATCGTTCAAAAAACTTGTTTGCCCGCGGGCATATAAGACAAATGGCGGATCAGAAATGGCGCGCAATAATTCCGGGTAAATCAAATCGGACAGAGAAATAATTTCAATTTTTTTTGAAATACATTCCAAAATTTCTTGGTCGGGATTAAATTTTTCAAGCAGGATCTTAAGCTCCGAACGGCCTTGTTCAGTCCAAATCCTAAAGATATGCGCAAGCGTTTGCCCCTTGGAAAAATCGCCCCAAACCTCGCGGCGGCTCGAAAGGTCAAGCTGACTAAAAATTAGTGCGGCCCTGGTTTCTTGTAGAACTTGTACGGAATCCATGCTGTAATTGTATTTTAATTATATTATTTATGCAATATATTAATTATTTATCTTATACAGGCAGCTCCTTACCGGAACCTGTCCACCTCCGGGAGGTGGACAGGTTATGGCTCCAAAGCTTTTTGAAAAAAATAGCCCCGCCACTCTTCCCAATTCAGATCCATATGTTATCCTTACTTTTAGGACTAAAAAAAGGACGATTGAGATGCTTTGGATATTAAAAAAACTAGCAATTTGGATCATCATTGCAGGACTTGCTTTTGCCGGATATGAAATCAAGCAACCGCATGTTAAACAAAATGCAATTGATCTTGTCGCCTCCAAGGTTATGACTCACAGCATGGATGTTCATTCCAAAGATTTAAAAGCCCGCAAGAATCCGACCGGTGATGGAGTTTTTGTTTACACCAAAAAACGCGACGGCCGTGGAATCGAAAGAAAAGCACTTTGGCTGGTTTTCGAAAAAGAAATTTTCCCGCTCAACTCAACTGCTAAGGAACTCACACCCGAATTGAAATGGCCGGAAGAAATTATGCCGGTTGATTGGCAGATGACGGGTCTCAATTTGTACTCGTTTCATAAGCCGATGCAGTGGATCTTCGGATAACGTTCCTCTAATTTAAAAGAACAATTCATCTACTCAGACAGTCCTCGCTACGCTGCGGAACTCGTATCTAAATTATTCTTTTAAATCTCCCAATCTTACCGGTGGGTGGTGGGGCTTGTCGCTGCTTCGCAGCGATTAGAACTTTGGTAATCCTACTTCAGTAATCTGCATTTAATTATCTCTATCGCAAGACCCACGTGGCTTTTCGAATAGGCTAATCAAGCAACAAATCGCTGGAATTGTTCTTCCGCTGTTAATGTTTTTTTGGGCGGGGGGCGAAGCGCTGGACTTTGGGTGAAGCGGAGCGCGGGGCATGGGATTGGATGCGTGCTTTGGATTCCTGAACGCGAGACGCTAATGCTGAAACGGGTTTTTCGACTGCAATTTTAGGCGCAGGTTCTGCGACGACTTGTTTGGGTTTCATTCCCGCCGCTAAGTCTTTCAGGGTTTGCAACAAACCGTCCAGGTTATGAACTTTCGATTCGGCCATAAGCGGAATTTTAAACTCATGCAGGGCCTGGGAAGTTTGCGGTCCGATGCTCACGGCTTTGCCTTTAAGCTGCTGCGCTTCTTTGGCGCCGAGGCCTTTGAAAAAATTCTTCACGCCGGAACCGCTCGTAAACACCACATAATCCACAGGCGCTTCCGCTAAAATTTCGGCAACCTTGCGCTTGCCTTCATTGTCAGGAACGGTATTATAAAGAATGACATCGGTGACTTCTGCGCCAGCCTGCTCTAATTCATTTTTAAGATCAAGCGGTGCGATATCCGCGCGCGGCCACAAAAATTTCTGCCCGCGTATAAATTGCTTTTCTTGAAGTTCGCGTAAAAGTTCGCGCGAATGAAAGGTGCGTGGCAAAATATCCGGTTCAATGCCTTGTGCGTGCAAAGCTTCGGCGGTCGAATCACCCACCGCCGCGATTTTACATTTACCCAAAGCGCGGCTATCTTTCCCTAATTCTTTTAAACGTGAAAAGAAAAAATCCACCGCGTGCATGCTTGTAAAAAGAATCCAGCCGAATCGCGAAAGCCGCTCCTTAACTTCGCGGTCAAAAGTATCCCAGCGCTGTGGCGGTTCGATTTTAATCATCGGCGCTTCGCAAACCTGCGCGCCTTCGGCTTCAAGCATGGCGCGGAAAGGCCCCGCATCCGCGGTGGCGCGCGTAATTAAAATCCGCTTTCCAGTGAGGGCTTTATTCCCGAACCAATCCAGTGTTTTGCGCAAATTAACCACTTCACCGATGACAGTTAACGCCGGCGACTCGATTTTCTCGGACACCGCGCGTAACGCGATATTTTGAAGCGTGCCTTCCACGACACGCTGACGCGCCAAGGTTCCCCATTCAATCACGCAAACAGGTGTTGATGACGGCTTCCCGCCCTGAACCAATTGGCGTGCGACTTCGGGCAAACTTTTCACACCCATAAAACAAACTAAAGTAGCCTGAAGTGTTGCCAATTTTTTCCAATCAACCGCTATTTTTGATTTCTCCGGGTCTTCATGCGCGGTTACAAAAACAACCGACGACGCAAAGCGGCGATCCGTCACCGGAATTCCCGCAAAAGCCGGAACCGCGAACCCCGCGCTTACACCGGGAATCACTTCGAAAGTAATGCTATGCTGTTTGAGGTATTCGGCTTCTTCTCCGCCGCGGCCAAAAACAAAAGGATCCCCGCCCTTCAGCCGGACAACTTTTTTTCCTTGGCGGGCATACTCCACCATCTTGCGGTTAATCTCATCTTGGTCCGGGGCCTTGCAATTCCTTTCCGGTTGCGCCTTCGGCGCAGAAGTTGAATGGGTTCTCGCCGGTTGAGGCGAAGCCTCAGAGGCACTGCCTCTTTTAACTTCCGCGGCTCCGCCGCAACCAACATGTTTTCCGACAAATATTTTTTCGGCTCGAATTGCGAAGTCCACCACCACCGGATGCACCAGCGAATCATAAAGCACAACATCCGCCTGTTTTAAAATTTCATGACCGCGTAAAGTTAAAAGCCCCGGATCGCCGGGTCCTGCGCCGACAAGAAAAACGCACCCGCGTTTTTCTTGAGGCCGGGAGCCGGAGACCGGAGAATTGCTTTGTTGCTGATTGCCCTCGGGTCTCGGGCCGCGGGCCTTAGGCCTATTTCTTCTCATGAAAAATCTCCTTCGCCGCGCGCTTTCGTAATCTTGTCATTCACATGGCGCTTAATCTCATTCAAAATAACTTCTCCGCCGCTTGCTAAAATACGGCGCGCCAATTGATGTCCGACTTCTTCCGGTTTATCGGAAGAACCAATAAAATCTGCTTCGACCCATTGTGATTCATAAGGAGACAAGAGAACTCCATATGCTTCCATACGCGGCCCGTTGATGCGCGTGCGCATCCCGCAAGGCAGCTGACAGCCGCCTTCAAGCTCGGTTAAAAAAATACGTTCTGCAGCAAGCTGCTTGCTTGAATCTTCATGATTGATTGATTTCAAAAGCTCCAAAACTGTGGCATCGTTCTGGCGACACTGCACCACAATCACGCCCTGTCCCGGCGCGGGATAAAACATTTTCTCATCCAGAATTTCACTGACATGCTCCTGAAGCCCTAAACGTTTAACGCCCGCATAAGCGAGCAAAATACCTTCATACTCACGGTTTAAAACTTTGCGAATACGCGTATCGACATTCCCGCGGATATTTTCAACTTTTAAACCCGGATAAAAACGCAACAGCTGCGTCTGTCTTCTAAGCGCGCTGGTCCCGATCACGGTTCCATCCGGAAGATCGCCAAGCTTTTTACCGTCGCGATGAATTAAACAGTCGCGCGGATCTTCCCGCTCGAGCACCGCGCCAATTTTCAAACCCTCTGGCATTTTCGCCGCGAGGTCTTTAGCGCTATGCACAGCGATATCGACTTCTTTTGCAAGCAGCGCATCTTCAATTTCTTTCGTAAACATACGTTTTGTTTCGAGCGGCACGGGATTTTTCTGGCGGATCATATCGCCCGAAGTTTTAATGATGCAGATTTCAATTTCAGCGAGTCCCGCATTTTTGCGTAAATGCGCCTGCACAAGCTTCGCCTGATAAAGCGCTAACTTACTGCCGCGAGTTCCAATTTTTATTCTCATAAAAAAGCCCAGAGTTCGGAGCCCCGTGGGTTCGAAGCCTCGTGCCTCCGGCCTAAATTATTTAAGATTGAACAATGAATAAATTGCCTCTAAGTATCTTTTCACGCCGCCATTTTTTGAAGCTTCTTTGATGCGTTCATAAGGCTCATGCAAAATCTTCGATTTAATGCGATGCTGGGTTTCACGCACGAGTTCCGCGTCCAAATCCGCGCGCCCCGCCAGCCGCCCCAATTCCTGCGCCAATATTTTATCCAGATGATTCTCAAGGCTGTCCATGGCCGGCCGCGCGCGCAAACTCTCAAGCCAGGATTCAAATTCATGCATCGCGGAAGAAATAATTTTTTCGGCTTCCGCGATTTGTTTATGACGCAGATGCAAATTCGCTTCCGTCACGCTTTGCAAGTCATCCACATTGTAAAGATACACATCTTCCAACTCATGCACGCGCGGATCGATGTCGCGCGGCACCGCGATATCAATCAAAAAAAGCGGTTTGCGGCGGCGAGCATTCACGGCCTCGCGTACCTGTTCCAAGCTCAAAATGGGTTCCGGGGAAGCCGTGGATGAAAGCACAATATCGACGCGGCCTAAATGCGCCGACACATCTTCGATTGATATCCAGGAAGCGCCGAACTTTCCGGCGAGCTCGGCGCCCGTTTCACGGTTACGGCTGGCGACATACGCAGGCATGGCACCGGCATTTTTTAAATTATCCAGCGCAAGCGAAGCCATTTCTCCGGAACCGATGACCATAATTTTTTCGCCGGATAAATTTCCGAAAATCTTTTCAGCCAATTCTACCGCTGCGGAGGTAACGCTGACGGCACCTTCGCTGATTTTAGTCCGCGTGCGCACATCTTTTCCGGCTTTCAACGCCTTCTCGATCAAACGAAATAAGACCGAGTGCACGGCGCCGGCTTCATGCGCGTGCCTAAAAGCGGTTTTAAGCTGGCCTAAAATTTCATTCTCACCGACAACAAGCGAATCTAGCCCCGCCGCGACACGAAAAAGATGCTGAACCATGCCGATATTTTGGAAATGATAAAAGGATTTGTAGATTCCTTCATCAAATCCGCGAAGGTCAACCCAATAAGCCTTTAAAAAAGCGTTCCACGCAGCTTCACTTTCGGCTTCGCCATAAATTTCCACGCGATTACAGGTGGAAAGAATTAAACATTCTGAAATACCGCGCTGCTCGCGTGCAAAATTCAGCGTCGGCAAAAGATTATCTTCGGCGACGTGCAATTTCTCACGCAATTCTACCGGACAATTTTTATAGCTCACACCGGATAAGAAAAAACTCATGTTGCCTCACCGGACGCCGTCCCAAGGGGACGTGTTAGGGCGCTAACGCTTCCCCTTGGGACGGCGTCCGCAGAAAAAGCCCGGTCACTGTGTTTTCCGTTTAAATATCTGCCGCCCACAAAGCTTCCGATCATGAACACAAAAACCAACAAGCTGAGTAAGGCAATGCGCGAATTACGCATGTTTGTGGCGGTGCGCAATGAAATCAAAAATCCGTACAAACCAATGTCAATAAAAGTTAAAAAGGTTTTCGGGTCATTCATCCAAACTTGACCGTAAGTATCACGCGACCAAAGCATTCCGACCGCGACGGCGCAAACAAGCAGGATAATTCCGAAAATAATCGGCTGATAAGTGAGCTGATCCAGCGCTTCCAGATTGGGCAGCTTGTGATAGAAAGTACCGGCATGCCGGCGTTTTAATTCATTGTGTTGAGTGAGATAAAGCAACGCAGCCGTGAAAGAAAGCGTGAAACTCGCGTAGGCAAAAAAAGCAAAAATAATATGCAGGACAAAATAAATTTTTACGTCCACATGATACGCGGGATCTGAGGCGTGAATCACAGCGATTAAGTTAAGCATAAAAAGCGCAGGCGCAAGGATCAAACCAAATGACTGCGTTTGTAAGCGCGCGAGCGGAATCAAATAAAGAAACGCGAGCGCCCAGGAAAAAAATACGAGCACATGCGAAAAATTAAGAATCGGAAAAGAAAAACCATGCGTCCAGGCTTCCGCAGCTAAATAAACACTCGCGGATCCAAAGCCCAATCGAATTAAAGTAAACGCCGCTTTTTCAAAACGGGAATTTTCGCGAAAAAACGCTACGATATATAAAAATGCAGCGGCCAAATAAAAAATACCACTTGAAATTAAGCTAAAAAAAGCAGTCGGCATGATTAAGAAGCTCGCGGGGCTTCCCCGCTGCGGATCGAGTCAGGGCGGAAATTTTGTTCCAAGAAAAGCTCAAATTCATCTTCCAATGTCAGACACGGCACCGGCTTAAGCCGCGTAATTTGTTCAATGCGATCAAGTAGTTTTAAATCAAAGGGATCGCACATCGCGAGTTTAATCATGCCACCCGTGACTTCCACGGGCACCACGCGATGCGCTTCGATAAAATCAAGAGTAAACGTGCGTAAAATCTCGCGCGACGGGCGCCATTTACGCAAGCTAAAATAGGGCACATTTAAACGCTTTTCAAGCATCCGGCCCACATCTTCGCTTGAAACTAAATTCATACTGATTAAGCATTGCCCAAGCCGCTGGCCCGTTTCAAAATGCTTTTGGAGCGCGGTTTCAAGCTGAGCTTCGGTTAAAAGCCCCGCTCCCAGCAGAATCTGTCCCAGAGGATCAATCGCTTTTTTATTGGGGTCGGGAAGGTCTTTTTTTAAAAAGTCTTCAATATCTTCGATTTTGGAAGGCGGCGCCGAACGGCGATCGCGTAAATAATGGCTTCCGATCTGTGTTTTAAGAAATGATTTTACTTCCGCGGCATCGCTCGCGATTTCACCGAGACTTTGATACGTCCGGTAAAGATTGGTGCAAGCCGCCACCGAACAGGACATCAGCGGCGTATCTTCCATTTTGCCGCTGCGGTTTTTAACGCGGATGGTACCGCGTTTCTGGTCTTCTTCGTTGTAATAAGTCGGCATAATTCGGTCAAAATTTTCAATAAAATGGCGTGCGAATTTTTCTTCCAAATCAACGGGCGTCACGGCCACAAAGTCGTCGCCGCCGACATGTCCCACGAAACATTCGCCCTGGCCGTGAAATTCCTGCGCTGCCGCGGTTAAAAGTTTAGCGGTATGCCGAAGCGCGTCATCACCGCGGCGAAAACCGCAGCGGTCATTAAACGCTTTGAAATGGTTAATATCAAAATAAAGCACCGAGAATTTTTCGCCGCTTTTAATTTTTTTCAGCACGACTTTTTCGATGGCATGATTACCGGGCAAATAAGTCAGCGCGTTGACTTCAACACGTTCGCGCACGCGTTCCACGTTCATCTTGACACGCAGCTGCAGCATCAGAGGGTTGATCGGCTTGCTTAAAAAATCATCGTAGCCTTTTTCGGAAGAAAGCAGCAGGTCGGCGATTTGATTTTCGGGCACCATCAGAATTACAGGTACGGCGGTCAGATGCGGCTTCGCGCGCACCGCCTGAATTAAAGTTTGTCCGGCGACTAAATCCAAATCACGCGCTAAAACAATCAAGTCGAAAGATTCGCGGTCAAGCAGCTTGAAAGCGGTTTCGGCGCGGTCCGCGCACGTTACGTCATAATGCCGCGACGCAAGCCGCATACGGATCATTTCCCGCGTTGTTTCATCTCTTTCAACGACGAGAATTTTGTTGTCGCTCATAGAAAGCTTTCTTCTGCAGAGGGGAAATTAAGGCTGCGCACATCGTCAGCATATTCGCGCGCCGCTTCGCCGATTTCAGTTTCAAGATGCGTGTATTCACGCACAAAGCGCGGCTTCACGTTCGAACGGATTCCCAGCATGTCATGCACCACGAGCACTTGCCCGTCCGTTACAGGCCCCGCACCGATACCAATGGTTACGGCTTTGGATTTAACCGTGACATGCTCTGCGAGTTCAGTGGGAACACATTCGAGCACGATTGAAAAAACGCCCAAGCGATCCAAAATTTCAGCATCTTTTAAAATCAAATCCGCTTCTTTTGCTGTGCGGCCTTTTACTTTAAAATCTTTGGCCGTCGCCGCGCTTTGCGGCGTCATGCCGATATGGCCCATGACTTGAATTTTAGCTTTGAGAATCGCCGCGACTTGCTTCTCAATTGCTTTTCCGCCTTCAAGCTTAACCGCGTCCGCGCCGCCTTCTTTGATAAGACGCTTCGCATTTTTCACGGCAGCGGCCGGGTTCGTATATGACCGATAAGGCATATCCGCGACAATAAGCGCGTTTTTCGCAGCACGCGTAACAGCCTGAGTGTGATAAACCATGTGATCGATTGTCACGCCGCGCGTATTCGCGTCGCCGCGCAAAACCATTCCAAGCGAGTCGCCGACCAACAAAATATCAATGCCGGCTTCGTCTAAAATTCGCGCGGTGGGAAAATCATAGGCAGTCAATACCGTAACTTTTTCACGGCGCTGCTTTTTTTTGAGAATAGCCTGAATTTTTTTCATCAAGTTTTTAAGACGACTTTTTATGGGAGCTATGGCTTTGAATGAGATTGGTCAAATTTTTGAAAAGTAAAGTGGTTGTGAGCGGCCCCACACCGCCCGGAACAGGCGTAATGAAACCCGCTTTTTGCGCAGCGGCATCAAACTCAATATCGCCCACCAACTTCCCATTCACTTCTGTTGTGCCCACATCCACAAGCACCGCGCCAGGTTTCACCCAGTCTCCTTGAACCAGCCCGGGTTTCCCGACGCAGGCAAAAACAAAGTCACTTTCCGAAACAAATTTCTTCAAGTCTTCGGGCGTCGTTCCGGCATTCGCGATCGTCGTGGTCATGCGTTCTTCACCGAGCAAAATCGAAAGCGGACGGCCGACAATCGCGCTTTGTCCAATCACAAGCGCACGCTTTCCAAGCAATGGCATGCCGGCGGATTTAGCCAATAAATAAGCGGAATAAGCGGTGGGCGGAACGGAAACACGACGGCGCATCACAATTAAACCCAAAGTCGAAGGATGAATACCTTCCACGTCCTTTTTGGGATCCAGCGCATCGATAATGCGTGTCGCGTTATACTGCGGGGGCAAAGGCATCGAAAGGAAAATACCGTGCACAAACGGATCATCGGAAAGGTCTCGAATTTTCATAACTAGCGAACCCTCATCGGGAACTTGCTCGCAATTAGTCTTGAGATATTCAATGCCAAGTTTTGCGGCGAGCTTTTCCTGAGCGCCCATATACCATTCGGCGGAAGGATCTTTTTTGGTTTCAACTACAGCAAGACAAATCCGACCCGGTGCCTGCACCACAAATTCACGGATCTCATTCTGCATTTGTACCGCGAGATTTTTACCTTCTAATAATTTAGCGGTCATTTTCAAACCTTTCATTTTTTATATAGCTGCTCTTGGTCGCGGTTGAGACGTAAGTCTCAGAGAAAAATTTACCGCGCTCAGAACCAAAACTTAATGGTGTGCCGGAGCCGGGGCAACATTACCTGTTATCCCAAAATTAAGCCGGATCGCTGCCAGCTCATCCTCAGCCGAAAGTTTTTTTGTAGTATTTTTTAAATAGACAATATTAATGTGCGCGGTATGGTAAGCGCCTTGAAACGCCGCCTTGAGTAAGTGCTGCGCGACAATCAAATCATTTTTAATCGCTCCCGTCACAAGACCCGCAAGTTTTCCGTTTAAATCAAGCGCTTGCGCGATTTTCTTGGAAAGATCCGCCTGAAGCCGAAAAGCTTTAAGCAACGCCGCATCAATTTCCAACTCGGAAGCTTTCTGAGCATAACAACTCATGACTTCGTGATAAACCTGCGGATCAGTCGAAACAACCTGCATCGCCTGCTGCTTCACGACTTCCACTTCATTGATGATTTCCTGCAACGATATTTTATTCTTATCTTCCTGATCTTTTTCTTCGGGAGACAATTCAGGTTTAATTTTGCGCTTGAGAGTGATTCTTGCAACCATTTGCATGAGCCCTAAAGCTAAAGCTGCGGAATAGGCGGATACGCTTCCCCCACCCGGAATCGGCGCATCGCTTGAAAGTTCGTCTAAATATTGCTGCAGAGAAAGCTCAGAATAATTCTTCATAAAAATGCTCCTTCAAGAAAAAAGTATTTTAGCACAATCCGGCTTTAGATTACAGACTACAGCGTGGCGTAAAAACCATGAGCTGGGTTCACTGAAAAAAGATTTAACCGGCTCAAACAATGCCGTCCAAGTCGGCAAATTCGCCTTTTAAATCTTTTTCCAGCGAACATCCGCAATATATGGGCGTGGAAGCAATTAGCGGAGAAACAAGGCATTACAATCTCAATTCCTCGAAGGCTCTCTATTAAGATTCCGACCACAGCCCCCAACCTCAATAATCTAGTTTCCCGTCATACCTTTTCCTAGTTCTGCACAGCAGTACTAGGAAAAAAGATTGGCTTATTTTTTTGTCCCGGCTTCGCTGAGACAAAAAAAGATATAACGGGAAGCTACAATGCAAAGCTTGAGGCAGGAAGGAATCAGATAAAATAAATGCGCCTTCGAGTAAGTTGGTGGTCTTAGCCTTGCTTCTCTGATGATTGCCCCACCCCACACTGCCAAAAAAGAGCGCCTATAAAGAATCAAATTCGCCGAGTTCTGCGCCGTAAGGACGCAGCTGTTTGAGGCGAGCCTGATTCTTTGTAGGCGCTTAAGCGCTTTGTATATTGGATCGATCGAAGAGCAGAAAGAAAAACTGACTATTCGGCTTTAAGCGCTGCAGTTAAATGGCCGACGGTTTCTTTGGCGGAACCAAAAAGCATCATGGTCTTGGGATTATAGAAAAGTTCGTTTTCAACGCCGGCAAACCCTGTCGCAAGGCCGCGTTTCATAAAAATAATCTGCTTCGCCTTATCAACTTCAATCACAGGCATACCATAAATCGGACTTCCGGGATTGGTTCTTGCCGCCGGATTCACAACGTCATTCGCGCCGATGACAATGACAACGTCAACCTGCCCCATCTCAGGATTGATTTCTTCCATTTCAATTAAATTGTCGTAAGGAATATCCGCTTCAGCTAAAAGCACGTTCATGTGGCCGGGCATACGTCCCGCAACGGGATGAATCGCGAATTTCACGTCAATGCCGCGGGATGTTAAATGATCAAAAAGTTCTTCGACTTTATGCTGCGCCTGCGCGACGGCCATGCCATAACCGGGCACGATCACAACGCGCTGCGCTTCCTTTAAATATTCCGCCGCTTCTTCCGCAGTGACTGTGTGACAAACTTTATCGCCTTGTGTTCCGACTGCCGCACTTTGCTGAACCTGGCCGAAAGCGCCAAAAAGAATATTCGCAAAAGAACGATTCATGGCTTTACACATAATGATCGAAAGAATTAAACCGCTCGCGCCGTCAAGCGCCCCTGCGATAATCAAAAGACTGTTATTCAGCACGAAGCCCATCGCCACCGCCGAGAGACCGGCATAAGCATTCAACAAAGAAATGACAGTCGGCATATCCGCGCCGCCGATCGGGAGAATCAATAAAATTCCGAAAAGCAGCGCCAAGCCCGCAACCGCGACAAACATCCAGCTCGTGGCCGGATTTAAAATCAGCAAAATGCCAAGCACAATTGCCGCGCCAAGAACCGATAAATTAAAAAAGTTCTGTCCGGGAAAAGTCATCGGGCGGGTCGGAATTAATTCTTGTAATTTAAGCGCTGCCATAATACTGCCGGTAAAAGTAACGAATCCGAGCAGAACTTCGAGCACAATCGCACCCGTTACAAAGGGTGTCAACTCAGACTGCGAAAGCGTAAAATATTTTGCCGTTCCGACAAGCGCCGCGGCCAAAGCGCCAAAAGCATGTGAAAGTGCGGTCCGCTGCGGAACTGCAGTAATCGGAACCTGCGCGAGCGGAACACCCACCGCACCACCAAGAATCACCGCAATAATAATCGCGGTAAAATGACTAACGCTCGGACTGATCAAGGTTCCGCCAATCGCAAGCACCATTGCCGCAATACCCGCGGGCACACCGCGACGCGCGGTTACCGGTGAATTCATCCAACGCAGCGAGAGAATAAAAAGCCCAGCCGCCAGAAGATAAGCGATGGAAGTAATCATGCTCATACTCATTTTTTTACCGGTTCACGTTTTTTAAACATCTTCAACATGCGGTCCGTGATTAAAAATCCGGAAACAATATTGGTCATCGAACAAAAAACCGCGACGGCGCCAAGAATCGTTCCGAGTCGGCTGTGATGCTCCGCGGAACCGGCGACTAAAATCGCGCCGACAATGCTGATCGCGCTAATCGCATTCGTCAGAGACATCAAAGGCGTATGCAAAAGCGGTGAAACTTTTTTGATAACTTCAAGCCCGACAAAAGTCGCGAGCAAAAGCACCGTGATTCCATTTAAGAAAACTTCGTTCATAGTAAATGTCCTTCGCCTTGCTCCGGGCTGATATCTCCATCGAACATAATTTTGACTCGGGATAAATTTAAACCATACAAGTTATGCTCACTTTGTTCCATAACTTGTGGTCTCATTTAAGTAACCCCTTCACTCTTTCATTCACCACTTGCCCGCCATGCGCGACGCAAGCGCCTTTCAAAATATCGTCATTCAGATCAAGATTGAGCTTGCCTTCTTTCACCATCAAATTCAGTAAAGAAAAAATATTTTTCGAATAAAGCTGGCTGGCATGTACCGGCATGGATGACGGCAAATTCACCGGGCCGAGGATACGAACCCCGCCGGTTTCAACCGTTTCGTTTGCTTTTGAACCCTCAACGTTGCCGCCTTGTTCAGCAGCCATATCGATGATGACCGAACCCGCACGCATTTTCGCAACCATGTCGCGTGTTACAAGCACCGGCGCTTTTTTACCCGGAACCTGCGCGGTTGTAATCACAATATCCGAAGCCGCAACGGTTTCAGCCAAAGCTTCCTGCAATTTTTTCTTGGTGTCTTCGTTGACTTCTTTCGCGTAGCCGCCTTCCGCGCTCGCAACTTCAACTTTAGCTTCCACAAACTTCGCTCCCAAACTATGAACTTGTTCTTTCACTTCAGGGCGAATGTCAAAAGCGCTGACAACCGCACCCAAACGGCGCGCAGTTGCGATTGCCTGAAGTCCGGCAACACCGACACCAATCACCAAAACTTTTGCGGGCGGAACAGTTCCGGCGGCCGTCGTTAGCATCGGGAAATATTTTCCGATGACCGTTGCCGCTGTTAAAACAGCTTTATAGCCGCCGATATTCGCCTGGGAAGAAAGCGCGTCCATACTTTGCGCACGGCTGGTACGCGGAATGAGCTCCATACTGAAAGCCGTCACGCCTTTTTTCGCAAGCTCAGCGCTTGTGGAAGGTTCCGCTAATGGATTCAAAAAACTGATGTAAATCGCGCCTGATTTGAGGCGGGCAATTTCAGCAGCTGTGGGCGCGCTTACTTTGACGATGACATCCGATACATAAACATCAGAAATGACATTCGCGCCTGCTTTTTGATAATCGGCGTCTTGAAAATAGGCTTTGGCCCCGGCGCCTTGCTGAATATTGACCTGAAAACCAGCTTTAATCAGCTTCGCAATTGTTTCAGGAACAAGCGCCACGCGGTTTTCGCCGGACGCCGTTTCTTTAGGAACACCAATGATCATTATCAGTCCTTAATTATCAGTTTAAGAGCCGCCCCGAGCAGCCCTTCATGGCAGGATGAAATTAGAATTTCAGGCCTAAATCATAAACAGGATGCTATTTAAGTCAAGCCCCTATCTTCATTTGGCCGGATTTATCCGGCTGAATTTAACGGAAACGGGTTTTGGCCTTTTCTATAGGGATTACCGTAACCGGAATGAGGCCTGTTTTTGATTTCGAAATTTCACGGAAAACAGCGTGGGTTAAATCAATTTCGCGGTGCAGCCGTTTCGCCGGCCCGCGGTCATTCACGCGGCAAACCGTCCAATGACCGTTAAAAGCATTGATTACGAGCAGTTTTTCCTGAAATGGATAATGCCAGGAAGCGCATGTCATCGCGTCATCGTCAAACTTCTCATTATTCGCCGTGCGTTTGTTAATAAACTTATCTTTTTCGCTATACCATGAAGCAATTCCAAAATGGGCGCGCGACCAATCCATATTTGGAAAGCGGGCGCGTAAATTATTCGTATAGTGCGAGCAAACAACAAAAATATTGATCAGGATCACTATCCAAAAAACGCGCCAAATCCATTTCGTTGCGTAAGGGGTTAACATTTATTTAAGTAGTCTCCTGCAATCATTTTCAAAAAAATCTGATTTAAGATTGTTTTCCTCAAGGATTTGCCGACGAATTTCATCCCGGTATTGAACTCTCAATCCGGCTAGCGCCGCACGATAAACATCGCCCATATAATTGATTTGAGGCTTTCTGACTTTATCAGCTTGGTAAATTAAATCCAGCTTCCGGGTTGCGGGGGTAAAAGCTCTGCGCGAAAACTCGGGATCAGCCGATTGTTTAATCTGCTTCTCAATCAAATCCCCGGTCTCCTTCAAAGCCTTGATGACACTTTTATCATCCCCGCTCACAAGCTCTTTGCAAACATTCACACGCTGTTCTTGCAAATCAGCAATCGCATCAATCCTGCCCGCGGCAAAAGCTGCGCGCGCGCTCATCAGAATAAGCACACAAATAATAATTTCAAGCCATTTCTTAGCTCCAAAAATTTTCATGCCCCATTTTTATGCATTTGGTGCAATGCCGCAAGTAAAAACCCGGAAAGGGTAGGTCGTGTTGACATTGTTTATGCACTCGCGTTGTGAGCGCCATGGCTGTCGAATCAAGGCGTGACGACGATGGCGTAGTCTCTGCACTACGTCGAGGAGGAACAACGCTGAGACGACAACCATGCCGCCACAACCCATGGATAACCTTTTTGGGGGGACAGAGCGAGTTGCGTCGCATCACGGCGTCACTCATCGTCGACGCACCGCAGCGGGTGCGCCTTTCTCTTCGTTCCTTGTGCTGCTTGCAACGCGTCTCTGTCGCGAGCGTAGAAACAATGTCAACACGACCTAATTTAAGCCAATTCTGCTAAAATGCCCGCATGATTTCAGTGATTATCCCCACATATAACCGGGCCGACATTGTGCGTCGCGCTATTCATTCGGTGCTGACCCAGCAGGGCGCGGAGTTTGAACTGATCGTAGTCGATGACGGCTCCACCGATAATACCGAAGAGCTAATCCATAAACTTTATTTGCCGAACGGAAAAGAACATCATTTGGGTTTTGGCGAAGCTCCCATCACTCCTAAAGCATTCCCCATTAAATTTATCAGCCAAGCCAATCGCGGAGTTTCCGCCGCACGCAACACCGGCATCGCACAAGCCAAAGGCGAGTGGATCGCATTTCTTGATTCCGACGATGAATGGCTGCCTAATATGCTTGCGGCTCAAATGAATTTTTTTCTGAAAAATCCGGAATATAAAATCTGCCAGACTGATGAAATTTGGATCCGTAAAGGCGTACGCGTCAATAAAATGAAAAAACACGAAAAAGAAGGCGGCTGGATTTTTGAACATTGCCTGCCGCTTTGCGCGATCAGTCCGTCCGCGGTCATGATTCATCGTTCGCTTTTGGATGAAGTCGGGCGCTTTAATGAAAGTTACCCCGCTTGTGAAGACTATGAAATGTGGCTGCGCATCGCATCGCGCTACCCTGTCGGTTTGATCGAGGAAGAATATTTAAAAAAATATGGCGGACATGAAGACCAGCTTTCGCACAAATACGAAGCCATGGACCGTTTTCGCGTCAAAGCTTTGGCGGAAACCATCGCATCCGGTATTCTCAATCCTGCGCAAACCCAAGCCGCACAAGCCATGTACAATGAAAAACTTAGAATCTTAGAACTTGGGGCAAAAAAAAGAAATAACACGGAATTACTTAACGAACTTTCAAATTTATTTGGAGCCACGGGCCACGAGCCACGGGCCACGAATGAAAACCGTGGGGCGTGGGGCGTGGAACGTGGAGCGGAACAATGAAATTGTTCACTCCCTCCAAAATCTATATCGAAAAAGGTGCAGAAAAACTTCCGCTTACAAAAGATATTTTGAAACGCTTTCCGAATGTCCCGCGTGAAAGCGCGAAACACGCGAGCGATGTTTATGAAAACGTAAAAACCAATCGTGACCCCTGGGTGCAAGGCAAGAAAACAATTTTCCTGGCGCGCGATCAGGGCCGTTCCTTCAAACCTTTTCCCGAAGCCGAAGATTATTTCTCCTGCGATTATCACTCGCTTCATTTACAGGAAGGCTGCGACATGGAATGCAGCTATTGCATTCTGCAGGCTTATTTAACCAATCCCCTGCTGATGATTTACGTAAACATGGATGAGATTCTCGATAATCTTCAAAAATTCCTTAATCGCCACCCCGGTAAATTTTTCCGCATCGGCACCGGCCATTTATCCGATTCGCTTTCGCTTGATCACATCACGCATACGTCGAAAATTCTTGTACCTTTTTTTGCGAAGCAAAAAAATGCCGTGCTCGAATTTAAAACGAAAAGCGATAACATCAAAAATCTTTTGGATTTAAAACCTGAAGGTAAAACCATCGTATCTTGGTCGATTAATGCCGGACCGATTCAGAAAGAAGAAGAGCATAAATGCGCCACAATCGCGGAGAGATTGGAAGCCGCATCCAAAATCGCTAAAATTCCGGGCTACCGCGTCGGATTTCATTTTGACCCGATGATTGATTTTGAAAATTGGGAAATAGAATACGAAATCACCGTTCAGAAAATCGCAGCGGCAGTGCCGGCCGATAAAATTGCCTGGATTTCAATCGGCTCCTTGCGCATGATGCCGGATCTCAAAAAGAAAATGCAGGACCGTTTTCCGAAATCAAAATTACCTTACGGACAATGGGTCAACGGCATGGACGGAAAATTGCGTTATTTCAAACACCGCCGCCTCGAACTCTATAAAGGCTTGGTCGAGATGCTCGAAAAGCATCTTCCCGGTGTAACCACTTACTTAATTATGGAATCGCCCGAGGTGTGGCACCGCGTTTTCGGGAAGGAATTTACAAAGGCTTCCATTTGCCAAATACTTGACACAGCCGGGTCAAAACGCCTGCCCTAACCCCGCGAATTTTAAGCGGATTAAGCCGAACGCCCAATATAAACAAAGCTTTCCAAAATCTCAAATACTTGAGCTTGTAAATCACTCGGAACTTCTGAAAGTGACCGGTTTTGATAAGCTTGATACCGTTCCGATTGAAACAATAAAAGTGCCGCTGTAATTAACCCTGCGGAGATATTTTGTCTTTTATATGAAACGATCAAGTGCTGGGGCACACTGCTTCGGATCATACTTTCCCGAGCCGCGTTATCCAGCCCCTCTTTTGAAACCATAATCACCGCTGTTTTCGGAAGTGCCAACCTATCTAGGGATTGATTGCGCGTTTCAATCAAACGTGGATATTGCCCTGCAAAATCCCGTAATTCAGCAGCGACAGGATCTTGTTCGTTTAAAGCTGCTATATTTTCAAAGATAAATTTCAAATGCTGTTGCCCTTGATATTTTTCGAACAACTTAAAAAACTCTTGCTTCTGTTCCGAATTAAAAGCGGCAAAGTCACGCGCATCAACAAGCACTGTAATAGGAGCTACAAAAACCCCTTCAACTGCAGAAGCACGAACAGGCTTGGATTGAAAAATAGTTACAGGCTGACTATCTGCTAAACGTTGTTCCGAACGCACATTCGCCTTGGGGCGAATGACATAGGCTTGAATCCGGTGCCAATATTCCTCTTCGCCTAGCTTGGTCGTGGGGCGTCTTTCAAGCATTCCATTTTCAACCAACCACCGCTTCCACTCTTCTGAAATCGTACGAATTTTAAGCGGCACAAGTAAAGGCTCCCCAATCGGCGAAATTTCAACTTGCGCTGAAAACTCTTGCTGATAACGCTCAAAATCCTGTGCGGCCAAAGAGCTTACATTCATCACAACCGCTGCCTTAGGATTCGCAGGATTTAAATGCCTAAAACCGTCTTGAATCACTTCATGAATCAACCCGGTACCTCGATAAGGATCGTTCGTGGGTCTTTTTTCAAATGGCGATGTGGGAATATAAGGCGGATTGACAATCAACAAATCTAAATCTTTCGGAAAGGCTTTAATACCTTTTCCAAGAAAAGTCCTAAGCCGTATGAGTTTCTTCTTAATCCACGGCAAAATGTTTGCCTTTGCGGCGCGCAAAGCATACAAACTAATATCGGAGAACGTCATTTCCTCCAAATGAGGCAGCGCTGCGACAATATCGGCGGAAACCTGTCCGCCGCCCACGCCCACTTCAGCGGCTTTTTTGACAGTCTCGTTGAGCAACCCGGCTTCATGCAAAACCTTAAGCAGGTAACCGCTATCAATGTTGAATGACCAAACATTAATGTCTTCCTCTTGATCCCACGATGTCGTGACGCCACGATAAGTCGTATAGCGTTTATGTTGGGGCCAAACACGCCCGATCGCGTCTAAAACTTCCGGCGGCGAAAGTACCGCAATTTGTTTGGATGGAGAAATAAGGTAAGAGCTTGGAAACGTAGCGATTTTTTTAAGTTTAAGTTTCGTATAATCTACAGCACCCTCTTTGCCATAAACTTGAGAATCGTCAAGCACTTCCGAATAAGTAACCTCCTTCAGATCGTCACTGACAAAAATGTGGAGGGCCAATCCACCATTCCGCTTTGCCGGCAAAATAAACGGGACTTCAACGGCCTCATCACTGGTCGTCGCAAGCACGGGAGCTTGGTATTGCAACGCTGTTTTAATTTTCAGAAAATCAATTAGCTCTCGCCAATGCTTAAACCCAGCGTTCAACAAGAAATCAGCCTGACTTCCAACCATCCTTTCCCGCTTAGCGACCCTTTCCTGGCCTTCGCCATCCACGCGCCCAAAATTAAAACCCTCGATTTGGTGAATTGATTCGAATCCACCCGGTGAATCGCTAAAATGTAAAAAGCGGTGATTAGGAAGCTGCGTTTGAAGACTTGAAATCGCCGCATCTTTGAGCGATCCTTGAACCTTACCGGTGGATTGCTCAATGCGATCTCGAGTAATAATGTTTTCTTTAGGAATTAAATCAAGCAGGCCCGCTTGCTCAAGCTGTTTTAAAACAACCTCACTCGGCGACCCCGTAAGAATAAAAACAGGCACATTTCTTTCCAAAAGCGCCTGAACCATTTCACGCGCGCCGTCAAGCAGTCGCGGAAAATAGTTTTCACGAGACTCTTCCTGTGCTACCGCCAAAATTTTTAAAAATTCAGACTGTTTCATTCCAAGCTGCGCGGGCATAAAAACTCGTAAATCTTGATGCGCGTTTTTTTCAACCCATGCAAGCGCGGCAGCCATACCAACTTTTTTCACCTGGTCATACGCAAGCGCAAATTCATTTTTCCATGTAGTTTCTACCAAGGTTCCATGAAAATCGAATACCGCCGCGAAGGGCTTATCGTGCGAGATCACTCGGTTTGAAACAGTTTCGACATCTCTGGGTAATTGGCTACTGTTCACGGGTGTACCGCTCGGACTCAAAATGGCTTGCACATGGGCCAAAACAGCGTCGGATCCAGCTATAAAATGATAACCACTCATAGTTTGCGTCGAAGTCAAATCATGTCTAAAAACTTCGAGAGCATTTTCCCACTTACCGCCACGCGAAACAAGCATGCTGCGCCCAGCTTTTTGCAGAAGATAGCCTGCCGCGGCAATATCCCAAATATTCATTTCCTTTTCGCCGATATTGGCAAATAAGTCGTAACGGCTACGTAAAATATTGGCCAGGTTAACCACTGCGGAACGGATCACCACTTGTGTTTCAATCTTTTGAACGCCTGCTTGGCGCAGCCTAGTATCATCCAATAGGGCCTCTCTAAAATTCTCAGAGTAGGGAGTCGTGCCCGGAATAATCGTTTTGAGGGTTTTAGGCAAAGCCGCCTTCGGATCAAGCACAATCGGCATATGATTTAAGGTGACATGCGGTTCATTCTGCGAAGTTTCTAAAAAACCGCCCAAGAAAGGCGAATAAACTAATCCTAGCACCGGTTTTCCCTTGAAATACAGGGCGATCGAGATAGCGTAATAATTATTACCCTCTCCGAGAATTCGAGACCCGTCAATTGGATCAACTACCCACTTATAATCGGAGTTTTTTAAAGCGTCATTCTCTCTCGCTTCAGCCGAAGTCAATTTTTCTTCCGCGAGCACATAATGCGCCGGGAATCTTTCACGCACCATTTCTAAAACACGCTGTTGAATTGCAGGGTCAATATCGGTCAAGACACTACCATCATCTTTTTTTGATTGACCAAACCCCCGCACAATAAACTCATCCAAAATACTTCGCGCTTGCTCCATCATTGATTTTGAGAAAGCATAAAGTTGATCTACCTCGCCCTCTGATAATTCGGATTCCTGAACATTCGGATGCGGCTTGCGCTGCTCAGATCGGCCATGAATGCGATCAATGAGCTTTTTCTGGAAAGCCGCCATGCGCGGAGAAACTTCCGACGCTTTAATGTCTTTGAGGCGCGCCGCATCCGCGTCGCGATAAGCACGAACCTCAAAAGGATCTGGTACGGAATAAATGGCTTCGCCCTTGTGTACAAGCGGAATGGATCGAACTCTAATTTTTTCATTCGCGGCCAACTCAAGCTTTTCACTTTGTAACTTTTTCAACCGACGCAATACTTTTCCCGTGGTTTTGTCCACAACTTCAACAATAACTTTATTCCCGGGCAACGATGTTTTAGCCGCGTTCTCACTCAACTTAACAACACCACGTTTATTTATATGAACTAATTTATAAACCCCGCCCATAGAAGATTTCGGTCCACCGGTCAAAAGATCCGCGCCCAATCTTGTTCCCTTTTGGCGAGGGCCAGCTAACGGAATTCCATAACGCATTGCGGCATCAAAATCGTCTGTCGCGTCGATGCCCGCAATAAAGGCCGCATAGGCTGCTCTGCTATGAGCAATTCCATGCGCGCCCTCAAGACCGGTCGCAATCAAACGAGCATTATTTCCTTTTTGTTGTCTTTCCAAACTTGCCCAAGTTGAAATCAACCCACCAAAATTCATTGTCTTCAGAATCAATGTCTCAATGATCATGGTGTCAAAAAGCGTGCCTTTGACCGTCAAAATCGGTTCATTCGGATAAGCCACACTGCCTTCAGGCAAGCCTGAAATATCACCTTGGAAGCGATAATTTCGCAAGTAAGCAACATATTTTGGATCAAGCTCCGAAGCACTGCTCAACTTGTGAATGTTCGCTAGATATTGAATTTGCTCTTCAGTAAAACGGAATTTTTTTAATTCTTCAAGAAGGAAACGCAAACCTGAAACCGTGATGTGATCCTGACCATAAGGCGCAGCACGATAAAAATAATCAAAAGTCGCCGGCTGATTATGTAAGTTTTCAAGAAACAGCGTTTGGCCCATCGTAATGTGGTACATATCTTCTTCAAGCGCGGAGCTATCTTCTTCTTCCGGAAAATCAGGGTGCGCAATCGGGGTTTCAAGCATCTTGGCCATGTTGACACCACGATAATCGTTGGCATCAAGAACATCCTGAGTCGAAACAACCGGAATTTCTTTTGCCGCAAAAGATGCATCCATTTTTGAAATACTATCCGCAGGAAAACCAACCGGGCGCGTACCATCTTTTACAACAACAACTTCAAATCCTAATTTATGCGCGCCTTCGGCTGACCAGCCCACGCAATAATCATAGGCCAAGCCCATAACAAAAACTCGCTTAATTCCCCGCTTTCTAAGCTCTTGCGCCAATTTCGTGGGGTTGCCGTCATTATCAAAAAAGGCACTGTAAGAATCTGTCGCGGGATCCATACCCTTAACTTCAATATATTCAAAATCGCTTTCCAGAAAATCAGGATGCAGCTCCGACTCCGGAGTGTTTTCTCCAGCGTGATCGGGCCATAGCATTTGCCCGCCAATTCTTTTAAGTTTTTCTTTAAGCTGCGCTAAGTCAAATTTAGCATTCGGCCCAATTTTATGATTTGCATCCGTCCACTTTTCAACCTCTTCATAAGTTAAATAAGTCATGGGTGGAGTTCCGACAAAAGAGCTTGCCCAAGATATATGTCCACGCGGATGTTTGTCTACAGCCGCAAAACGCCGATTTTTCGGAAAGCGCCGTAAGAGCAATTTGATGGGCGCAACAACATCGTCGCCATCTTTCACCGGCAAACCACCCTTTTTCATAAATGCTTTTGTGGCGTCAATCGAAATAATGGCATCTGTTTCGGGGTTAATCGTCAAAGGATTTTTTTGGTCTTCAACGGGAATCGTGGCTGCGTTTTCTAATTTTTTATTTTCGGGCTTAAATTGCCTAAGCTCATCAATTGCACGCTCATGCGCTTTCCAGGGCTTTTTAGCATCTTGAACACGTTGGCCCTTGCGCCAAAAGGGGCGGAGCAACTCCGTCATTTCTTCACCATAGCTCGCATGCGCCACGCGGTCTCTGTCAGTGCGCACATAACGCGTAAATTGCCCTTGATGCCGCGCGCGCCAATAACGCTCGCCATGAGATGGAACAAACTCCAACTTTAAGGTAGCTTGTTTACCGCCCGTGATTAAATTCGTGCCAACGCCAAATCCGTCAATGCGCGCGCCTTTTGATAAAATGTCGGTAATTTTAAATTCATCCAAATCATCCGTCGCGAAAATTTTGACATAGTGAAGGTCGGCATCATCCAGCATTTTTCGAATCGTGCGCGATAGCACCACTAAATCGCCGCTATCTAAGCGAACGCCAAAAAGCTGCCCTCCGTTTAAGACCATTTCTTTTGCGACAATAATTGCTTTTTTTGTCGCTTCAATTGAATCATAGGTGTCGAGCAGGAAAATAGAGGTCTTCGGATAAATTTTTCCCCAAATACGAAAAGCCATAATTTCTAATTTTGCCGGAAAAGACGAGATAAAAAGATGCGCCATCGTTCCGCTTGCATTCAAGAAAAACTGCTTTGCCGCTTTTACAAACGAAGTCGAAATAGCTCCGCCAATAATTGCCGCGAGGGATGCGACAAGCGAACCTTTACCCTGCCCTCGACGCTGACCAAAATCCGAAACGGGGCGTATTTTTTTGACTTGCTCGGGAGCGAGTCCGTCTTTCTTGCGCAAACGTTCCATTGCCTCGGGAGTCACGAAATCACCATTAGCCGCTTGAGTAATTCGGGCAGTCTTTGTCGCAATATTCGTACTAAAACCAATTCGGTTTTGAATCAAACCTTTTAAAAGCGCCATTTCCACGGGCGTGGCTTGAATACGCATTAAAGGAATTTTCGGTGAAACAACCGATCCTTCCGGCAAAGCATCCAAATCGCCTTCAAATGTAAATTGCTGTAAAAATTTTAAAAAGTCTTCTGAAAAAGTTTCCATTTTGCGCAAAGCCGCGATGTGATCAGGTGTAAATCGACGGCGGCGAATTGAAGAAAGTGTTTCTTCAAGCCCCGCGAAAACGGCATAGCCCCCGCCATGCGGAGTTTCGGGCACAATTAAATCGTAACTTTCTGACACTTTTCCTTTGCCCGCCTTGAATAATTCATAGGCCTCTTCAATGTCTGTAATGGTGATATCTACAGCCGGTATATTTTTGTTGATAGCCTCATCTGAAGTTTGAAGCTGTCCATTTCTCACCATCGCAACGGCATTATTCACATTAATTTGATGATGCGCGTAAAGCCCCATATTGTCGGTAACTTTAACAAAGCGCGCAGTCTTTTTCTTGGCGTCACTTCCTGCGTGCGGTTTTAAATGCTGGGACTCTTCCCATGAAAGCAAAACTGCCACACCTCGTGTCACCATCCATGCATCATTGGTATCGCGCCATTCATTCGCTTTCCCGCGAAAAACAACCACACCTTTCGTCATATCAATTTGAAGCTTAGTTTCTTCTTCTAATTCTCGAGTTGATGTCACACCGACTAAATTTTCTTCCCCTTCCTTGATCATGCCGCCCGGCAAAGCCCGGCCGCCGCCGTCATTTCTTTCAATCACCAAAACCTCCAACTCACCCGCTTTGTTATAACGCAAAAAAATCGCATCTTCAGCCGGATTGGGTCCATGTCGCCCAAGTGATCCTCTGCCGTTCAAGCCGGTTTCAGCATCGTTAACCGGCAAACCCGTTTCCGGATCAAAATCGGTTCTTAGATCAAACTGCTCATCAAAACGCATAATATGGGCACGCAATGTTTCAATTGCACGGTGTCTATCAGCCGCGGAAATTTTTGAGTCGCTTAAATCAGGATGCGCCCAACCATAAGGATTTTTCTTCGAACGCGCATTTTTATAAACAATCGGCGCAGTATAAGGCTTGGTAAGATTCAAGCTTCTTTCCGGGTAACCCTTTGGACGCGCAGCATTCAATCTCGCAATATTCGCGAGCGCATCCTCACGGCTCATGTTTGAACGCTGTTCGGAGCGCTGTACTGAAACCGCGCGGGCACGGTCATAATTCAAAAAGGAATTGATTGAATTATTTGGGCGGTCCAAAAGGCGTTCGGTAAATTGAAGTTTAAAAAATGTCCGTTTTTGTGACTCACCGGTTTGATTGATTGTGGATGTGTGTACATCAAAAGCATTCAGCCGCAGCAAAGTAAATTTCGGATAAGTAACGGGCGTTTGTCCGGGAGGAACCAAAGATTCAAAAGTGGCGCCGTCAGCGGCTTGTTCCAAATGAAAAGGCCCGGGATAAAATTCCGTCGGTAATTTATCATAAAAAACATACGCATGATCCGACGACTTGCCGCGCATCGCTTCAATCTCTCTGCGATTTTCAGCCAGCACATCGATTGAACGGCCATTCGCATCTTTCAAACCGGCATCCGCATGCAATCCTGGTCTGCGCCCGGGCTTGTCTATTGGCACTGTTTTTTGATCAACGGTAATATGAATGAACCGTTCTTTAAAAGCAGGGTTCGCTAAACGTTCTGCTTCATAAGCTAAACGAATCGGTTCTATAAACGGTTCCAAATTTTTTGGAATGGCCCACCCCTGGCCGGGGGCATAAATTAAAAGGTCCAAGTAGCGTATACCTGTGTCACCTTCAAAATAGCTGACATTGTCACGATTTGAAAGTGTGTCGCTGATGACTACCGGTAAATGCGGTTCATTGAATCCGGCGACATCCCATTTGGCCACACCAAAAAGATTATCTGTTGAATGAGCAGGATTAAGACTCTCGATTTGTCCTTTAAGAGCCGGCGAAACATCTGCTGAAACAACCTGATCAGGATTCAATAATTGTTCACTCAGAAAATTGCCTTCAGCATCGGTGCGGCGATAAGACGCTTCATAATTATCTTTATGAATGCCGTAAGCATGATCGGCGTGTGTACTAACGAGAACACTGCCCACAGACAAATATTGCCAGGCACCCCAAGAAGAGCGAATACGAATCGGTTTTATAATACGAATAGCTCGCGCAACCTGCGCTTGCGGCTGATAAAAACCGTCTTTGCCTTCATCCGCAAAGTAACGGTCTCTAAATTTTTCATCGCTTAAAAAATATTGATCGCCCTGGCTCGTGGTAATTTTTCGGTCGCCTTTTTGCGCGATATTGAAAGTGACGATATCCCCATTGACCTTTGTCTCTAAAACTTCGCCCTCAATCGCGGGCTCGGCATGCACGCCCTCAATTTTTTTAATAAATAAAACTTCAGGCTCAGCCCAATCAAAAGCCACTTTACCCTGATTAAAATCAATTTTGGAAGGATCCACTTCAAGAAATTGATCCGCATCCGCGCGATTCCAACCAAGAATACTGTTACGGTTATTACGCACCCCCTGTTTGCGGGGAATCCATGTCCAATCCGAATAATCAAAAACAGGCGTGCCCTTTTTATCTTCAACGCGGTTCAAGGTATTGCCCATCATGTTCAAACGGTCGCGGCTGAATTGCACCTTGATAAAGGTACGTTCAATCGGATGGCCTGTCTTATTTTGCGCAACCGCATGAATGTCATAGGGCGTCATGCGAATCATTTGAAACGCGGGCATTTGCTTTGCTTTGCCGGCTGCGATTTGCTTTTGTCCGACCTCATCAAAACGCTTCAAAACGGCTTCATCATCATTCAAATCAACATCCTTGACCGGAAAAGGTCCGGGCATGAGCCATGTCGAAATTTCAGGCCGGTCCGACATGATGTAGGTGTCATCCAAAACAAGCTCCGATGAAATGTTGTTGGTTTCTTTCGTCGGAAAAGCATCGGCATGCCCGCCGGGACGGCGTTGAAATTTATCCGGCTCGACTTTCTTTTGGTCAATCGTCACGTAAACATGCAATTCATCAAAATCAGGGTTGATCGCGCGTTCATGTTCCACCGCCATTTGAATCGCTTCGCGGAAAGGCTCAAGAACTTTCGGAATGGCCCAGCCTTTTTTAGGATCGCGGATTAATAAATCCAAAATACGCACACCGCGTTGCTGGCTGAATGTGGCGTGATCTCTCAGATTGCCAACAACTGAAGGAAGGTTTTCACTTTCGTACGTTGCCGGATCCCATTTGACGGGTGCGAAAAGCTTAGCCTTATCTGCATAGCCTGGATTTTTAGCCTCAATACTTGCGCGGATTCTTACCTTCTCAGCTTCGTCCATGGACCGATCAACAAAACTTGCATCCATGCCTTCACGGTAAAGCCTTTCCTGATCCGGAACCGCCCACATTTTAGTTCCTGATTTTTGCAATCGCTCCCACATATCCGGATGCACATGGGCTTCCGCAAGCGAAGTGGGATCTTGACGGATTTTTTTTGCAGAAATACCAATCTGCGTTCTTTTAGGATCGGGTTGAATAATTTCCGCATTTAATCCATTCGCAATATCTTTGCCATACCATTCATTGTTATAAACCTTGGTAACATGAATATTGGGCGGCAATTGCCGTTTCATGAAATCAAGATGCGCTTGACGTGCTTCCCGGGAATCTCCGGCCGGAGGGGCGCCATAAACAGGAATGACCGTCAAACGCTCGTTGTTAATAATTTTTGTAATCATTTCAGCCATTTCAGTGGCGGAAATATTAATTAATTCGGGATGGTCATAAACCAAAACAACTACTTTTTCATTTTCATTTAATGCCTGCCTAATCAAAGATTCATGGCCGTTATGAAAAGGCGCGAATTTTCCGACAATCAGCGCGGCGTCTTCTTTTTTAACTGTTACAGCTCGGGGTGCGCCATCACGGCGTAAAAAATCTTCAACCCCTCTTTGACGATAAGTATTCACGATGGGCATGCGCCGGTCTTTACCAAAGGCGGTCGGTGTTAATTTAACTCCCGGAGGTCCCTGCCGACGTTTATATTCATTTAAATCAACGCGGCGAATCACATCATGCGCTTTTTTGGAGCCTAATTCTGCGGCTCTTTCCTTAAGACTGGAAAAGGGCTCGTCATTGGGGTTGCCAAGCTGCGCCCGAAGTTTCGCAAGCGCCTGGATCAAATTGCCCGTTGTGAAAACTTCGTCCGCAAAAAGCCGATGTTTCTCCTCCGAATAAATGCCCTTCTCTGTTAAAGCCTGTTTCATTCCGGCAACAACTGCCAAATCTTCAGCCGGGGCATTTTTTTCAAGATAAAGCTTGAGCATCGGATCAAGCTCCGTCACATAAGGCGGCAGCGCATCTTCATCTTTTTGGTCTTTGTTTAATTCCGCGGAAGGCGGTCTGTCAATTGTGCTCACAGGGATCACTTCTCTAGCATCGCGCTGATTCACATACCGTGCAAAATCAAATACTCTAGTTTTATAGGCATCTTTAATCGGTGCAAATCCGCCTGCCATATCTCCATATAAAGTTGCATAACCCACTGCCGTTTCACTTTTATTGCCGGTGGTCAAAAGCAACGAGCCATTTTTGTTGGATTCACGCATTAACATCATGCCCCGAATGCGAGCTTGCATATTTTCTTCTGAAATTCCGAACGCTGAAAAACCGACGAGGGAAAAACGTTGAAACCAATGTCCAAATTTGGGCATCATAGAAAACCAGCGTAAAAAGGCATAAAATGTCGCCACAAAGCCTGTCTTGGCGTTACCTTCGACCGTGCTTAGAAACAGGCTAAACAAGTTCTGAATCGGATTCTCTTCAAATTTAATCCCAAGCTTTTCGGCGGTTATGCGCGCATCGCTTTTCGTGCCTTCACTATTAAATTGTGTCGGCATCGAAATGCCTTTCACATTTTCAGCACCAATCGCATCACGTGCAATGGCAGCGACAACCGCCGAATCAATTCCGCCACTCAAACCCAAAACCACTGTTTTGAAACCACTTTTTCTTAAATAATCACGCGTCGCGAGAACCATCGCTTCGTAATCTTCCGCAATTGCCGAAAGCGGCGGTGTTAATTCACGTTTTTCGAGCGGAACCTTACGGCTGCTGTTTTGCGACGGGCTCATTGCGGGGAAAAGCGCATCCGCATGAGGCTGATTATTCGAACGGCTTAAATCAACGTCCGTAATAACGAGGTCTTCTTGAAACTGGGCTCCACGCGCAGTCAACTCTCCTTGCGGAGTCATAATCATGCTGCCACCGTCGAAAACAACCTCATCTTGTCCCCCCACCAAATTCGCATAAAGAATAATGGAACCTGTTTGCGCGGCTCTTTTTCGCAACAAATCTAAGCGGACTTGATCCAGTTTTTGTTCATGAAAAGGAGACGCTGAAATATTGATTTGTAATTTTGCGCCCAACTTGGCTTCTTCTTCATACACATTGAGTCCGCGACCGCGGTCATTCCATATGTCTTCACAAATATTAAGGCCCACCGGCAAACCTTTAACCGTAAAAACAAATGGCGTGTGTCCGGGAGTGAAAATCGTTGTTTCTTTGCCGGTAAAATTTCGTTTTTCGTCAAACACGCCGTAATTCGGCAAATCCCATTTATGATAAACATGTTTGACTTCACCGTCTGAGATCACCGCGGCGGCGTTATACAAATTACCCTGATCATCGGAATCAATAAATCCGATCACCACCGTCATGTCTTGAATCTGTTTCGCAAACAAATGCAATGTTTCTTTGTTTTGGCGCACAAAATGTTCTTTATTGACCAAGTCTTCCGGCAAATAACCGGAAATAGTTAGCTCGGGCAGAACAAGCACATCCACATCTTGAGTGCGCGCCTTTTCATACGATGCTAAAGCTTTACGATAATTGCCTTCAAAATCTCCGACGGTTGTATTGATTTGCGCCATGGCAATGCGCAAATGGGAGTCAGGGTAGTCCACACGTTCGATACCGTTATCGCGTTGTTCAGAACGTGCGATTGTCAAAGGCAGCAAAGAAGACAGACGTGGGGGCAGAACTCTTCGTAAATATGCGGGAAAACCTTCGCGGGAAGTAATTTGAAAAACATGGTTTTGAACCGTCGCACGCGCCAAGGCTTGCGGAAGTTCTGATTTCAAATATCCATGTGCCATAATTTCCTGATAATAGGCCTGATGCCTTTTCGAAACTCCCGAGATCTTAGGACTGATTACAGCATAAGAAATCCCGTGCCTCTGCAAAATATTTTTGATGGCATCTTTATGAAATCCGCCGAAGACGAGCACGGCTTCATTTTCTTTGTCATTCAAAAAACCGTTCGCAAGATTTTGCTCGACGGCCTCATCACGCGCATAGGCCGTTTCATAAAACTGTAATGCGTCGCGCAAATAAGATTCCCAAACCGTCGAAAGCACAACGGATTGATTAGATGCACGGTGGATAAATTTGGCGGCGGCTTGCGTGTTGAATGACCTGAGAACTTCCTGCGCCCATTTAAATTCATGGGGCGTCAGCTTAAAAGTGCTGAGTTTTTCGAAAAGCATAACTTGTCGAAAAAGCCGTAAAAGTTCTTTTTCATCAGCATTATGGCCCAAAGCTTCGAGCATCCAGGAATCAAAGCTTTCGACTTCTTTAAAAAGTTCCGGTGTTTTGATTTGCGCTAAATCGGAAGGTTCCCGCAGGATTTGAATTTGAGGAAACTGTTTGGACGGAAAAGGCTGCTTGCCGAGCGCATCGACACTGGGGCGCAGAAAATCATAAAAAGCCATTTCGCCGCGATGATAACGCTCATAACCTTTGAGCCAGCTCTTTATTTTTTTGTTTAATTTTTTATCGGCGATTTTTTGAAGGCGTTTTTTAAGCAATCGCAAGTCGTTTTGAATAACATCGCTATTTTGAAAAACACGTCGAAACCAGAACAAGTTTTGTTCATGCAGTTTATGATTATCGATTCCGACCAAATTAAACGGCCGGTGACGATTAATATGCGCATACTCAGCACCACCGACACGCAAATGATCCATTAAATAATAAGCGACTTCGCGCTTCACATCCGAGTTGCGGATAAAACCGAAATAATCGTCGGTGGGAACTTTGCCTTCTAGCCCTTCTTCGTAAACGGTATGAACTTTTTTCTCGCGGACAAAATAATCAACAAGATGCGCAATATTTTCCTGAGCTTCAAGCGAATCATGCGCGTCCTGAATCAAAATTAATGTTTTCTGTGAAGCTCCCTTAAACGTTTCGTCAACCTTTCCCCACGATTCAGAAAAAGCCAGTTTCATTGGAACGAAATTCGAAGCGGACAAATTGCCAGCACCCGTTGCACGCAGGGTTTGTGCAAAGCTCGCAGGAAGAAAAGCGTAGTCAGAAAAAAGAAACACTATCACAAGAAAAAAAGCTATAACACGGCGCAAACGCGCAGAATAAAAAAAATGATTTTGGGATAGCACGATCGATTCCTTTTTCTTAGATGAAACAACTTTAAGGAAACGTAACTGATCTTTTTCAAAAATCAAATTTTCGGAAAAATAAATTATTTAAAAAATGTCTCTCTCGTGCAGTTTATAACAATACATAGCAATGGTGTTCCCGGTCAATGGAAGACTCTTTCGGGTTGTGAAATGCTTGATCTTGCGGGTCATCATCAAGCGGCTGTCTTAAAATTACCATCCTAACTGCTTCGTTTGTTGGCGCGAGGCAATCCTTTCTCGTGAAGATGTTTAATGAGCCTGCCAAAATCATATCGTTCCTTATTTTCTTTGGCAGCCTGCGCAATACTTATGCCGGGCCGCTTCTCGAACATCGCTGTAGTTGCCATATCGCTTACCTTACCGCGCGACATGCGCGGCTTCACAGCGGATTTGTTATCCACCACTCTTAATTTGTAATGTTCGGCAGCTATGCGGGCCAGCCCCTCCCAATAAAACCGCACGACAAGCTGCTGCGCGTTTTGAGGATACAATTCTTTGGTCCCAAATTGTTCGGAATCCACAAAATACAAAATGTCAGAATCCGACATAGGCGTGGAATAAATATCCAGCTCCTCATTGGGAAGTAATTTAAAAAATTCGGCAAGCTCACGGACATGAGCCGGATTTCCGCGGTCAAATTCGACCCCTAATATTTGCTTCATCTTGATTAAAACTTCGTGTGCTAAAAATCGCATGTCCTCCGCTGTATATTTTTGAGGACTTTGAAAATGCGGTTGATATTTGTGGGAAACATCTAATGTGTAAAAGTCGGACGGTTCTTTTTTAAATTCTTCGCACCCGCCTAATGGCACAAAAGCAAAGATGCTCAATAAAAATACGCCGAATAAAATTCGAGAAGCTCTTTTCAAAGTCTCTCCTTTTTGGATCTTCTTATTTTAAAGCCGGTAAATATCGAGGATACCGTTTTGATTTTGGCCTTCCACGATAAAGTACAGCGTTCTGATTCGCGTCAAATCGATCCCGTAAGCCGCAAAAGGTAAAAGCGAAATTGCCCACCGCTGTTCCAAATCACTTCGAATGCCGGTCAACTTCACGGAAGCCTTGCGGCCGTCCGCATCTACAAGTTCCAGCTTGACCTGGGTGGCGTTGCCTTTTATCCCAAATCCAAGATAAGGCAAAGTGCTTAAATTCACACTTTCGACTGCAGGTGTAGCCGGATCATCATAAGTAAATCCAACTCCTGCCCATCCCGGCGTGCCGGTCTGATAATCCAGCCGAGCGCCGCGTGAAAGCGTCGATACGGTCGCAATTGTGCCCGTCGCGGGCGCAACTTTGACAACACGCGGTGTGGGGCTTTCCGGCAACGCTTGAATGTTTGCCGCCATATTTGGTTGTATTACTGTGGGCATGCGATTAATCTCAAGCGTTCCGGATTGATTCACGCCTTCAATAATAAAATAAATCATCCTGATTTTTTGAAGATTCACGCCGGCGGCAATGATATCGGCCGTGCTAACAGCCCATTCATTCTCAAGGTCAGTCCGTATTTGCTCCAAATAAAAGTCTGCCTTTTTGTTTTGGTCGTCAATGAATTCAAGCTTGACCCGCAAAGGACTGCCTTTAAGTCCGAAGATTAATTGCTTATAAACACTAAAATCCGCTGTTTCAATCGCTGTTGTGGAAAAATTGTCATAATTGAATCCTCCGCCCACCCATCCCGGGGCACCGGAATTATAAGTCAGAACACCGCCGCGGCCTGTGGCTGTCATTGATGCAGTCGCGCCATTGGGAATGACTGTGTTATTGGCAGGATTCCCGGGTAGCGCAGTAATTTCCGTTGAGGATTGATACACCTTTGGAAAGCTCGAGCCAAGCGGGTACTGATTGATATAAAGAGCACCGGTCTTGTTATCCCCTTCGACGATGAAATAAATCATCCGTACCTTGCCAAGATCAATCCCCGTCAAGGACGAAACAGGAATTGACCATACACCTTCGATATCGGAGCGAATTCCCGTAAGATGAATCACTGCTTTTCGATCTAGCGAATCCACAACTTCTAATTTTATCGTTGAAGTATCCCCCCTTACTCCGAACGTGAGTTGAGAAAGAATTGACAAATTTCCTGTTTCGATTCCAGTCGTTGAAAAATTATCAAAAGTAAATCCCACGCCCGCCCACCCTGCGCTGCGTGTTTCATAAGAAGACTGGATACCGCGCGCATTTTGGCCCAATATTGCGACTGCACCTGCAGGCGCCACGGTTGTTATGGTCGGAAAAGGCTGATCTCCCTGAGCGCGGCCGTCTGTCGGCAACGGCCGGATGTTGTAAGACGACAATGTCTGAGAAGGCTGAATCAAATTATTAGGCATGACCGTGAAAGTTGAAAGAAGAACCGTAACCTTTTGACTACCGACGAGGACATTTTGACTTTGACTGCCGATGAGATTGGTCAAAATTACAGTGGAAGCGCTTCCTGTTCCAGCCCACTCAATCGCACCTAATCCTCCTGTACCCGCCA
This sequence comes from Candidatus Omnitrophota bacterium, assembly GCA_043732705.1. Lineage (GTDB taxonomy): Bacteria > Omnitrophota > Omnitrophia > Omnitrophales > Aquincolibacteriaceae > Multiplicimicrobium. Next base: position 95,207 of record JAYTHE010000002.1, on the reverse strand, counting down.
TACTCACACTAATTTTACTGGCAGGATTATCAATGCGTTGAAGCCGCGCCTCGCTGCCGCCTTTGTCCGCAAACACGACAAATTCCCCGCTTGGTGAAACATCCCGGACTTTAAAGACTTTATCGCCGTAAGATTCCAGCGACGATGTCGCCAATATTTGAATTTGTCCCGTCCGTAAGTCCATTAACTTCAACCGGTACAAATAAGTATTGAGAGTGTCGACCTGAAAGGCAAAATTGACATTCGATTCCGCGCGCACATATCCCGCAGGTAAGTTAGGTATGACGGTGAATGTTGAAAGAAGAACCGTAACCTTTTGACTACCGACGAGGACATTTTGACTTTGACTGCCGACGAGATTGGTCAAAATTACAGTGGAAGCGCTTCCTGTTCCAGCCCACTCAATCGCACCTAATCCTCCTGTACCCGCCATATTCACACTGATTTTACTGGCAGGATTATCAATGCGCTGAAGCCGCGCTTCATCCCCGCTTTTGTCGGCGAACACGACAAATTGACCGTCAGGAGAAACGTCGTAAACTTTAAAAATATTTTCTCCGTAAGTCTCGATCGAATAACCAGCCAATGTCTGCTCAACGTTCGTTCTTAAATCTCGCAGAACAAGACTTTTTCCATACGTTCCGGTCGACTTGACCTGAAACGCAAAATTGATATTCGATGCCGCGCGTGTATAACCTGCAGGAAGCGGCGGCATAGTTGCGGCGGAAAGCGGATGGTCTGCGAGCGGGTCAGCCGGTATCGGCGCCGCAGCTGTTGATGTTGCGGCGGTTGTTGCCGAAACAACCGCTACGGGTTGATTGCTCACCAGCATAAGATCGGCTGCAAAAACATTCTGTGAAAAAACAATTCCTGCAATTTGAAATGCCGCGAGGATTTGATTTATTTTTAACGTTTGCTTTCTCATTGTCTTATTCCCCTTTTTGTTTTATGTGTAAGCGCTTACATTCAAGTACAAATTTTTTTACCGAACCTGCCTGACGGACTTTCTTTTCACAAGCTCAACCGGTAAAAGTATCCGGCCGGCCAAACTATTTTTACTTTTCTTGCTTTCAGCGTTCACAAGATACTCCGCCAATTGTTTCGCCGCGGCATGTGCCATTCCGTAAAGCGGCACTTGCACGCTCGAGAGCGCCGGCAGGGAAAGTTCGCCCCGTGAATCGTTGTCATAACCCACCACCGAAATCTTCTTCGGGCAATCCACTTTTAATTCCTTTAAGCGGCGCAATACCCCCAAAGCCATACCGTCATTCAAACAGAAAAGTGCCGTGGCCTTCGGATTTGCCTGAAGCAAGTCTTCCGTAATGTCCGCGGCTTTTTGTTCCTGAAATTCGCCGCACATTATTTGATGAGGCTCCAGCTTAATTCTCTTTTTAGACAACCCGTCGCGAAATCCTTTCAGCCGCATATGGCTGTCGCTTGAACCTTTCGGGCCCGTCATTACCGCAAAACGGCGGTGGCCTTCGTTAAACAAATAATCCGCGACCATGCGCCCGCCCTGATAATGATCGCCCGCTATAAAATGCGCTTTCACGCCGTTTTCCACGTCATTTAACACAACACAAGGAATCTTCATATTCTCCAGGGAGCTTCCCCCCGAAAAGAAAGCATGCCAATGCGTCACAATCAACGCGTCAATCCCTTCGCCGATTTGAAAATTATATTTGTCCCATTTTGGCTTCTGGCATTTGAGCATGACGATTTTCATTTTATAGTCTGTATCGAGTAATGCATCCGCCACACCGCAGAGAATTTTGGAGTAATACGGCTCAAGAAGAATGCCGGCATGATGCGGAATCAGCACACCTACGGTCATGTAACGCGCTCGCGTCAATTGGCTTGCCGCGCGATTGGGCGTGTAATTGTGCTGAGCGATCAATCTTTCAATTTTTCCCAAGGTTTGCGCAGCGACCTTGTGCTGTGTTTCCGGATTGACCGCGCGGGAAATCGTCGCGATGGATACGCCTGATTTTTTAGCTATTTCGTAAATGGTCATTTTCCGCATTGTTTTTCCTTTAATGATGTAAGCGCTTACATCACTAAGCTATCCAAATGGTTCGATCTTGTCAAATCGAAGCCTGCCCTTTATTAGCACGAATTCTTAACGACTTGAAAAAGATCGTTTTTGCTATAACCTTATGCTGCGCGCTGCGAATAAAATTTCACAATTACACTCGCAAGCCATCCGCACAACACACCAAAAATCATACCACCAACAATATCGGTCGGATAATGCGCACCGACATAGACGCGCGTCATCCCCACCCAAACTGCGGCCGCGTAAAACCACGGACTTAATTTAGGATAATAATGGCTCAGCATAAACATGGCGGCGAAGATAACCATCGCATGCCCCGAAGGAAAAGCGTCATTGTGCGGCTTTGCGAAAATCACATGTACATTTTCCCAAAAAATATGCGGCCGCGGACGGTGAAAAAGTTCTTTGAGTGTGGGCGAAGCATATCCCACAATCAATAATGCGATAGAAATCGCCGCAATGGTTCGAAAAGCATTTTTTTTGTCGAAAATCAAAACGGCGGGAAGCAAAAAACTAAGCAGAACTTTTGTGTCGCCTAAATACGTCGGCCATGCGAGGAAATAATCCAGCCAAGGCCTCTGCAGCCCCTGGAAAAAGAAAAAAATTGCATGATCGATAGTTGAAATCACCGTTTTATTTTAAAAGTTCGCGAAGGCGGTTGAGCTCTTCAAGAAAGCTATCTCGGGCTGGTTTAAAATCTTCATTCCCTGTTCGCATATAAATCACCTCGTTGGTATCATCCGAACGATAACAATATCTCTGAATCCATTCTTCAGCTGCTTCCTCATCGTAGCTCACCCTCAAATTCACTTTCCAAAAAGGAAAAACTTTGTCTGCGGAAAAAGTACTGTCATCAACCTTAACTTCAACGCCCGGCACATTAAAACGATCCATGACATAAATCAGTTTGGACAATTCAGTTTGAGGACGGGATTGATACCGCTTATAAGCAAGCGATTCTTCAATCGGCCCCAACTGCGCAAACACCACACTTGAGCTGATCAACGCAAAGAATGAGCCAATAAGAATCTTCTTCACTTCTTTTTCTTCTTAGCTTTCGAAGGCTTTTCAGTTTTTGCCGGAGCGGCAGGGGCTGCAGCGACGACAACATTTCCGGATTTGCGGGCGGCGAAACATTCTTTGCAATAAACGGGCCGGTCACCGGGCTTAAAAGGCACTTCCGCACTCTTTTTGCAGTCCGCGCAAACCACCTGATACATTTGGCGCGGAGGCATAACGGGCAACGGGCGCTGGGGTTGTGAATACGAATAAGGGTTTTGCTGGTGTGAAGCATTCTGCTGACGCGCGCTTTGCTGAATCTCTCCTCGGATTTCAAATAAAATATTGGAGATACGGCTATTCACCTGATCCACTTTGCGCTCGACAATCTCAAGCCGCTCGACCAGCTTAGACAAGCCCTCGATGATCGTCGGCATCATCGGCGCGTCGATTTCTTTTTTACCTTTCTTAGATGTCTTCGGTGCTTTCACTTTCTTTGCTTTCGCCATAAATCCTCCGGATAACTCTAAATTAAAATCAAACAGGCTTGAGTGCGCTTAAATATTCGTGATCGGCTTCTGCTTCAGCTGAATCAGCGCGGCTTCAAGCCGGCCGTCACTTTTTTTGACAACATAAACCTTTACCCGGTCGCCCATTTTCAATTCCATCATCGCCTTGATCCCCTGAAAGCGGGTCGTGGGAATCACATAAATTTCGGACGTATCTGAACGCCCGGATAATAACCTTTTTTGAATGACCGTAAATGACTGTTTCATAGGGTCAAGCGTCATAATGGCGCCGTCAATCCTGCGTGAGCTGGCCTGAAATATAATTAATCCCGCAATGCCAAGCACAACTAAAACACAAATGATTTTCTTCATAAATACCCCCTGTCAAATCAAAGGATGACGTTTAAGTATTATAAACTAATCAAACTCGATACTTTTAGAAATGTTCTGATCTTTCTGAAACCAGCGTAACCGGTGAATACCGCTTGAATCCTATTCGCAAGAAAGCTTTTATCGCGTGGGAAAGTACGCGGACTAAATCTTAAAAGTTTTAGTTTCAGTAAACTCGCGAATGTTAAGGCTGAAATTCTGAAGCCCATTCGCAGCCAACTCTTTTTTGATTTGATTCAGAAGCGAATAATCAGCTTGTCCGTCGAACCACATGTGAAAACCAATTTTGTCTTCATAAACGGCAAAGGCTGAAGCGGTCTTACATTCACGCAAATTGCTTTGAACTAAATCAGTGCCCTTTTTAAAATCATCCTCGTTGGCAAAACTGATTTCAACTAATGCTAAAAGAGATTGAGGCATGGTTGGATTATAACTCAAGACCAGCAAATACGAGCAAAAGACTGGATCCCCGCCTGCGCGGGGATGACAGCTTCGCAGCGGACTAACGGATTAGCTTTCTGCTTTTGCAGAATCTACGCGGAAGCAGCAACTAGACGGGAAGCACTCAGCTGTTGCTCCCACCCGGATATTGGCGTTTTTGATTTTTCCGGCAAGGCAGTCATTTTTAAAATAGGCGCATTTGGTTTTTTGTGATTAAGCCAATGCGAAAATAAGCGTGCTGTCCCCTCGATTAAAAAGTTTTTTTGCTCCCAAACAATTGCATGCGCGGACTCTGCTAAAGCGGCATGCGTGACGGTAGACCCGCTCAAAATAAATGCAAAAATAATAATACCGCTTGTAACAGTTGTATTCTTTTTCATAGATCACCCCTCAGGTTAATCGATTACTGCCTCCATTCTGAAGGCGGCCTAAGGGGGTTGATACCAGGGAACTGCTTGATTCGTGAGGAATTAAGCTAACAATCCGCGTAGTGGAATAGACGGTGTTATGAGGGTCGGCGAAGGACTAAATACCCCTAATAAAAAATTGAAGAAGCGGGCTTCACCCTGCGTCAAACATACGTATAATGGGTATGATTCGTTAATTCAAAAAGGAAAAAGTATGAAAAGATTTAATTTGTTTGTTCTCTTGATTGCAACTTTGTGCTTGGCCGCTCCGGTAGTTCACGCTGACAGCGATGTCGCTGCCGCTGCAAAAGGCATGCAAAAGAAAGCCGAGAACATGGCTGACCGTGATGCAAAAAAGGCTGCGAAAGCCAAAAAGAAGGCTGATCGTGAAGCTAAGCAAGCTCAAAGAAAATTAGAGCGCGAAAAGAAGCAAGCTGAACGCAAAGTCCAACAAGACGCGAAGAAAGCTGAAAAAGAAGCTGCAGAAAAGGCTAAAACTGCAACAACGGCTACTGTTTCTTAATTTTCTTTCAAAAACCGAAGCGGCACAAACCGCTTCGGTTTTTTATTTTTTGTTTCAAACCAAGAAACCAATTCAGTCTAAATCTCGCCTCTTTATCTCTGCATATGTTTTATTAACTGAGGTGGTGGCGGCTCGCCATAATCAGAGAAACTGATTTTCGTTTTGTTTTGCTGCCAAAAAATAACCGTCATAACCGCGGTTAAAATAATGACAGGCACTGCCAATAGCGGAAGCAGCCGTGCAATGGGCAGTTTCATTTTTGTTAGAAATTCTTTTTCAATACCGTGTTGTCCAAATTCACCAGGCTGAAAATGAATGGCTGCGCGATTTTTGGTAAATTTCTAACGGGGTTCATGCGCGCATTCTAACAGAAGATCAAAAAGCTTCAGTCATGCGAATGCACCGGGCCATCGCCATGCGCATGCGGGCCGATTTTATAATGCGCGCTTCCGAATTCATTTTCCGGATCGACATGAATCATAATTTGCTCGACATGCGGAAGATGATGCAGGATTTGGTGACGCACTTCCTTGGCTATGTCATGCCCTTCTTTCACGGAGGCATCGCTTTTTACGGCAATCGCCATTTCAACGTAAAGTTTATGCCCCGACCAGCGCGCTTTAATTTCTCCAATTTTCTGGACGCCTTGCACATGCCCGGTAGAATGTTCGACTTCATGAATCACATCCGGATCAACACCATCCAACAATCGAGTAAAAATTTCTTTGCTGGATATCCATGTGATATAAAGAATTGAAGCGGTAATACATAAACCCATGAGCGGGTCTGCAAGCGGAAAGCCGAGCCAAATTCCGATCGCCCCGACAAGCACAGCCAGGCTTGACCACCCGTCAATGCGCGCGTGATAACCATCCGCGATTAAAGCCGCACTGCCAATTTCTTTGCCGACTTTGATTCTAAAAATTGCCACACCTTCATTTCCGATAAAACTCAAAATCGACGCTAAGGCAACGATACCCAAATGATGAATATCCTGCGGATGAAAAAATCGATTCACAGATTGATAAGCGGCGACAATTCCGCTGAAAAGAATTAGTAAAATGACAATAACGCCGGCTAAATCTTCAACGCGTCCGTAACCATAATTAAAACGCTTGCTTGGTTTCAAGCGGACAAATAAAAAAGCAATACCAAGCGGGATGGCTGTCGCCGCGTCCGCAAAGTTATGAATGGTATCTGCAAGCAGCGCAACGCTACTTGAAAGAATCACGACGATGAGCTGCAAAGCAGCTGTAATCATTAAAACAATGAAGGACCATTTCACGGCCCATAGCCCGCGTTCATGCGTCACAATCGACGGGTCAATCACAGCATGGGAATGAGAATGCCCTTTAGCGTGAGAATGTTTGTGGTTAGCCATAAGCGTTTATTTTACTCTTGATTTAATAAATTTGCGCATACCAAATGGAAACAAATCAGGGTTGAGATTTTGACAAAAACTAGAGAGAAATACGGCGTAGGCGCAATGCATTCATGATAACCGAAACTGAACTAAAAGCCATGGCTGCGCTGGCGATAATCGGACTCAACAAAATTCCAAAAAAAGGATACAAAATTCCCGCGGCAACCGGCACACCGAGAAGATTGTAAATAAATGCGAAAAAAAGATTTTGACGGATATTGGCCATCGTCGCGCGGCTTAATGCGCGCGCCTTGGCAATGCCGCGCAAATCACCTTTGACAAGCGTGACTCCCGCGCTTTGCATCGCAACATCCGTACCTGTTCCCATGGCGATACCCACGTCCGCCTGCGCCAACGCGGGCGCGTCATTCACGCCATCACCTGCCATCGCGACACGCTTGCCTTGCGCCTGTAATTCTTTCACAATTGCGCCTTTTTGCTCGGGCAAAACACCCGCGCGCACTTCGTCAATGCCCAGTTTTTTTGCTACCGCATTTGCCGTGACCGGATTGTCGCCGGTAACCATAATGAGCCTGAGGCCGTCTTGGTGCAGCAATTGAATGGCTTCCGGCGTCGAATCTTTAACCGCATCGGCCACGCCAAGTATTCCCGCAATTTTCTTTTCAACCGCCACAAACATAACCGTCTGGCCGTCTTCACGCAGCTTGTCTGCTTGCGCGGAAAAATCCGTGGTAATAACGCCCAGCTCTTCAATCCATTTTTGATTCCCGAGAAGAACCTGCTTGCGGTCCAAAGTGCCCTGAACGCCTTTGCCGGTAACCGATTTAAAATTTTGGATTTCGGAAAAGCGAACACCTTTTGCTTCGGCCCCTTTAACAATCGCCTGCGCCAATGGGTGTTCGCTTGCGCGTTCTAAACTGGCGGCAAATCGTAAAAAATCAGCTTCGTTCATTCCGGGCGCGGAAGCAACGGAAACAAGTTTGGGTTTACCTTCGGTGAGCGTGCCCGTTTTATCAAAAATCAGAGTATCAACTTTTCTAAAAACCTCCAGCGCTTCGGCATTCTTGATTAAAATTCCGGCTGTTGCGCCGCGGCCTACGCCGACCATAATAGACATCGGTGTCGCAAGCCCTAGCGCGCAAGGACAAGCAATAATCAATACCGCCACAGCATTTACAATCGCATAAACCATTTTCGGTTCCGGTCCGAAAAACCCCCAAATAAAAAAAGTAATCGCTGCTACAACCAAAACCATCGGAACAAAATAAGCCGCAACGATGTCGGCCAAACGCTGGATCGGCGCTCTGCTGCGTTGTGCTTCACCGACCATATGCACAATTTGAGCAAGCAAAGTCTCACTGCCGATTTTTTCAGCCTGCACAATTAAACTGCCTGTGCCATTGACCGTGCCGCCGACAACTTTTGAGCCTTTAGATTTTTCAACGGGCATAGATTCGCCAGTAACCATCGATTCATCCACTGCGCTCTCGCCATCCACAACCAAACCATCCGACGGAATTTTTTCGCCGGGCCGCACACGTAACTTATCGCCACGCTGCACATTTTCGATAGGAATGTCTTTTTCTATTTCATCCGCCGCGATAACACGCGCCATTTTTGGCGCAAGATTTAAAAGTGCTTGAATCGCTTCACCGGTTTGCGTACGAGCTTTTAATTCTAAAACCTGCCCCAGCAAAACTAAAACGGTAATAACAGACGCGGCTTCAAAATAAACCGCCACTTCACCGCCGTGCCCGCGAAAGTTTGCCGGAAAAATTCCAGGCGCAAGCGTTGCAGAGGCGCTGTAAACATACGCCACACCCACACCCAATGCGATAAGCGTGAACATATTCAAGCTGCGATGAATAATCGACGCCACACCGCGCTCAAAAAAAGGTAGCCCTCCCCAAAACACAACAACACTTGCAAGAACAAATTCGATCCAATTCACATGCTGCATAGATAAAAAACTTTGAAACGGCCTATTTGGAAGCATTTCGGTCATGGCAAAAAAGGCAACGGGCACAGAAAGACCTAAGCTCACCCAGAATCGTCGCAACATATCGTGATATTCTTGATTTTCAGGCGCAGCAGAAGCATTTTTGGGTTCTAACGCCATTCCACATTTTGGGCAAGTTCCGGGATGGTCTTGCTCAATCTCCGGATGCATCGGACAAGTGTAACCACCGGCATTTTTTGGCGGCGGTTGCTCTGCTTTAACTGGAGAACGACAGCAAGCGTGCTCTTTCATAAACCTCTCTTCAATGATGCGCCGAGTGGTCACTGTCTGCGTCAGATGAAGCGCCTGACACAGCTTCTTCAGGCCGTTCCTCTCTGGTTTTCATTCCACCCTTCATCAGGGGACACATCTTCATCATTCCCTTCATTTTCTTTTCCATGTCTTCTATATCCATTTTGGTTTCGACTTCATTCACAAGCTTGAGATGTTTGTCGTATTTAGTAATTTTATTCCCGGCAACAATTACAATGCCGCCGTCTGACGTTGCCACGACTGATTTTTGCATCATCATTTTCATCATCATGCCGTGCATTTCCATTTTCCCGCCGCCCATCATACCTCTCTCACTCTCCCTTTCTTCGCTCATCGTTCCATTTCTTTCAGATGAGTCACAATCAGCATAAAGCGGCAAAGACAATGTCACAACCGCGAGCAGCATAAAAACCAAACACGTTACGCGATTGCGACGAGGCCGTAGAGCTAAATTTAACTGTTTCATAACTTCTCCTTTTATTTTGAATCCTTATTCTCTTCTAAATTAAAACAGCAACCATCAGGTAAAACCCTATGCTTAAGCTATTTTTTCAATTCTCTTTCTTTCCAAAAAGAATACAGCACCGGATAAATGAGAAGTTCGAGCGCAAATGATGACGCGAGCCCACCGATCATCGGCGCGGCAATGCGGCGCATCACATCCGCCCCGGCACCATGCGCCCAGAGAATCGGTAAAAGCCCGGCCATGGCCGCGATTACCGTCATCATTTTGGGGCGCACGCGTTTCACCGCACCATGCAAAACCGCGGCGTGAAGATCTGCGCGGTTACGCATACGGCCTTCGCGCACAGCATCAGCATAGGCGATATCCAGATAGAGCAGCATAAAAACGCCGGTCTCGGCATCGAGCCCCATCAAGGCAATCATCCCCACCCACACGGCAATCGACATGTTATAACCGAGCAAATGCAGCAACCAAACCGCGCCGATTAAGGAGAACGGAACCGCGAGTAAAACCATCGCGGTTTTCACTGCTGACTTGGTATTCATATAAAGCAGTAAGGCGATAATAAAAAGTGTAATGGGAATCACAAATTTTAAACGCTCCGTAACGCGTTGCATATTTTCATACTGCCCGCTCCACACCAGCTGATAGCCAGCCGGAACTTTCACAGCTTCATTCACTTTACGCTTGGCTTCCACGACAAAGCTGCCGATATCACGTCCGGCCACATCGACATAAACATAGCCTGCGAGCATGCCGTTTTCATCGCGAATCATCGCAGGGCCTTCACGTTTTGTCAGTTCCGCCAATTCTGAAATCGGAATATCGGTGCCCGAAGGGGCTTTAACACGCACGCGTCCCAAAGACGGAAGATCGGAACGAAAATCACGCGCGAGCCGCACATTCACGGAATAACGTTCGCGGCCATCCACCAAATGAGTCACAACTTCCCCGCCGATTGCTGATGAAATTGTGGCTTCGGCTGCGTCAACTGAAATTCCGTAACGCGCGAGCGCGTCGCGCTTCAAATCAAAGTCGATAAAATATCCGCCGGAAACACGTTCGGAAAAAGCATTGCGCGTACCGGGCACGGTTTTCAGAATTTGCTCAAGATTTTCACCCACCTTTTGAATGACTTTGAGATCCGAGCCTAAAACTTTCACCCCAACAGGCGTGCGAATGCCGGTTGAAAGCATATCAATTCGATTTTTAATCGGCATAGTCCAAATATTGGGAATACCGGGCAATTGCAATTGCTTATCCATTTCATCGGTCAATTCATCCATTGTCATCGCACGGTCAGGGTGAATTTTTTGAAAGAAATCGTGCAAAAGCGCGGGCAGCCATGCCGGATAAACCACGGGTTTGTGCCGCCACTCTGATTTAGGACGAAGCGTAATCGTGGTTTCCATCATGGAAAGCGGCGCGGGATCGGTTGAAGTTTCCGCGCGGCCGGCTTTTCCAAAAACATGTTCAACCTCCGGAAATTTCATCAATATGCGGTTTTGAATATTCAAAACACGGCGTGCTTCCGTGACCGACATACCGGGCAATGCCGTCGGCATATAGAGCAAAGTACCCTCATTGAGCGGCGGCATAAATTCACTGCCCAACTTTTGAAAAACAGGCACAGTCACCACCATCAACAGCACAGCTGCCAGTAGCGTTGTTTTTCTAAAACGCAAAACAAAACGCACGGCCGGCTCATACAGTTTAAAAAGTACGCGGCTGACGGGATGTTTTTCTTCGGGATAATATTTTCCAACCGCAAGCGTGGTCGCGACGCTTGCAAGCCAACGCGGCTTAAATTGAAAGGGATCCATGCGCGTAAAAAGCATGCGCATCGCGGGATCCAAAGTCACCGCCAAAATCGCCGCAATCACCATCGCCAGATTTTTACTGTAAGCTAGCGGCTTAAACAAACGGCCTTCTTGGTCCACAAGTGTAAAAACCGGAACAAAAGCAGCGGCAATCACAAGCAGTGAAAAGAAAACCGCGGGACCAACTTCTTTCAGTGCGGCAAGACGCACTTCGTGGTAATCGCCTTTGCGACCGCCATCCTGCCAAAGCTGAAGTTTTTTATAAGCGTTTTCAACTTCGACAATCGCGCCGTCGACAAGCACGCCAATTGAAATCGCAATGCCTGCGAGCGACATAATATTGGAAGTTAAACCCATCATGGTCATCGGAATAAACGCGAGCAATACCGAAACCGGAATTGTGATGATCGGAATAATCGCGGAAGGCAAATGCCAAAGAAAAATCAAAATTACGAAACTCACAATCAGCATTTCATCGATCAGCGTATGCTTCAGCGTTTCAATCGCACGATGAATTAAATCCGAACGGTCATAAGTTTCAACAATACGTACGCCTTCGGGCAAAGTCTTTTGCAGCTCTTTAAGTTTAGCTTTCACGCGCTCAATCACATGCAAAGCGTTTTCACCGTGACGCATCACAATAATGCCGCCAACCGCGTCGCCTTTGCCATCGAGCTCCGCCGCACCGCGCGTCATTTCAGGGCCCCATTCCACTTTTGCAACATCGCGCACTAAAATAGCCGCGCCGGTACGCGAATTCGTGCGAATCGCCGCTGATCCGATATCTGCGGGTGTTTTTGCATAACCTTGAGCGCGAACCATGAATTCAAAACCATTCACTTCAAGCAAACGGCCGCCTGTCGATTGATTCGAAGCTTTGACGGCATTAACCACATCACCAATCGATAAATTAAATGCGCGAAGTTTTTCTGGATCAACATTAACCTGAGCTTGCTTTGCGAATCCGCCCACTGCGGCAACTTCCGAAACACCCGGAACAGCCTGCAAGGCATAACGCAAATACCAATCCTGCACGGAGCGCAATTCAGGCAAAGTGCGGCGGCCCGTATCATCCGCCAAAGCATATTGATAAACCCAGCCAACGCTGGTTGCATCAGGACCAAGTTCAGTCTTAACACCTTCGGGCAAACGCGATTGAATCTTGCTTAAATATTCAAGCACACGGCTACGTGCCCAATAAAGGTCGGTGCCGTCTTCAAAAATAATATAAACATATGAATATCCAAAATCAGAAAACCCGCGCACAGCTTTCACCTTCGGCGTGCCGAGCATCGCGGTTACAATCGGATACGTAACCTGATCTTCCATCAAATCCGGACTGCGATCCCACTGCGAATAGACAATGACCTGCGTATCCGAAAGGTCGGGAATCGCATCAAGCGGCATATGGCGCATCGAAAACCAAGCGACAGTAAGCGTCGCAATGGTAAAGATAATCACCAAAAATTTGTTACGCGCCGAAAAATCAATGATTTTTTCAATCATAGGAACCACCTTGCCGCGCGGCTTCGAAGCGCGACTCAGAATCTAAAAGAAAATTTGCTGAAATGACCACCTTCTCTCCTTCAGCAAGCCCCGAGATAATTTCCACGTTTGTTCCGGCGGTCAATCCGGTTTCAACATGCTTTGGCAGAAAAACACCCGCGGATTTTTCAATGAACACATAAGCGCCACGCCCCGAATTTAAAATCGCGTCTTCCGGAACCGCAAGCTTATTGCCTGTCTCAATATCCATTTCCACATTCACAAAAAGTCCGGGCCTCAAAAGCTCATGTCCATTCTGAACTTCAATCCGCACAGCGACAGTTTGAGTTTCTGAATCCACAATTGAATCGACTGACTTCACAATTCCATCAAGAGTTTTATCCGGAAAAAGTGATGACATCAGCCGAGCTTTTTGTCCCAAAGCCACACGAACAGCTTCCGCAGCCGGCAAACGCGCGTCCACATACGCTCCGTTGGCTGCGATAATTAAATGTGCAGGGATAAAACTGGTGGGATCCGCCAAGTTCTCTGCCGCTTTCTTAAACACCTCATCGCCGATGCCATACCTCCGCAACTTAATCCGCAAATCATTAGCTTTGACGCGCGACTGCGCTACAAGTTCCGGCGTCGGTTTTTTGACACGCTGTTCGACCTGAATCGCATCACGATAAGCCGTAAGCATTTCGTAAATTTCATGATTGTGGAAAACTGTGCCGGTGACACGCAAAGAGAGAATTAAATTGCTGATGCGCGCTTCAGCCGTACGAATTCCGATGGTTTGAATTTTATCCGCGCTGAGCATCACCGCACCATGATCAGGCACATCGGATGCGGGCAGAGCATCTCCCGTCTGTTGATAGACCGGAATATAATCCATACCCATTTCATCTTTCGCGGGAACGGGCGAGGTAACCTTAGGATTCATCGGATTACGGTAAAAGGCTATTTTTTTTTGCCCTTCCGCCGGTTGAGCCGAAGGCTCGGAGGCTAAATGATTCAGCCGCATGCCGCAAATCGGGCAATTTCCGGGATGATCTTGAACCACTTGCGGATGCATAGGACATTGATACTGTTCTTGCGCATGACTTGCCGACAAGTCCCCATGCACACGGTTGAAATAAAACCATCCCGCCGATGCGAAAGCTAAAAGAATCAGAACAACTAAAATTTTCTTCACGGGTTTTCCTCAGTTTGGAAAAATAAAACAAGACAGAGAAAAATTCTCTGCTTTTGAAGCGGCCGTGAATTAAATCAGGAAGGCGTGATGAAGAAGATAAAGCTGCGGTGGCGGCGAAGTATCGAGCGCGGGCCTAAAACTGTTTCTCTCAGATAAAACTGAAAGATCCGTTTGAGTATCATGAACCGCTAAAAACTGCCTAACAGATTTTTGCTCAACGTGAACTTGTGAAGCTGCGTTTTCAAATGTGTCGTTTTGAATGCGGGGGCTGCAGCAGCCCTTCGCTTTGGATGAATGCTGGCCGCAATGTGCCGCTGGTTGCGCCGTGGGCGCAGAAGCTGAAAGTGGCTGACAATAACAAGTGCTAAGCGTGGAGAAAGCAAACATCCAGGCCATGATTAATGCTGAGACTGAGAACCAACGTTTATTCATACATCAATTGTACACCCCCGCAAGGTAATTGCCTAGGGGGGCGGCTTTATGCGACAATGCTTCTCGTTATTATCTCTATACCCTTCAACCATTTAGGGAGTGCTGCGTGGGTTTTAAAAAAGAAGCCGAATTAGTACAAAGCCTTAAATGGCGCTATGCCGTTAAACAATTTGACGCTTCAAAGAAAATTCCGCCCGAAACCTGGAAGGCTTTGGAAGAAGCATTAATTTTGACGGCTTCTTCATACGGATTGCAGCCTTGGAAATTTCTTGTGATTACTAACCAGGAACTGCGCGAAAAATTAGTTCCTCATTCCTGGAATCAACGCCAAGTTGCCGACTGCTCGCACCTTGTCGTTTTCTTGACCAAAACAAAAGTCGATGCCGCGGATATTGATGCCTGGGTCAACCGCCTGGCTGAAGTCCGCGGAACATCAGCCGATCAGCTTGCGGGTTACCGCAGCATTATGCTCGGTGACATTGTGGAAGGCCCGCGCGCGCAATATTCCGCGGATTGGGCCGCGCGCCAAGCTTATATCGCGCTTGGAAATTTAATGACCAGCGCCGCGACGCTGTCGATTGACACCTGCCCAATGGAAGGTTTTGTGCCCGCGAAATATGACGAGACTCTCGGTATTCAACATTCGGAATGGACGACTACCGTACTTTGCCCTTGCGGCTACCGCAGCCAGGACGATAAAAACGCGAAGATGATCAAAGTTCGCTTCTCTTCCCAGCGTCTTATTGAACGTCGATGACGCTCGGCTCTGCGCTGCGCGCAACCGCTTTTTCCTCTTTTGTCCCGCACTTCGCAAAGTGCGGTTGACGCAGTCAGAGCACGGTTTTATTTCTGCTCTGACTACGTCAACCGCAGACACCCAACTCTTCCCTTTTTAGAATTTCGGTAAGATTATTTTTGAATCGGATTAATAAGTAATCGGATTCTGTCTTACGTTTTTTAAAAAATATTCGATTCCGCATGATTTCAAATTTAAAAACCGTGTATAATTTTTGTAGAACTACTTACCTAACCCGGAGGAAATTATGTTATCCAAAAAAATTGAAAAAGCCTTGAATGCACAGGTTACGTCTGAAAATTATTCCGCACATTATTATCTTGCGATGGCTTCATGGTGCGAAGTCAACGCCCTTCCCGGCTCAGCAAAGTTTCTTTATGTGCATGCCGAACAGGAGCGCACGCATATGCTGAAACTTTTTCATTACATTAATGCAACCGGCGGCCACGCACTCGTCGAACCTTTCAAAAATCCATCTGATATTTTTAAATCCATCGACCAGGTTTTTAAGCTCGTCGCTGAAAATGAAAAGAAAGTCACAGATCAAATCAACAGCTTGGTCGACCTTTGCCTGGTTGAAAAAGACCATTCAACATTCAATTTTCTGCAGTGGTATGTTGCTGAACAACATGAAGAAGAGAAGCTGTTCCGTGACTTGCTTGACCTGATGAAACGCACCGGCACCGACGGACGCGGCCTTTATTTCATTGATAAGGAAATCGGCGGCCTAGCCAATAAAGTTGCCACTAATTAGTCATTGCGAGGAGTCCATAGGACGACGCGGCAATCTAGATTGCTTCGCTATGCTCGCAATGACATAATTAAGCATGATTCAAATTCGTAAGTCCTCCGAACGCGGACATTTCAACCACGGTTGGCTCGATACTTACCACTCGTTTTCTTTCGGCGATTACCATGATGCTCAGCATATGGGCTTCCGCTCTCTTCGCGTCATCAATGAAGATGTGATCGAACCCGGGCAAGGCTTTCCTTTGCATGGTCATCGCGATATGGAAATTGTAACTTATATTCTTAAAGGAGAGCTTGAGCATCGCGATAGCCTTGGAAACCGCGGCACCATTAAACGCGGTGAATTGCAAAGCATGACTGCCGGCACCGGAATTCGGCATAGCGAATACAATGCCTCAGACAAAGAGCCGTGTCATTTACTTCAAATTTGGATCACTCCTGAAAAAAAAGACTTCGAACCGGGCTATGAACAAAAATTGATTCCTTTCACAGGCGATCCTCTTAAGCTCATTGCTGCTCCCGCAACCTTGAAGGCACCGCTCACGATCAATCAAGATGCGAAAGTTTTCGTGGGACATCTCAAAAGCGAGCAAGCCCTAAGCCTGCACCTTGAAAAAAATCGTCACACTTGGATTCAAGTTGCAAGCGGAAAAATGCTTATAAACAATACTAAGGTTGAGCCGGGAGATGGCGTTGCGATTTCAGAAGAAGATCACATTCATTTGAATTCTATTTCTGATTGCGAATTCTTGCTTTTCGACCTGAGCTGAATAATTCCATGAAAATAAAATCGCTGATCCATTTAATCCTCTGCATCGTTTTCTGCCAAGTCGCGGGCGGACTCGGAGCCCTTCTCACAACACCAGAAATTAATGGCTGGTATGCAACGATTCAAAAGCCTTCCTTCAATCCGCCCAATTGGATTTTTGGCCCCGTCTGGACAACGCTTTTCACTTTGATGGGCGTGAGCCTTTGGCTTATATTAAAATCAGACGCAAGCAACCCTGGGCGCAAAATAGCTTTTATCTGGTTCACAATTCAACTTACACTCAATGTGATGTGGTCCTTTTTATTTTTCAAACTTCATTCACCCCTCGCAGGATTGGTTGAAATTGTTTTGCTTTGGGCCTCCATTCTATTTTTAATTTTAAGAACTTACCCACTTTCAAAAACCGGCGCTCTCATCAACATACCTTATTTAATTTGGGTTCCCTTCGTGTCCTTACTTAATTTTTGGCTCTGGAAACTCAATGCCTGATTCTCAAAAAATTATTCTCGTTACGGGCGCAACCGGCTATATCGGCGGGAGACTCATTCCCCATCTTCTTGAGAAAGGTTGGCATGTTCGTGCAGCCGGACGATCTATGGAAAAGTTAAGCTGCCGCCCTTGGTCACACAACCCCCTCGTGGAACTCGTTGAAGTCGATGTCATGAATCAGGCGAGCCTCACGCAAGCTGCACACGGCTGCGCATCGGCTTTTTATCTTGTTCACTCGATGCTTCCGGGACAAAAGGACTTTGAAACCGCTGACCGAATCGCAGCCATGCACATGAAGGTCGCAGCCGAAGAGGCTAAATTTGAAAAAATTATTTATTTGAGCGGCCTTGGAGATCAGACTACTCAACTCAGCAAACACTTACAATCACGCATGGAAGTAGCGCATATCTTAAGTTCCAGCTCTGTTCCCGTAACGGTATTACGCGCCGCCATGATCATTGGGTCCGGTAGTGCATCGTTTGAAATCTTGCGCTATTTAGTTGATCGCCTCCCAGTCATGATTACACCGCGCTGGCTAGAAACTCCCAACCAGCCGATTGCAGTGCGCAACGTGATTGAATATTTAGCGGGCTGTCTTGAGTCGCCACTCACCACAGGAAAAACTTTCGATATCGGCGGAACCGATGTTTTAACTTATCGTGAACTCATGAAAATATATGCCGAAGAAGCTGGTCTCCCTCCGCGACTCATGATTCCCGTCCCTGTTTTAACTCCGCGACTTAGCTCATACTGGATTCATTTAGTCACGCCTGTTTCAGCTTCGCTCGCACGACCGCTCGCAGAAGGTCTGCGCTATCCGGTCATTTGTCTTGAAAATAAAATTCGAGAAATCATTCCTCAGAAATTACTTTCCTGCCGTGAAGCTTTCCGACTAGCTCTTAAGGTTCAGCGCAGCGATCAAATACCCTCGCATTGGACAGATGCGGGAACGATTCCCCCGGTTGAATCAGCTCAAAAAGGTGATGCTAAATGGGCTGGTGGAACTTTACTGTGTGATATTCGCATGGCAGAAACTTCGGCCTCGATCGAATCAGCATGGAATGCGATTGTTTCAATTGGCGGAAAAACGGGCTGGTATCATGCCGACTGGCTTTGGAGTTTGCGCGGTTTTATCGATCGTATTTTTGGAGGCGTGGGATTGCGCCGCGGCCGCAGCCACGAGCATGAACTACGCATTGGTGACGCCTTAGACTTCTGGCGTGTCGCGGATTTGGTTGATAAAAAAAGATTACTGCTAGCCGCAGAAATGAAACTTCCTGGAGAAGCATCGTTGGAATTTTTAATCGAAAAATCAAATTCCGGTCGCCTTCGCATTAAACAAACCGCAAGATTCAGGCCGAAAGGTTTATGGGGAATTCTTTATTGGTATTTAGTCACTCCGTCGCATCAATTTATTTTTCCGGGCATGCTCAGAAAATTAATTAACCGGGCTGAATCGGTTTAACTTGCCACTTTTTTCCGTAGACCAACCGGGAAACAAGCGCGCTCGCGATATTATCGCCAGTCGCGTTCACTAAAGTCGCAGGCGGGTCCACAATCGTTCCAACCATGGAAATAATCGGTAAGCCTTCCAGAGGAAAACCATAAAGATTGACGATCAGCATTTCCCCCAAAAATCCGCCGCCGGGAATACCGCCCATAACTACTCCGCTTAAAACCGCCACGCCCACTGCAATCGCATAAGCTTCAATACCGGTAAAAGGCACGCCAAAAACCTGGTGCAGCAGCGCAATTTTTACGATGGCCGCAAGACACGAACCTGATTTATGAATCACGCCGCCGACAGGAATCACGATTTCACTTGTTTCGCGCGGAATCCCCATGCGGTCCGCAGCCTGTAAATTGGAAGGAATGGTCGCGAGGCTGCTGCCCGTCCCGAGCGCGGTCAATGACGGCGGGATAATATTTTTCCAAAAAACAGGAATCCATTTCACGCCGCCCGCGAGAAAGGCGTAAAACGTAAAAAAAATGAAAAAATAAGAAAAAGAAAACGGATAATACAGCCCGGCAATTTGGCCGTAAGTTCCCATAATTTGCGGTCCCATTTCTGCCACAAGCGCCGCAAAATAAACACCAAGCCCAAGCGGCGCGATGAGCATAATGCCCCGCATAACTTTCATCATCACGGCATTGCCCGAAATAAAATACTGACGAAAAGTTTCGCCCTGTTTCCCTGCCGCGTGCGAAGCCCAGCCGATTAACGCGGCAAAAAGAATCATTGGCAGCATATTTTTGCGCGACAGCAGTTCACCAAAATCACCTACTGAAAAAGCTTCAACAAGCGACTTGCCCGCATTCCATGGTTTCATTTCAATGCCCGTTTGAAGCGAGAGTTTGATCGTCGCCGCCGGCGGAAAAAAATAAACACCCGCTAACATTAAAACCGCCGCGATCACGCTGGCGGCAGTAAAAATAATAATCATCCAGATTAAAATCCGGCTCAACTGTTTGCCACTGCCCATACTTGCGATAGTGGCGGCAATGGAGAAGAAAACGAGCGGAATCACCGCGGTCGAAAGTAAATTCAGCCAAATGATCCCAACAGGCTTGAGAGTAAGCGCGAAAGCCGGAAAGAAAACACCGATCAATGCTCCGGTAATAATCGCGGAAAGTAAAATCAGTGACTCGGAATAGTTTTTGAGAAACGATTTCATGCTTCTTCCTCGGCCGGCGCCAGGTTAATTAGGCGCCGTATTAATTCAGGATAACTTAACCCCGCCTTCTGCGCGGATAAAGCAAAATCTTCATCTTTCGCGAGCATCGGATTCGGATTCGCTTCGATAAAAAAAACTTCGCCCTCGGATGTTAACCGCAAGTCAAGGCGCGCTGCGCCGCGAATTCCAAGCGCGCGGTAAATGCGTTTCGACAATTTTTTAATTTTGTCCTCAAGCGCCGGAGAAATATCATCCGCGAACTTATTTTTAATACCCCATTTTTTGCGGTAAGTTTCATCCCATTTAGCCTTGTAAGTCGCGATCTTAGGATCTTCATCATCAACCCTCGAGAAAACCATTTCACGGAACGGAAAAACCTCGAGACGGTCATCGCCGATAATTCCAACATAGATTTCACGGCCCGAAATAAATTGTTCCGCGATCACATCTTGATTCAGTGTGTCGTGCAAAAATTGCACGCGTTCGCAAAATTGATCGTCATTATCCACAACGGAAGCCTGTGAAATTCCAACCGAAGCTTCTTCCTTTAAAGGTTTCACGAAAATCGGGAAAGTTAAACGCTTGGGCCGATGCACTTTCTTTTTAAACGGCAGGATGACGAATTGCGGAACGCGGATGCGGTGATGCGAAAGAATTTGCTTCGCGAGGCCTTTATTTTTGCACAATGTAATCGCCGTCGCGCCGCAACCCGTAAAAGGCACGCCGGTAAGCCTTAAAAAAGCGGCAATATCAGCTTCATGCGCCGCGCTGTTTTTAAAACGTTCAACCAGATTAAAAATGACATCCGGCTTAAAAGATTCTATTTTTTTCTGAAAGACCGATGTGTCGTCATAGACTCCAAGTAATTCAAAAGGAAAGTCGAGTTCGCGCAAAGCAGCCACAACATGCGCTTCCGTCTGCCAATCCGGCAATTTCAATTCGTCGGTATAGTCTTGATCGGGAGGAAACGCGGAAAGCGTATTGAAAGCAACCAAAACCCGCGGTGTCGTCTTCATAAAAGACCCCTCATCAACAATCCCAGATTTTTTTCAATTCAAGCATATGTAATAGTTCATCCTGGATCCCCGCCTTCGCGGGGATGAGTGGATCGAGATAAATCCCTCACCCTCATTTGGATCGTTTAAACTTTCCAGTAAAAAGATAGGTTGAAACAAGTGTTGAGACGAAGGCCGAGGCCTGCATGTCGGTATTTTGCTGCCCTTCCCTGACATAAAGCCCCAATTCTCCCGCGCGGCGTACAAGCCGCTTCATTAACTGATCGATCGTATAGCGTTTTTCTTTAGTCCAATATGCAACCGCACGCACCAGCTTATCGTTGGCTTTGCCCAAATAATCCGCAGCTTTCACCGCAGAACGCTCTTCTTCTTTATCCGTAAAAAGCGATTTCAAATCACGGTCATAAAAATGCGGATAGGTATCTTCGTATAACTTCATCTTTTGTTTGAAATAAGTTTTAAGCTTCATATTCAGCCCCGCGAATTCACGTAAGTCAGATTTCGGCAGGCAGACAGGCACCTTACCATGCAAACTTTTCATAAGTTTATCCACGAACTCAAGTTTCTTGAGCGCTTTCCAACCTTTGTAGCGCTTGCGCCAATTCAAGCCCGGCGTTAACCAAATCGCGAAGGTTTCGGCAAAATCTTCGTCCGGATGACTTTGCGCATACCAATTCTCAAGGTGAATCACGTAGCTTTTGCTGTACGGGCGCGGATGATAAGTATCAGGATATTCTGTTGCGGCCGATCCAAACAAAGCCCGCCAAGCAGGTTTACGGTAAAGTCCATAAGCATAAGAATAAGCATGCCCGGCTTCATGACGCATGAGCTTCATAAACTCTGTCGTACTACCACCCTCAACTTCGAGAATCATTTTTTTCTCCAATTTGCGCAAACGCGGGCTTGCCAAATAAAATGGAATTCCAATCGCAGGCACCCCCACCGGACAAAACCATTCATCGGCTAAAAAACAAGGCGGGTTAAAACTGAGGTTTTTTGCGGCAAGATCCGCGTACAATCGCGCGATCAAAGGCTCAAGCGCCGAACCTGCGATTTGAAGGCCAAGGCGACTGATGGTTTCATTCATCAGCTTGTCTTCTTTCATGCGCTTCCAAGGTAAAGAATTCATCCCGTTAGAAACTCCTCAAAAAATTATTGTTCTCTAAAGACAATCTATTTGCCACAAATTTGAGCAAACCTGCCCACGCCTTATTGTTTAATTTTCTAACGGGATTCATGGCGGGCATTATAGCAGAGCATTAAACTGCTGCCGGACAAGCGCAAAAAAACCACGTCGGTCTTTATTGAACTTTTTTCGCAGCTTTTTCGACGTACATTTCTTTATCAGCTGATTCAAAAAGGTCCCAGGCTTTTTGGATATCCGGATTGTAAACCGCGATCCCGGCACTGACTGAAACGGTGATCACTTGGCTTTTCCCTGCAAGCTGCAATCCTTTTTTTAATACTTCACGGAAACGGAGAAGCGGTACTTCAGCCTGCTTGCCCGCCGTATGCGGAAAAAGTGCGACAAACTCATCGCCGCCGCAGCGCGCAACCAAATCGGCTTCCCGCAAACATTCCTTAAGCGAAACCGCCACCCACTTAATGACCTCGTCTCCGGCACGATGGCCAAAACTGTCGTTGATAACCTTAAAATTGTCGATATCAAAAACTACGATTGAAAAAAAATGTTTGTAGCGTTTTGCGATATTAAAGAACAGGTTCAACTCGCGCTTCAAAAGGTGAACATTGGCAAGCCCGGTCAAACCATCGGTCATAGAAATTTCTTCATAATGCCGGCGGCGGCGAAGAACAGACCGAACACGCGCCAAAAGCTCCACGACCTCAAAAGGCTTGGTAATGTAATCTTCGGCTTCGAGCAAAAATCCGTCTAACTTATCATTCGTTGCTTTTTTTGCGCTGAGAAAAATAACCGGGGTTTCAGCAAGGCCGGGATCATCATTCAACTTGGCTTTAACTTCTTTGCCATCCATGCCGGGCATAAGAACATCAAGCAAAATGAGATCCGGCGAAAACTCGGCTGCTTTTTGAAGCGCTTCATTCCCGTTTGATGCCGTATAAACCTCATATCCGACATTTTCAAGAATATGAACTAAGCCTGTCAAAACATCTCTTTCATCATCCGCGACTAAAATGGTGCCTTTTTCACTTTTCACAATTGCAATCCTTTCAATAAGAGGCCATCCATAAAAAAATTGAAACGCTACGCCCCGGGAAGTTCAACTGTTTCAAACCAATACTGTTGAAAAACTTTTAGCACCTCAACGAGCCGGTTGAATTCGTAGGGCTTGGTCACGAAAGAATTCACGCCAAGTTTGTAACTGAGAAGGACATCGCTTTTATTATTAGAAACCGTGAGCATAACTACCGGAATGCTTCTGAGTGCTGGGTTCGAGCGAATTTCTCTCAAAGCTTCAAGGCCGTTTTTCTTCGGCATGTTTAAATCTAAAAAAATTATTCCGGGTGCGGGTGACAGATCCGGGTTCTGATATTCTCCGCGCCGCAGAAGATAATCCATCAGGGCTTCTCCGTCTTCAACACGCCGGATTTCGCCGGCCGAATCCAACTGTTTAAATGCCTCTTTAAACAGGGTGTAAAAGTCGTCATCGTCTTCCGCCATTAAAATAATTGGTTTTTTTTTATTGACCATTCAATCCTACCTTTCTTTGCTAACTATGGCTCGGCAAGCTCACAAAAAAAACTGTTCCCTGCCCGGGAGCGCTTTGCGCCGTAATTTGTCCACCATGGCGTAAAACTATTTTATGACAAATCGCCAGACCTATTCCGCTTCCGCCGTAGGCTCCCGTGGAATTCAATCTTTGAAAAGGCTTGAAAATTCGCCCTAAATACTTTTCGTCAAACCCAATGCCGTTATCTTTCACGGCAATTCCAATAAATCCTTGACCCGCTTCAAAGTTTTCAATTGCAATCTTTAAAGGCTCGTTCTCTTTTCTGAATTTTAAGGCATTCGCAATCAAATTTTGAAAGAGCTGCCGCATTTGAGTCGGGTCCGCTTTGACTTTGGGAAAATTTCCCACTTCAATTTTCGCTCTAACCTCCATCACGCGGACATCTAAATCCGCAACTACTTCGCGAATGATGTTTTGTAAATCCAGGGGCTCGAAAGAATGCCCGCCCGCCACAATTTGAGATAAAGTTCGCAGCTGATCGAACATTTCCGCCATTTTTTTGGCGGCAACACGCATCCGCATAAGGTAGTTTTTTCCATTTTCATCGAGAAGCATTCCGCTATGAATATCCAAGAGGTCTCCCAACGTAACAATCTTGTGCAGAGGTTCTCGTAAATCATGCGTGGCGGCGAAAGCAAATAGCTCCAATTGGTCCAGCTCCGATTGGGAGCGCACAAGGTCCGCTGTTTTTTGAAGAATCATCTTTTCCGCTTTTTTCCTTTCCGTGATATCACGAATTGCAGCTATCACAAGCGTTCCTTCTTCTGTCGTCAGCGGACTTAAACTAATTTCCACCGGAAACTCCGTCTGATCCTTACGCAGAGCGGAAAGATCCGTATCAAGTCGCGTGGACGAAGCTTGAAAATTTGAAAAATTGTCTTCGCCCCGGCCGAAATACTGAGAGTGATACCAATTGGGAATTAAAACCTCTATTCGCTTTCCAAACAATTCATCGTGTCTGAACCCAAAAATACTTTCACATTGCGCATTCATAAGCACAATTCCTCCGTCGCGATTCATAATAACCATCGCATCCGGCGCGGCATCGAGAAGACTTTGGAATTTTTGAGCGGCCCATTTTTTCTGTTCATCACCGTGCCGCCTCAAGCGAACAAGTTCCGTCGCGTCTTCCACGCAATGAATGATGTAGGCGATACCTTTGCGCCCCTTTTCAAAAACAGGCGTATTCAACGGGCTCCAATACCTTTCTTCAAATTTTCCGCCTTCCGATTCCGGACGGCGAATATCGTATTTTTGAACAGCCATCTTATCGGGAATTCTGTTTTTAAAGACGCGCTCCAAAGAAGCTTTTAAATTCCGCACGCCGGTCGCGTTGGGATCATCCGGATTATCGGGAAAAACCTCAAAAAGATTCCGGTTGAGGATTTTTACACGCTCGGTCATGGTCGCGCGCAAATAATTATCGCTGACAGCGATAATCGTCAAATCGGGATTGAGGACGAGATATAATCCCGGGGCGGATTCAAAGAGGGTTCTAAAATCCGGAATCTCCGATGCTGTCGGCAAATGCTTCACAGGAACCTCATTATTTCGTATTTCCAACTAAATTATACACGATTGCGCGGGCTAACGCTTCTGCCGAAGATAAACGAAACCACACATTCCTTCAACATTGAAAACTCATCAAGTTAGCGGCCTGTTTTGGGAACCTTTCTTTCAAGCGTTTCATAAAGATCGGCCACCCATGCGGACTGCTTCCGAAGCTGTTCTTGGGTAATCAAACCTTTTTTTCTTTTTAATACAAGCTCCACGATTTCTTTCCGCTTTGCGGAACGCGGATGGGTTTGATAAAGCGGGCTTGTGCTCAGTAAGGTAATTGCCGCGCTTTGAGGAATGGAGCTGAGGCTCGTGGGAATCGATAAGTTTCTGGGGGTTGAAAAACTTGAACTGCCGACATAATCAAAAAATTGGCTCAGCCCCATGCCGTTGTAGCCCGCATCCGTCGCTAAAAAAACACCTATGGCATCCGCTTCATTCTCCTGAAGCCGGTCATAAGAATATTGCCGCATTTGGGCGCCTTGCTGAACAGCCGTTCCGGCAAGACTTCCATACAAATTTCCGTAGGGCAAAATACCTAAAGCGGGGGTTAAATAACCCAGGTAGCTTAGCGATGAACCGCGCTTTTGCCCTTCCAGTTGATGATTCGCGAGAATATGCCCGAGCTCATGCGCCATCACTGAAGCCACTAAGTCATCGTGATAGCGAAACGCTGTCAAAAGGCCCGAATTCAAATAAATCGTTGAGCCATCCGTATGAGCGTTCACTTTCGAATCATTCACCACAGCGAGTTTAATCGAATAACCCCTCAAAGGTGAAACATAAACCAAGCGATCTAAAACTTGCTGCAAGCTCATCAACCCATCTTGATAGCCAACAGCACCCGGATTTGAAAATGGCGACATACCCGGATTTCCACGACTCCGGTAATACCAAACATTTTGAGTTTCCGTTAAACGCCTGGGAAAAGATTCTGAAAATCCAGCCTGCGATGCGCAGCCTTGAAAAAATAGCGCTCCCAAAAGAATTGATACCGTAAGCCCCTTCACCATTTTTCTGTCCTTAAATAAGTTTTTCAAAAAATTTATTAACTTTCCTATTCTAAAACGAAAGCAAAAACAATGCTTCTACCCTTTTAATATTTATAAGATAACGGCACACTTTTAGTGAGTCATGTTTTTATAGGGGAAGTCGAAATAAAATATATGCAATGTTCTAACAACCCATGTTTATTCTTGTGCGCGGCCGCCATCCTTGTCATTTTTCCCCTTACGGAAAAATCTTACGCGGTAGACGAAGCTCTTCCGGTCGAAGGTATCGTCTATGAATCCAAAAATCCCTCTCAGTCCTTTGCCGTCATTGACGGAAATATTTATAAAAAAGGCGAACAATACCAGGGCTATCAAGTCATGGAAGTCAAACAGGACCGGATTTTTGTAAAAGATGCCGCGGGGAAAATTTCCGAGCAGCGCATTAAAGGCGGCAATCATCCTGCCGCAGTTCCCGCACCGGCGGCCCCGGTTCAACCGCTGCCGCTAATGCAGCAAGCAGCGTCTCTTCCAGCCGCACCTCCCGCTTCCGCGTCGTCTTTGGACCCCTTGGAGCAATTAAAAAAAATGTTCGGAGGCCTTGATCTTGGCGCATTAAAAAATTATGCTTCTGAACTTTCGGTCATGGTTGACCTTCGCAATCTTCATTCCCAGGCAACCGCCATCGCCATGGAAGAAGGCGGAACAAAAAAGTTAAACTTGGACAGGTTAATTAAAGAAGGCGGAGTCGATCCGAGTTATAAAGACGGCAAAAATGGTTACCGCTTTCGAGTCGAAGCAACCGACCAGGGAGCCCAAGTGTATGCCGATCCCATTCAAGGCGCGGATAAATCCAGTCATTTTATGATCGATGAAAAGGGCAAAATACACGTTGAGCAAGGCGCTGCGGCTACAGAAAAAAGCTCTTTGTCAAAAGCGCCCGCAGACATGCAGGGGCTCGCTGCCAAAGCGGCGCAGTCATCGGATTCTCAAACTGATGATTCTGAGCAAGATAAAGAACAGCTCGGACACTTGCTCAAAATGCCTTCTACTTGATATTCTTTTGAAACCAGGCCTGAATAACTTTTACTTTATCGCCTTGAATTTCAATCACCCCGTCCTTAACAGTTCCACCGGAACCGCAAAGCGATTTTAATTCTTTGGCAATTGTATTCAACCGGTCTGAGCCATAAGTATGCAAACCCGCAATCACCGTAACATATTTCCCGGCTCTTTTTTCCAATCGAATCTGGGGCTTGGGAGAATCAGGATTGGCTTTTTTAACCGGCTTAGGTTCGTCATCGGAAGACAGAGACCATCCCGGACCGCTTGTCATTTTTTCCATAATTGCTTGATCTCTCGATGCCGGAAACAAGAAACCAAATGGTCATTCACCATACCGACGGCCTGCATATGCGAGTAAAGCACCGTTCCGCCCAAAAATTTGAATCCGCGTTTTTTCATATCTTTGGTCAAAGTTTCTGACTCAGCTGTCATCGCCGGTAAATCTTTCAAAGTTTTAAGCGGTTTGGATTTGAGCTTCGCGGCAAAAGGCCAAATATAATTTGAAAAACTACCGAATTCTTTTTGAATTTCAAGAAAACGCTTGGCATTATTGATCGCGGCTTCAATTTTGAGACAGTTACGGATAATTCCGGCATTATTTAAAAGTTTTTTGACATCCGCGGCGCCAAACTGCGCCACTTTTTTAGGATTAAAGCCGGCGAAAGCTTTGCAGTAATTTTCACGCTTATTAAGCACACAAGACCAGCTTAAACCGGCCTGCGCACTTTCAAGGATCAAGAATTCAAACTGCTTTTGGTCTTCATAAACGGGCACACCCCATTCCTCATCGTGATAGCGCCGCATCAACCCTTCTTTGGCCCAACCGCAGCGTGGCTTTTGCTTTTC
Source organism: Candidatus Omnitrophota bacterium (assembly GCA_043732705.1). Lineage (GTDB taxonomy): Bacteria > Omnitrophota > Omnitrophia > Omnitrophales > Aquincolibacteriaceae > Multiplicimicrobium. Next base: position 67,162 of record JAYTHE010000002.1, on the reverse strand, counting down.
CATACGCGCATTTTACATGGTTTGTAAAATAATTTAAATTTTTCATGAAATTGGCTCAATTTTTGATAAGACATGGTCGATTTATTTATTGGTAACAAATCACGCTTGCGTATCCTAGGCGGTATTATGACCCGGGAAGAAATACCTCAGTGCGGAGATTGGCTTAAGCTAGTAGAGAGCCTTGCTTTCAAAAGACACTATGAAGACGGTGAGCAGGTTTGTCAGGGGGATTATTTCCGCTTTTTAGGTTTCAGCACCGCTGAGGGATTTTGTGAATGTTACGCCCCGCGCTTGAAAAGCCGCTTCTGGATTAAATTCGATTATCTTCATCCCGTCCAAGACTTGGATATCATTTTAAATCTCGAAATCGAAGTTCCTGCTCATTTTAAGTATCCCACCGAAAAAATCCGCGCCGTAAGAAAGTTTAACGATGTTCTTGTCAGCCTAATTAACCAATTAACCGAGGAGAACTGAATGAAAATGAAAAAACAATCCCGCGGCTTCGCCTTAGGCAAGAAGAGATACAGCTTTAAGATCGCGGGCTGCCAGACTCAGATCAAACGCCCGATTGATCCGGCTAAAAACGATGACGCCTGGCTTAAGACTTTTTATCTGAACTGACGAGTCGTTAATTTAATAAGCTCGTCATCCTCGCGGAGGCGGGGATCCAGTCTTCTTTCCGAAAACTTTCGCCCTGAAACCTGCGCGCATGTTTATAATGCGCGCATGATAGAAAAATTTACTTTCGAAGTCTGCGCCCCGAAAATCCCTCCGCAAACCAAAATCATTCTCGTCAAAGACCTTTCCGAACTGCGCAACCACGTTGTAATGAAACTGCTTTCCTATCTCATTTACTACGATACTGAACTGAAGGTCGAAGTCAGCGCGGACATGCATTACAAACCGGATCTCATGATCCCCGGCGATCACGGTGTACCGAAACTTTGGATTGATTGCGGGAAAATCGCCCTGAAGAAAGTCGGAGCGCTCGCTACAAAATTGAAGAATACACGCGTCATTATTGTAAAAGAAGCCAAACGCGAGCTGGATGTCTTTAAAAAATTGGTGGATAGAAAAATTGATTACAGCGAAAGGCTGGAATTTTTATCTTTCGATGCCGGCTTCATTGCGCAAGTCAGTAATGCCCTTCAAAGAACGAATCATATTACGCTTTATTCCGTCATGGAAAATGTGATTGGAATCGCGCTCAACGATGAAATCTTCGAAACTACGCTTTATCATTAAAAATCCGCTCGATTCACTTGAGAGCAAGGAGTTGATCGTAAATTAAGATTATCACTCGGCTCAAACAACTGTGTCCTTCGACACAGAACTCGCATTTTGATAATCTTAATTTACAATTTCAGCGCGATAGTGGGGGTCTAGGCTAAAAGCAGTGAAACAAGGCCTGCGAATCTAAGTGTCTCGAAATGCGATAATATCATTGCTGCTCTAGCCCTCAAGGAATTCAAACAAGTTTCCCGCTATATCTTCCTCAGTTTCGGCCAAGCAGAAACTGAGGAAATATTTCTTCTGGCACGGCTTGCCTGGTCAGAAGAAGATAGGGTCGGAAGCTTCACCAGCCAAGCTTGAGGCCTGTAATTAGCAAATAAAATAAAAGCGAATTCGAGCAAGCTCCATTTGGCCGCCTTGCTTCTCCTTTTATTGCCTCCACCCCACTCAGGTGAAAAAAATCACTTTTAATATTTATTAGGCGAGTTCCGGGCGCAGCACCGGCTGTTTGAGCATAATAAATGTTAAAAGTGATTTCCTCGCATACACATAGAATTTAGCAAGCAGCTCACGATTATCAGTTTTGAATATTGAAACGAATTCTTTCTGACGCCAGCCACTCATTGTAAAGTTTCACAAGCTGTTTCTTTTCTTTCGGCAGCAAATTTCTAATCTGGCCTACCTTCATTTCACCGATGGACATCATCGCAAAACGGACACGGTGCAAACCGCCCTTCAGCACAGGATGCTTGATCGCTTGCAGCATTTTTTTAACTTGATGATGTTTGCCTTCATGAATTTCAATTTCAACCACCGAGGACGAATTTCCCCTGTCGGGCTGATCTGTAGAAACGAGTCGAATACTTTCCACTGTCACTTCAATCACGGTTTCATTCTTACTCGGAATTTTGAGCGTTTTGATTTTTGATAGCGCCGCAGAAGAAACAAGTCCTTTGACTTTTGCGCGGTAAAGCTTGGAAGTGAGAATGCTTTCTTTTTTCCAAAGCGGATTAAGAAGTAGCTGGTCCATAAATTTGGGATAGCGGTTACGTCTTGCGAGAACAAGCAGGCCGGAGGTATCTTTATCAAGCCGACCGAAAGCAATCATTTCCTCCGGTGAGTAATCGCCGTCCAAGCCCCGCTCAACAAAATAATCCCGCAGGGAAACACCTTCTGAATTCGAAAGGTTGCGACTGAATCCGCAAACATAGCCATCATGGCCCAAGCTTTTTTCAGAGTTTTTTATAATTCCCGGTTTATAAAAAAGATAAAGCTGTTCCAAATCTTTTATGCTGATTTTCTTCAACAGCCCGACTTGTTCAGCAAGCAGCAGTCCCCGCGATGGTTTCTTTGGCCTCATTAACTCTAGCATGCTTTTATTATATCCGACAAAGTCAGAGTTTCTCTCGAATCCGTATCGGAAGAATAACCATCGGCAATCCCGCGAACCGGATTTGTCTTAAAATCGCATACGCTGTCTCATTGTGCAGAATGCGGTGATACCACTGCGGCTGTTCAAACACGAGCTCGCCCGCAAAAAAGACCGCGCGGGGATATTTTTTTGAAACCTCAATGCAAAGCTCCGCGGCCGACTGTACCACTTCCGTGCCCACATGAAACTCAAACCGCGCGGGAACACCCATATGACGCGCGCTTTCGACATAACGCCCGAGCATGTCTTCGCTTTGTTTCGTGACCACTTCAACTTGGTTGTTCTCCCTAAAAAAAGTACTGTCCACAATACCAATGGTTAAAAACACCACATTCTTAAATGAGCTTGGAAATAACCTGAAAATATTCAAAAGAATATGCGTGCCTAATCCGCTATGTCCGCCGACTAAAATTACCGCTGTTGGATTTTTCTCATTAAATTCTAGCATCGCTGCCGCGCGGTTATCCGGCGGAACAGCTTCAAATAATTTATCGATTTCATGGATACGCTTCGCGACACTGTAATAATGGTTTTTAATGATGAAGCAAAGCGCGATGCAGGAAGAAGTAATCAACAAAGTCACCCACGCGCCCTCTGTAAATTTTTCATACACCATGACACAAAGAATCGAGAAGCAGAGCGTAAATGCCGCGGCTTGAATCAAAAAGTCACGCTTCCATTTTTTAGAAATTTTGCGGCTTTGAAACCAATGCCGCATCATTCCTAATTCCGATAAAGAGAAAGTCAAAAACACATTGATACTATACATAACCACTAAGGTTCCTATGTGGCCGCGAGTGTAGACAAGAATCGCAATCGAAGCGGCGCCAATCAGAAGAATTCCGTTTTGCATCGTCAAACGGTCGGAAAGCATCGCGAAACGTTTCGGCAGCCATGAATCTTGCGCCATATTGGACATTACGCGCGGGCCGTCAATAAATCCGGTTTGTGCCGCGACCAAAAGCAAAACGGCTTCGGATAAAATTGTGATTAGAACAATCGCATGGCCGATCGGAATACCCGCGACATGAAGAGGGCCCATCAATTGTGTTGCAAGAACCGTATTCAAAGTTTGCCCATCCACCGGCTTCACATGCGCAAGCATATAGCAGACAAGCAACCCGCCCGCCGTGAGCGCAAGTGAGACTGACATATAAAGCATGGTTCTTTTTCCGGTAATCACTTTGGGTTCGCGCAAAATACCGACACCGTTGGAAACAGCTTCAATTCCGGTATAGGTTCCGCCGCCTAAAGAATAGGCCCGTAGAAAAAGCAGCGCCATGCCGCCCCATCCCAACGTGGATGCTCCAGAATGAAAGCCATCCGTCACTTCTTTGGCAATGCGCGGTGCTTCGGGAATATGAATCAAAAGTCCACCTAAAATGAGAACGATGTGCGTGATCACAAATATCAAAAAAATCGGCACAAGCGCGGCAACGGATTCTTTCACGCCTCTCAAATTCATCAGGATCAAAAGACCGATCGCGGCAATCTCTGTCGGTAGTTTGAAAACCATCCAGGCTTGCGGCAAAAGGCTGAAAAGCGCGTCACCTCCACCAGCAATGGAAACGGTAATGGTGAGAATGTAATCCACTAGCAAGGCGCTGCCCGAAACTACGCCAGCGGGCTTTCCTAAGAGCTTGGTCGCGACAACGTAACCTCCGCCGCCCAAAGGAAAAGTTTCAATAATGCGACTGTAGGCGGAGGAAATAATAAACACAGTTAATGCCGTCGCTGCCGCAAGCAAGATGGCGAGATAGGTATTTTGACCGAGCGCGCGAAAAGCTTCTTCCGGTCCGTAGGCTGAAGAAGAAAGTCCGTCGGCACCCAATCCAACCCAAGCAAAAAATGCGATCAGAGAAAGCTGATGCTTGATCGAAGGATCGTGAAGATTCCGGGGCGGTCCGAAAAGAGTTTTTTTGATCTGTTTAAGAAATGACTCGGGCAAGCCGGATGCCGGCTGTTTGGTTTCCATTTTTTCTCCTTGATGCCGACGAAGTTAGCTGACGGGCTAAGGTCGAGATAACCTTTCATCTTGCGATGATTCGCCCCAAGAACTTGGGTCCCCCGTACCGCTGGTTAAAGCGGATTAGGCATATAAGGAGCGGACTATACGCCTTTTTTTTTCAGTGTCAATAGCATGGCGGCATGCGGAAAAAGATGGGCGAAAAACCGCAATTTTTGCTTATAGCAAGATATAACTCGCTCTTGTAAAAGCAATAAGAGGTGATTACATTTCAGATAAGCATTAAAACATCTAAACCTTGGTGCACTGCGGTGCTTAACCTGATTAGATGAAATGCTTGGATTTAAATAACAGGCAACACATAAAGGAAAACAACCGATTGATTTTTAATAAAAAGCAAAACGGAGTTAAATATGTGTCTTATGTCAAAAAAGTTTATTGAATTGAGAACTCCAGGTAAGTTTCACTGTGCGCGGTTTCCTCCGCTGCTTGTATAAACGTACTTATAAATTTGAGCCGGCAGCGATTTTTTGCTGCCGGCTCTTTTTATTTCTAGCGTTTCCTTCTCGTCTCAAAAACAAATCGGACAAGACGGCTCTGAATAATCCCCAAATGACTGTTTGGTTTAATTTTACCAATCACCAACGAAAATAATCCGATTCCAAGCCAAGCGTATAAGCCGTCAAAAAGCACATCTTTACCCTGACCCGTTCGTCCGGCAACGAATGTTTGATGCCATTCATCCGATGCCGCAAATAAAAGCACAATTCCCCACGTGACGATGGCAATAAGCGCAAAAGTCCGGCAGGGATGCTTGTAGCGCAGCGCACGCACACTAAGAAAGGCCAAGACTGAATATTCCACAAAATGCACCGCAGGATGAAAGTACGGAAATGGATTGGGTATATTCGCAGCGGGCGCCGACGAAAGCATGAAAATGAAAACCATCCAAATGAGAACGGGGAATTGATAGCGCGTGAAATTATGCGCCGAGATAAGCATGCTTAATCTGTGGATTGGACAATAGCTCTTTGCCGGCACCTTCCATCTGAATCGTACCGCTTTCGATGACATACGCATAATCGGCGAGTTCTAGCGCTTTCCAGGCATTCTGCTCAACCAAAAAAATCGTCAGGCCTTTTTCTTTGATTTTCATGATCAAAGAAAAAATAAATTCGATCATTTTAGGCGCGAGTCCAAGGCTCGGTTCATCCAATAATAAAAGCTTGGGCTTGGCCATAAGCGCGCGCGCCATCGCGAGCATTTGCTGTTCGCCGCCGCTCAAATTTCCCGCTTGTCCGTTATAGCGCTGCTTTAAAATTGGAAACATGGTGAGCATTTCTTCTTTATCCTGCTGCACAGCCTGCTTGCTATCTTTGCGGGTATAGGCGCCGAGATCCAGATTCTCAGAAACAGTCATTCTCGGAAAAATACGCCGGCCTTCGGGCACCTGTACAATTCCCTGCCGCACAATATCGCTTGGAGAGGCTTTTTGAAGGCAGCGGCCTTCGAATTGAACCGAACCCTCACGCGCGCGTAAAAGTCCGGAAAGCGTCATAAGGAAGGTGGTTTTACCCGCGCCGTTAGAACCAATCAAAGACACGATTTTTCCCTGCGAAATTTTAATATTCACGCCTTTCAAAATTTCAATCGGCCCGTACCCTGAATGTAAATTTTTTACTTCCAACATTTTCGCCTTTTTTTTAAACCCTTTTCATTCTTGCTTCCTGCAGAAGCGAGAATGAAATGCATCATAGAAAAATTTTTGACCGCCGGCAGGCAAAAATTTTTTCCTTTTTATCGCTCCCACGCCCTTAATTCAAAATCAAGCGCAAACCAAGGTAATTAAAATGTGAGTTCCGAGCGAAGCATCGGCTGTCTGAACATTTTAATTACCTTGGTTTGTGCGGCTTTCAACATGTCGTTTTTCCAAGATATGCTTCGATTACACACGGGTTATTTTGAATTTCTTTAGGTTTCCCTTCGGCAATTTTTTTGCCGTAATCCAAAACCACAATATGGTCCGAAATCGGCATCACGACTTTCATATCATGCTCGATCAAAACAATCGTCACGCCGCGGCTGCGAATCGCGAAAAGCAGTTCGAGCAATTCTTCTTTTTCTTTCGGGTTCATGCCTGCCGCAGGCTCATCCAAAAGTAAAAGTTTGGGATCACTCGCAAGCGCGCGCGCAATTTCAAGTTTACGTTGATGCCCATAAGAAAGATTACATGCCAGCTCATTCGCTTTTTCATTGAGGCAGAAAAATTCGAGCAGGCGGTGCGCGCGCTGTTCGAGGCGTTTTTCCTCCACGCGTGTCCAGCGCGGATGCAGCAAACAGCTCAACATACCCGAACGTAATTTGGAATGCGCGCCGACCATCACATTTTCAAGCGCCGTCATATTTTTAAAAAGGCGGATGGTTTGGAACGTGCGTGAAATATCGCAGGCCGCGATTTCATAAGGCTGCATGCGGTTTAAAAGCATTTGTGAGTCCCCGAAGTACATCGAACCTTCATCGGGGCGGTAAAGGCCGGTAATACAGTTAAAAAGCGTGGTTTTACCGGCGCCGTTCGGGCCGATGACACTCAGAATTTGTCCCTGACGGACTTCAAAGCTAACACCGTCAATCGCCGTCACACCGCCAAAACGGCGTGTGAGATTTTCAATATTCAGAATTTTGAACTCTGAAAGCATTTCTTTATTCACTGTCATTTGATTGCCTTCAGCGGTTGTGCGGAATGCACAGAGCTAAAAATTGAAAACAGCCCGTTTGGACAGAAAAGCATCATCACAATCATCGCCGCGCCAAAAATCAACATGCGGTAGGCCGTAAAATCACGCAAACATTCGGGCAAAATCGTCAGCACTACCGCGCCTAAAATGACGCCCGGAATACTGCCGATACCGCCAAGGACTACCATCGCGAGCACCATTACTGAAACCGTAAAGTCAAAACTATCGGGAGAAATGGTGCCCTGCTTCGCGGCAAAGATTGTTCCCGCGATGCCCGCGATAAACCCCGCGATGCCAAAAGCAGTCAACTTCGCCCAGGCAAGGTTAATGCCCATTGCGGAAGCGGCAAGTTCATCTTCACGCAGCGCGCGCCAAGCACGTCCCAGCCGTGAAATTTCAAGACGACGCAAAAAGAAAACGACGATTAGAATAAAAAATAAAATCAGGAAATAATAGGGTTGGGATTTGACGCCAAAATCAAATTTGGCAAAACGCGGATGCGCGAGGCCCAAAAGTCCGTTAGGGCCACCGGTTACCTGATCCAGGTTATTGAGCACAATACGCGTAATTTCGCCCGCCCCAAGCGTCACAATCGCCAAATAATCGCCTGAAAGCCTTAGGGCGGGAAAAGCCAGCAGCATTCCAAAAACTGCCGTCGCGATCGCACTCACAAAAACTCCGCCCCAAAATGGCACATGAAAATGAATATTCACAATCGCATAGGTATAAGCGCCGAAAGCAAAGAAAGCGGCATAACCCAAATTGAGAATACCAGCATAACCGACGATGACATTTAAACCCAGCGCCAGCAAAATAAAAATACCCGCGGTTACCAGCACATCGATGTGATAAGAATTATGATCTAAAAAAGGAATGGAAAAAATAGCAACAAGTCCGAGCCATGGCAGGATTTTTTTAAAACTCATACCTTTTTGACGACCCTGGCGCCCAGCAATCCCGTCGGACGAAAAAGCAAAATGAGAATTAAAAGTAAAAAGGCAAAAACGTTTTTCCATTGCGATGATATATATCCCGCTGCCAAGCCTTCAAAGACACCGAGCAAAACTCCGCCCAGCATCGCGCCCGGAATATTTCCAATACCACCCAGCACCGCGGCAGTAAAAGCTTTCAAGCCCGCGAGATAACCGTCATGAAAGTTAATCGTGTTGTAATACATGCCGAACATAACGCCGCCCGCGCTTGCCAGCGCTGAGCCGATTAAGAAGGCGACCGCAATGACGAGATTGACATCAACTCCCATTAAGCTCGCGGCTTGTCTGTCATCCGCCAAAGCACGCATGGCTTTCCCGACACGCGTGTATTTCACAAAAAGATGCAGGATAATCATCAGCGAAACAGAAACAGCCGCAATTAAAATTTGTAAATTAGTTAGAGTAACTTTGGAAATCGAAATTTTTTGGAGGATTATCATCGGCGGAAAACTTTTATCCGACGCCCCGGCGATCAGCATTACCGCGTTTTGCAGCACGAAAGAAATCCCGATCGCGGTGATCAACGGCGCAAGACGCGGCGCTTCGCGTAAAGGGCGGTAAGCAAAACGCTCAATTACATAGCCAAGTAAAGCGGTTATAAGCATGGTCGCGGCAAACACAGGAATCAAAACCCAAGAAGAGCCTAGGGCAGGATGCAGAAGGGAGTACATGAGAAGGCCGATATAAGCGCCGACCATGAATATTTCGCCGTGAGCAAAATTAATCAGCTGGGCAATGCCGTAAACCATTGTATAACCCAGGGCGATCAGGGCATAAATCATGCCGATCGTAAGACCGTTAACCAGCTGTTGAAAGAAAACGTCGAGAGAATTCATCAATTTCTCGACAGCATTTTAATTGGCGGGTCCGATATAGACAAGCTTGCCATCTTTAAACTGAAAGATACCAATAAACTGATTTTGATTATCACCCTTTTCGTCAAAAGTAATTTTACCGGTAACGCCCGTAAATTCCGGAATTTCACGCATGGCTTTTAATACCGCTGCGCGGCTCGGTTGCGCAGAAGGCGCAGAGACAAAATGATTCTGGCCGCCGGCCTTCCGCACCGCATTCATTAAAATATTAACCGCATCAAATCCATACGCAGACCATTGCCCTAATGTTCCATATTTCTTTTCATAAGCCGCAATAAATGCCGCGGCAGCCGGAACCTGGTGCATATCACCGCCGACCATGGTCGCATAAGTGCCTTCCGCAATTTCCTTGGTCGCGAGTTCGGTAAATGTCCCGGTCGCAATGCCGTCGCCGCCCATCAACAAAGATTGAATGTCCAGCGAACGCATTTGACGCAAAAGCAAGGAGCCTTCGGGATAAATACCGCCGAAATAAATCAGATCCGGCGCAAGCGGTTTGATTTTAGTCAAAAGCGGCGTGAAATCTTTATCACCTTGCGTAATACCTTCATGTCCCTGGATTTCGACACCAAGCGCACGCGCTTTCTTTTCAAAAGCGTCAGCAAGGCCTTTACCGTAAGTTGTTTTATCATCAATCACATATATTTTTTTAGCGCCCAATTTATTCACCGCAAATACAGCGCCGCTCGGCCCCTGAACTTCATCCGTGGCACAAACGCGGAAAAAAGTTTTAAATCCCTGACTGGAAAGATCCGGATTAGTCGAAGCTGGTGTGATTTGAGTCATGCCTGCTTCACTATAAATTGCGGAGGATGGCTTGGTGCAACTTGAATTAAAGTGTCCAACAACCGCCACGACATCGGTATCAGAAACAAGTTTTTTGGCGATATTCACGGCTTGCGAAGGATTATGCTGGTCATCCTGGCGTGAAATAGAAAATTGCAGCGGCGTTGTCCCTGAAACAGCGGATTGCTTCGCGAAATCATTGGCCATTTCAATCGCGAGTTCGACGCCGTTACACATATCAATTCCGATTTGAGCTTGATCGCCCGTCAAAGGCGCGGCGCATCCGATTTTAATACTTGAAGAAGTCCCTGAATTTTGCTGACCACAGGCCACAAGAAAAAAAGGCGCAATTAAACTAAATAATAAAATATTCTTTTTCATAAAATCATTTTTCCTTCACAATTCACTGAGTTTCCACCTGTCCACCTCCGGGAGGTGGACAGGTTTGGCTGTTCTCTATATTTGGTCGTCAAGAATCAGAAAGAGTTCATTGCTATGTACATTGTAAAGCATCGGTACTACAGGCAATTTAGGATAAAGGTCGCGGAGACGGCGCGATTCTTTAATGAGAAAAGAAGTTTCTTCGCCGATTTCATACTGCTCGCGGTTTTTCACGAAATGTTCTTCGGCCTGCGCTCTTGTCCAGCCCGCACGTTCAATCAGCCCCTGAATAAAAATCTCTTTACGCGATTCAAGGTTGCGCATTCCGCAGTCATTATGGCCGATCAAAGCAATCGCCTTCGCACCGCCCACACCGATAGCATAAGAAACTTTAAAATTGGCCTGCTGAAGATTGGCACCGCCAGAGCGGATAATAAAAGCAAAGTTATCGGGAATTTTTAAATGCTTGCGACTGTCCATGCACATTCCAACTAAAAGCTGCGCCTGGGTGTATTTATCAAACTCACGCCCGAGATTGTGGTACTCAAGCAAAAGTCCGATCGGCGTATCACGGTAACGTTCGGGAATATCTGATATTTTTTCGACTGATTTCAGAAGCATATTAAATAACCTTTATTTTCAAATCAGCTGCTTTAAAAAAATTTTTTACGTCTGGTTTATTGAAAAATAGACCCGCTGAAGTATAAAAAAAGAAAATGAGCACTGCAAATAAAACAAACACTATAAGGAAGCTTATTCTGCCATTGGATTTTTCTTGAAATTTCTGATAGTCGCCCATAAGCAAACTGGTGATAAAACCTAATAGTGATGCCCAAGACATGACCATAAATAAAATTCTGCCCCAATTTTTTTTCGATAAAACCGCCGCCGAAGCAACAATCCAGCCGATTCCGAAGGCACTGGTGACATGGAAAAGGCCTATTGCCATCCCCGATATTCCAAAAGCGCTTACTTTCTGCCATGCCTTTGCATTCTGCAAAGAGCTTGGATCTAAATTCGCATCCTTGGAACGCCGCATCACAAACAAAGCTAAACCTAAGCCTACAATAACACTGACAATAAAAATGATCTTGACGATTAATTTAATGTTGGGTTCCATATTAAAAAAACGCCTGAATGACCGCCAGGACAAGTGCGGTATCAATATCCGTCACGACTTTGACCTTGCCGGCTGTTTTTGGAAAAATAAAACGCAGCTTTCCAGATTTTTTCTTTTTGTCATGCGCCATTTTATGAAAAACAGCCTGCGCACTTGTCTTAAATCCGGCCAGTGAAACAGGCAATTCAAAAGCTCTGACCAAAGCTAATTGACGGCGCTGAAATTCACCCGAACAAAGTTTCAAACGTGCCGCTACTTCCGCGGCCATCAGCATTCCCAGCGCAACCGCTTCACCGTGCACCAGCTTTTCATATCCCAGCGCGCCTTCGATGCCATGTGCAAAGGTATGACCGTAATTAAGCATAATACGCTCACCCTTGGTTTCAAACTCATCACGGCTGACAACCGCCGCTTTAATTCTGGCTGAGTCGGAAACAATGCGTGTTAACGCGGCACGGTTGTTAGTAAGTATTTTAGTCTTATTCTTTTCAAGGAAGCTGAAAAGCTTCGGATCGGCAATTACACCATACTTGATGACTTCAGCCATCGCAGCCCGCAGTTCACGCGCCGGTAAAGTCTCAAGCGTATCGACATCCGAGATGACCATGACAGGCGGATAAAAAGCACCGACAAGGTTTTTGCCCTCTTTCGTATTCACCGCAGTTTTACCACCGATTGAACTATCAACCTGCGCCAGCAAAGTTGTGGGAATCTGCGCATAACGGATTCCGCGTAAATAACAAGCCGCCGCGAAACCGCTAACATCACCCGTAATACCGCCGCCGAGCGCAACAATCGCATCGCCGCGCTCAAAGCCATTTTTAAGCAAAGCCGCAATCAGCGTAAAAAGCTCTTTTTCAGATTTGGCTTTCTCACCTTGAGGAAGATAGTGGTGAAAAATCCAGAAGCCCGCTCTTTGCAGCGCATATTCTAATTTTTTTCTGTGAACTACGGGCACACTTTGCTGGGTCACAATCATAACGCGACAGCCGGGCTCAACTACTTTTTTCAACAGACTGCCGCTCTTCGAAAGCAATCCACTCCCCACATAAATCGGATAAGAATGTTTTAAGCTTTGAACATTAATCGTTCGCATTAAGTTTTCCCTGAATTTCTTCAGCTACTTGTTTGGCTGTTTTTCCATCTGTAAGCACTTTCATCTCCGCGCATTCATCATAAAACGGCTGGCGCGCACGCAAAAGCGACATGAGTTTTCGTTTAGGATTAAAGTCTTCCAAGAGCGGCCGCCCTTTTTCTTTGGACACTCGATCCCAAAGGACCTCAAGTGATGTTTCCAGAAAAATGACGAGCCCCGTCGCACCCATTAATTCACGATTTTGACGGCGCAGCACCACTCCACCGCCTGTTGCAACTACGCAATTTTCGCGTTTAGCCTGCTCCACTAAAAGATTTGATTCCATTTCACGAAATATTTCTTCGCCGGAATTCTTAAATATTTCAGCGATAGAATGTTCCGCTTTTTTCGCGAGATCAGCGTCCAAATCCACAAAGGGAACCTTAATCAACGCTGCGAGTTCTCGCGCCGTCGATGTTTTTCCCGAACCCATCATGCCGATTAGATAGATATTTCTCATTATTCAACCCAGAAGATCAAAAATAAAAATTCGAAATCATTTAATATCTTCACGCAGGGTCAAAGCTTAAAGGTCAAAACTCAAAACCATAGCTCAAAACCCAAAACTGTTCGAACACTTGGAGGGTTTTAAATTATGGCTTTGACCTTTGAGCTTGAACCTTCCAATTCGCAAATCCCAAAAGATCCACTCAAAAATATTATTTGATCTGCGCCAGGTAGCTATTGTAATTCTGACGGATTTCTGTGAGCGAATCACCGCCGAATTTTTCAACAAATGCGTCAGCAATAATGTAAGCCACAAGCGATTCACCGATTACGGCACCGGCAGGCACTGCGCAAATATCCGAACGTTCATATTCGGCACGTTCGGCTTTTTTCGTCTGCATATTCACTGAAAGCAAAGGCTGTCCCAAGGTTGAAATCGGCTTCATGGTCGCGCGCACGACAATATCGGCGCCGTTCGACATGCCGCCTTCAATCCCGCCGCAGCGGTTTGTCTTGTGGTAATAACCCTTTTTATCGTCATAAAAGATTTCATCATGCGCTTCGGAACCAAAAACTTCTCCGACTAAAGTTCCCGCACCGATTTCAACTGCTTTAATGGACTGCATGCTCATCATGATCATCGCGAGACGGCCGTCGAGTTTGCGTTCAAAATGCACAAACGATCCGAGCCCGATCGGCACGCCGGAAACACGAACTTCAAATTTTCCGCCGGCAGTATTTTTTTGGCGGCGGGCTTCATCAATTTCGGCGATCATTTTCTTTTCAGTGTCCGGACAGACGCAATTCACTTCGGAATTTTTCGAGTTTTCGCGGATTTGCGTGATTGTCGGTTCAGCATCCGCGGGCAAAGCCGCTTTGCCGATTCGGATCACATGACTTGCGATATCAATGCCGAATTCTTTTAAAAATAATTTGCAGACGGCACCGACGGCGACACGCATCACGGTTTCACGCGCGCTGGCACGTTCTAAAACAGGGCGAATACCTTGTGCATATTTCAATGCACCATTCAGATCGGCATGGCCCGGACGAGGGCGAAAAAGTTCGGGCATAGATTCAATTTTAAAATCAGCATTAGTAAGTAAAAATCCAAGCGGCGCGCCGGTAGAAAGATTTTTGACGACTCCGCCCATCATCTTGACACTATCAGTTTCAATTTTCTGACGGCCGCCGCGGCCGTATCCACCCTGTCTGCGGCGTAATTCAGAATTGATATAATCCATATCAAGTTTTAACCCGCTTGGAAAACCTTCTAAAATTGCGGCCATATGCTGCCCGTGGGATTCACCCGTTGTTACATATTTCAACATTAACCTACTCCGTAAAGCTTATTGACCCAGACAGTTAAAAATTCACCATATAAAAAAAATGCCGCACCCCAAAAAGCGAGAAAAGGCCCAAAAGGGACCTGTTCATCTTTCTTCGAAACGCGGTACCAAAGTGCAAACGGCAAAGCGATGAACGGCGAGAACATAAAAACGAAAAAAACGCTTTTCCAACCGATAAACGCGCCCATCATACCCATCAGCTTCAGGTCGCCGCCGCCCATACTGTCTTTGCGCAAAAACCAGCTCGCAAGCAGCGCTGTCACGAGCAGCACCCCATAGCCGCAAACCAGCCCCATGGCCGATTGCGCGAGCCTATAATACCATAAATTTTGGTGAAATAATGCGTCCGGCACAAGGCTAAACAAAAGGCCCAAAACCATGCCCGGGAACGTTATTAAGTCGGGAATCAATTTTGTTTCAAAGTCAGTCGCAATGATCACAAGCAGCATGCTCATGAATACAGCACGGATTCCAAAAAGCACCCAAGCTTCCCCGCTTATTTTCCATAAATAAATAAACATGCAGGCCGTAATAAGTTCGATAAAAAAATACCGCCAAGCAATCTGGGTTTTGCAAAATTTACATTTTGCGCCAAGCATAAGAAAAGAAAAAAGCGGAATATTTAAATACCAGGGAATCTGTTTTTCGCAAGACGGGCAAAACGACCGCGCCGGCTTCATAATAGAAATGTCGCGCGGCATACGGTAAATACAGACATTTAAAAAACTGCCGATCATCGCACCATAAATAAAAACAAGCGCTGTAATCATTTCTTTAAAGCTCCAAGCAAAGCTTTGCGCATCACTTCAACCGGTGCTTTCTTGCCGGTCCAAATTTCAAAAGCGCGCGCACCCTGATAAAGCAACATGGAAAGTCCGTTGTGCGTTTTATGACCTTTTTTGCGGGCCAATTTTAAAAATTCAGTCTCTGCGGGATTATAAATCAAATCAATGAAATATTTCTTTCCGGACTTTGCGGATGGCACATGTGAAGACAACAAAAGCGCTTTATCCTTTTTATGCAAACCAACCGATGTGGTATTCACGATTAAATCAAAGGAAGAAACATTTGATTTTTTATCCAACGCTGTTGAAAGAAAAATAGTTTTCGGAAACAGCTTGGAAAAATCATGAATTAATCCCTGCGTGCGTTCTTCCGTACGGTTCCAAACTGCGATCGACTGAATGCCATGAGAAGCCAGCGCATATGAAACGGCGCGTGCCGCGCCTCCTGCACCCAACACTAGGGCCTTCTGCCCCTTCGCTTTCCATTTCCATTCTTTTCGCAATGAAAGCCAAAAGCCGGCGGCATCCGTATTTGTGCCATACCATTTTTTCCCGAAACGATAAACCGTATTCACCGCTCCGATGGCGCGGGCTTCGGGTGTAATCCAATCGAGATAAGGGACAACTGTTTGTTTGTAAGGAACTGTCAGATTAAAACCCTTGAGCGGCGATTTCTTAAGCGACCGCATCACACGCTTAAACGAAGGCTCGCTTAAATCAAAAACGAGGTAATGGGCACGGAGGCCGGCCTTTTCAAAGCCTGCCTCTTGAAACACGGGAGAAAGCGTATGGCTTAAAGGATACCCAAAAATGCCATACAGTTCTAAATCTTGCATTTATATATGTCCTATTCCGGTTGCGCCGCAGGCGCAGAGACTAAATAAAAATAGCACCGCCGGTTGAACCGGTTTTAATTTTCTAAAACCGGTTCAGAGGCAAAATTAAACTGCGCGGTTGATCATTCGCTGCGGTTAAGCGCAGCGAATGATCAGAGCGAAAATGTCACAAATGCTGCGCGCTTTGCTGCGGCAATCCGTGTGTTGCGACCTTATTGATCGCAAATAAATACGCGCGCACGCTGGCTTCGAGAATATCGGTACTGGTGCCGCGGCCCGAAACTTCTTTGCCGCTGATTTGCAGTTTCACTGTCACCTCGCCCTGCGCATCCATACCCCCGGTAACGGCTTGAATACCGTAATGTGCGACTTTCGCTCCGGAGCCAATGATTTTCTCAACCGCTTTATAGCAGGCATCCACAGGCCCGTCGCCCGTGACTTCCGCTTCATAAGTTTTCTTGTCACGGGTCAGTTCGATTCTCGCGTCAGATTTTTTACCCGATTCGGAAACCACGCGCATATCTTTTAAAATCCAAGTTTCGGAAGTATGCCCTGCCTGATCCTGCAGCAAGACTTCCAAGTCCTCGTCAAAAACGTATTTCTTTTTATCCGCCAGCTGTTTGAACTTTGCAAAAGCAATATCCAAATCCGCCGGTTTTAATTTAAAACCAATTTTTTCAATTCGCGCAGCAAAAGCATTCCGGCCGGATAATTTTCCCAGCATGATGTTGTTGCTCGCCAAACCGATTTTTTTCGGATCCATGATTTCATAGGTCTGGCGTTTTTTGAGTACGCCATCCTGGTGAATACCTGAAGCATGCCAAAAGGCATTACGTCCGACAATCGCCTTATTCGGCTGCACAACCATTCCGGTCAAATGCGAAACCAAACGCGAGGATTTCATGATTTCCTTGGTGTTGACGCCAGTATAGCAGTCAAAGAAATCTTTGCGTGTATCCATCGCCATCACAACTTCCTCAAGCGAAGCATTGCCCGCGCGTTCACCAATGCCGTTCACGGTACATTCAATTTGATTTGCACCGGCCTGAACCGCCGCCAACGAATTCGCGACCGCTAAACCCAAGTCGTTATGGCAATGTACGGACAGCACAACACTCTTGCCCAATTCCGGGATTTTTTTCACTAAACCGCGGATGACTTCGTTGAATTCATGCGGCACAGTGTAACCCACGGTGTCAGGAACATTGATCGAAGTCGCGCCCGCGTCAATCGCCGCGCGCACAACCTGATTTAAAAAATCCCGTTCAGTGCGCGAGGCATCTTCCGGCGAAAATTCAATTTGCTTAAAATCCTTCTTCGCCGATTTGATCTGATCGGCAATCATTTTCAGGATTTCTTTTTTGTCTTTCTTCAATTTAAATTCACGGTGAATCTGCGATGTCGCCAAAAAAACATGCAGGCGTTTCTTCTTGGCATTTTCCAAAGCCTTGCGCGCCGCATCAATGTCACGCGGCATCATGCGCGCCAAACCACAGATAATTGGTTTTTGCACCGCGCGCGCAATCATGTCTACAGCTTTCATTTCGCCCGGAGATGAGGCGGGAAAACCCGCTTCGATGACGTCTACGCCCAAACGCTCCAGCTGTTTAGCGATCTTCAACTTTTCATCGGGCGTCAATGACGCTCCCGGCGACTGCTCGCCGTCACGTAATGTCGTGTCAAAAATGTAAATTTTTCTTTTTTTGTTCTTCATACTAATTTCCTTGCCAAAATACCTTGCTGCAATTGCGCCTTGAGACGCAGAGCAAACAATAAAGTATCGGCTTAATCGACCTTGTTTGTAAGACTTAATTTATGTTTCGCCGGAAATACGCAAGCATTCCGGCAAGGGGTATAAACAGCAAAAGAACTCATATCCTGAGTTCTTTTGCTGCGGATTCATCCAAGTTTTTATTAGTGCGGTTGGGCTAAGCCCAGAGCGCAAAAAAATCAGGAAACGGCGGCTGCCTTCCTCTTGGAAGAACCCGGTTTCTTACTAAGTCGTTTCGCGCCGCTTGGATTTTTGATCCAATGCATCATGCCGCGCAATTCCGTCCCGACTTTTTCAATCGGATGGCTGTCAGCAATTTTACGCGCCGCATTATATTTTTTACGGCCAGTGGCGTTTTCATTCATCCACTCTTTTGCAAATTTTCCGGCTTTAATTTCGCCCAAGATTTTTTTCATTTCTTTCTTGGTCTGTGCTGTCACGATGCGTTTGCCGCGTGAATAGTCACCGTATTCCGCTGTGTCGGAAACGCGGCGATGCATTCCACTTATACCCTCCGCAAAAATCGCGTCGGTGATCAACTTGACTTCGTGCTGGCATTCGAAATACGCCATTTCAGGCTGATATCCCGCTTCAACCAAAACTTCATAACCCGTGCGGATCAATTCGCTCAAACCGCCACACAAAACAACCTGTTCTCCGAACAAGTCGGTTTCGGTTTCTTCTTTGAAGTTGGTCTGGATAACACCCGCGCGTGTTCCGCCGATGGCTTTCGCGTAAGCCAAAGCATATTTCAAAGCTTTGCCGCTGGCATTCTGATAAATCGCAACCAGGGCCGGCACTCCGCCCCCTTCGAGGTATTGCGTGCGCACTAAGGCGCCGGGGCCTTTAGGAGCCACCATGAACACGTCGACATTCTTCGGCGGCTTGATGTAGCCGAAATGAATGTTGAAACCATGCGAGAAAACCAATGCTTTGGAAGAATCCAAATTTGGAGCGATACTTTCTTTGTAGATCTGCGCTTGCAAATGGTCCTGCGTCAAAATCTGAATGATGTCAGCTTTCTTCGCCGCTTCTTCCGCGGAAACAGGCTTAAAACCATCTTCGATGGCCTGATCATAATTTTTTCCGCCCGGCCGCTGCGCAACAATTACTTTTACGCCGGAGTCACGCAAATTGAGCGCTTGGCCGCGGCCTTGAATACCGTAGCCGACAATCGCAACTGTCTTACCTTTTAAAAATCCTAAATCCGCGTCTTTATCGTAATAAATCTTTGCCATCTGTTTTATCCTGCCTCTGTGCGTTGTTATTTAAGTTCTGGGCTTCGCCCAATCACAACGCACAACCGGCATCCTCTCTTTTTTTATGTTTAGTTAACTTCTATTGTAATCGCTTCGCAACTACTGCTGTTTCGGTCTTGTCCGAAACAGCCAAATATAAATGAGTCTAATAAATCGTCATCCGCAGGATGACAAATTTAACGTCTCACATCCAAGTGTCGGTGCCGGCTTCCATCTTCGCTTTTTTCGCTCCGCCCTTAGAAACAATTTTGCCGGCTTTTTTTGCCGGTTGGGTCTTTGCCCCAGAGGCAGAACGAGACGGGACTTCAAGCGCGGCCGGCGCGATCAGCGGAGCTTTGCGTGAAATCGCAATCTTTCCGGTACGCACGACTTCGATAATGCCAAACGATCTGAGAAGCTCAAGCATCGCGTCAATTTTGGCTTCGGTTCCCGTCGCTTCAATTGTCATCGAATCTTCCTGAACATCCACGATTTTGCCGCGGAAATTATTCACAACTCCCATCATATCGTTGCGGTTGGAAACATCGGAAGCAACCTTGATCATCACAAGTTCACGGTCCGTCGTATCCTGCGCAAGAAGAATATCGATCGCAATTACGTCGATCAGCTTGTCCAGCTGGCGCACAATCTGCTGAACAACACGCTCATCGCCGCGCGCCACAACCGTCATGCGCGACACAAGCGGGTCCTGAGTCGCGCCCACGGTCAAACTATCGATGTTGAATCCGCGCGCGGAAAAAAGCCCCGCAACACGGCATAGAACGCCGAATTGATTTTCAACTAAAACTGCTATTGTATGTTTCTGCATAATTTTTTATTTTCCTGTTTTATTCAAATGCGTCAAACGCACCGGCCTTAGGCCATATCCATAACTTGATCAAGCGCATGTCCCGCCGGAACCATCGGGTAAACATTATCCGCTTTTTCCACGAGGCAATGCACAACCACCGGGCCGGCATGCTTTAATGCTTCCTTAATTGCAGGAATCACTTCATCGCGTGTTTTACATTGAATCGCACGCACCCCGCAAGCTTCGATCAGCTTCGGAAAATCAGGGTTCGAAGGAGCAAGATTTGAACCGGAATAACGCTCTTTGTAAAAAAGTTCCTGCCATTGGCGCACCATTCCGTGCCAGCCGTTATCAAGCAAGAACAGTTTCACCGGAATTTTATAATGCGAGGCGGTTACAAGTTCGCACATCGTCATCTGAAAAGAACCATCGCCGTCAAAGCACACTACGGTTTTATCCGGACGTGCGCATTGCGCCCCGATTGCCGCTGGCAAACCATAACCCATGGTTCCGAGTCCGCCTGATGTCAACATGCTGCGGGGTTCGGCAAAGCCGTACCATTGCGCGGCCCACATTTGATGCTGGCCGACGCCGGTTGCGACAAGCGCTTTATGATTGGTCAATTTACCAACCTGCTCAATCACATATTCCTGGCGAATTTCATTTCCGACAGTCTTATATTTAAGCGGATGTTTTTTCTTCCACTCTTCAATTTGTGCGATCCATTCTTTTGTATCAGCGCGGCGGTCTTTCACCTGCTTATTCAATTTTTGCAAAACTTTTTTCACGTCACCCATAATCGCAACATCGACTTTAATCGTCTTCGAAATCGAAGACGGATCAATATCAATGTGAATGATTTTGGCATGCGGCGCGAAACGCGGAATATGCCCCGTAACGCGGTCGTCGAAACGCGCGCCAACGGCAATCAATACATCCGATTTTTGAACCGAATAATTCGCGTACACCGTTCCATGCATACCTAACATTCGCAAAGACAACGGATGTGTTTCCGGGAAAACGCCCAAACCTAAAACGGTGGTTGTAATCGGAATGCCCGTTTTCTCAACAAGCTCCATAACTTCTTTTTCAGCGCCGGAACCGACCGCGCCGCCGCCGACATACAAACAAGGACGCTTTGCGCTGTTAATCAATTCAGCTGCTTTTTCGATTTGTTTGGGATCCGCGTCCCCGGCAAGCTTATCGGGATTGTACCCACGCAATCTAACTGCTCCGGACGGCTCGTACTCCGCAAGCGCGCGGCTGACATCCACGGGAAAATCAATCAGAACGGGGCCCGGACGGCCGGTGCGCGCGATATAGAAAGCCTCTTTAACAACGCGCGCGATATCGTTCACATTTTTAATCAAATAATTGTGCTTTGTAACGGGACGCGAAATTCCGATTACATCCGCTTCCTGAAACGCGTCACTGCCGATCGCGGTTGTCGCCACCTGGCCGGTAATGCAAACCATCGGCGCGGAATCCATATAAGCCGTCGCCAAACCGGTGATGGTATTCGTCGCAGCAGGACCCGAAGTTACAATGCAAACACCGGGACGGCCTGTCGCACGGCCATAAGCATCGGCCATATGCGAAGCGCCCTGCTCATGACGAACTAAATGAAACTTAATTTTAGAATCATACAAAGCGTCGAATGTCGGTAAAATTGCGCCGCCCGGAAGTCCGAACACACAATCAACGCCTTCGGCTTCAAGCGATTTGATTAGAATCTGCGCACCTGTCAATTTCATATCGTTTCCTTTACTATTATTTCTTTGCTCTGTGCTCCGCACAACCGCAACTATTATTAATATCTAAAAAAACTAAAAACACTCAGACTTCGCCGCGGTTGGGCGAAGCCCAGAGCTAAACCTCAAAGAAGTCTTTAACGCCTTTTTTAAAGCGCTGTTTGAAAGTCTTATTCTGTTCTTCGCGAATCAGCTTCCAGGCCTGGCCTTTTTGATCCAGCCACTCCAGAATCGAGACTTTAAATTCCGGAGAATTAAAATCCTGTCCCGCGGGAGGATTCAAAACCTGCACGGGATAACCCTTCTGCTGATACTCAAGAACCCATTTTTCATTTTGTGTTTGTATGTCTTTTTGGTCGGCGGTGAAGGCCGCCACCACAGGCATTTGCTGGCCGGCATTGACGCGCGGTCTTAAAACCGGAGCATAGATCCCTTCCCATGCTTCCCCGATTAATGCCGCGCCTGAAAATTCATCCGGATAAGAACTGATTAAGTAAGCCGCGTAATGTCCGCCCGACTTCAAGCCGATCGCGTAAATCTTGCTCGGATCAACCGGAAAGCGCAAAGTAATATCGTTTTTTACTTTCAAAAGCCAGCGGTCAAAATCAAAGGGAACGCTTTCTTTGGGCCAGGCATTCAATACCAAAACAAAACATTCCAAACTTTTTGCCGTCGGCACAATATATTCAAGCTGCTTCTCCGCCGTATAGGAGTCATTCGGAACCATTACGAGCAGCGGATATTTTTTTTCCGTTTCCAATCCTTCGGGAGCATATAAAAAAACCTGCGATTTGAAACCGGTCAATTCCAGCAAACCCGAAGGTAATTTTCTTTTCAGCTTTGTAGGTTTAACCGCTGCTTCGGACGACACTACAGAGTCGCTTTTTTCAGCAGGTTGCGTCGCCACAGGCATCTGCGCAAAAGCATGGCCCGTCAAAAAGCATCCCAAAATTAAAAGAGCCGCGATTTCTTTTCGACGGCTAAAAGTTAAAAACATATCTGCTGTTTCCGCTTAATTTACCGGGTTCCAAGACCCCGTTTTGTGACTAAAAATGGCGAAAGCTCTCTATCCTAAAAAGCGGTGTATTATAGCTTGGGACTTAGGGTTGTCAACGAAACGGTCAAACAGCTTAGGCGGGCTTGGAAACGGCGGCTTTTGGGAGGGTTCCCTTTGCCGGAGCGGTTTTGGCGGCTGTTTTCGCTGCCCCTGCCGTTTTCCCGGCAGGTTTCTTCTCAAATTCATAGACTACTTCGCCGGGCTCGACTAACCCCAATTCCTTGCGAATCACTGTTTCAAGGTAGTTTTTGTCGGTTTTGATCAATTGCTTCTCTTTTTGGAGGGTCTCGATTTGTGCCTGCATCACCTGAACTTGCGCTTCAAGCTTTTCAGCCTCCATCTTTAATTCGCGGTAGCGGGAATAGGATGGAAAATAAAAGAAAAATGCCGCGACCAAAACCAAAACCACAATTAATATCAGTTTTGGATTTTTTGGTCGCGGCATAAAACTTATTTCCTCTTTGATCGAGATTGCTCAAAAAGCTTTAGATGCAAGGCGCAAACAAGTGACCGCGGAGGCGTAGTAAAACCTACGCCGCACAAGGAAGCGATGTTTGCAACGCCGCAGATGAACTTTTTCAGCAATCTTTAGCGCGCGGCAGCTTTGCTATCAAAAGCCGCGCCCTTCCCCAACTCTTCTTCAATGCGCAGCAACTGATTATATTTCGCCATACGATCCGTACGCGAAAGCGAACCGGTTTTAATTTGGCCTGCGCCTGTTCCCACCGCAAGATCCGCAATGAACGCGTCTTCGGTTTCGCCCGAACGATGCGAAGAAATCACGCCGTAACCCGCTTTTTGCGCGACCTTAATGGCTTCCAAAGTTTCAGTCACAGTTCCGATTTGATTCACTTTAATCAAAATCGAATTCGCAGCTTTCATTTTAATGCCCTTGGTCAAACGCTCGGGGTTTGTCACAAAAAAATCATCCCCGACAATCTGGATTTTTTTGCCGAGTTGTTTTGTGAATTGAACATATCCGTCCCAATCATTTTGATCGAGGCCGTCTTCGATAGAGTAGATCGGGTATTTCTTGCACCATTCCGCATACATCGCGATCATTTCATCCGCGGTGAAAAGTTCGTTCGGATTGGACTTCCAAAACTTATAACCTTTACGCTTACCTTCATCAAATAATTCCGAGGAGGCACAGTCAAGCGCGATTTGGATTTGGCTGCCGGGCTTATACCCTGCGGCCTGAATCGCTTCCATAATCACTTCCAAAGCTTCTTCATTGCCAAGATTCGGCGCGAATCCGCCTTCATCGCCTACGGCCGTCACATGACCTTTTTTCTTGAGAATTGATTTAAGGACATGGAAAATTTCCGTGATCCAGCGCAAACCTTCGGAATAAGTTTTCGCACCCACCGGAGCAATCATGAACTCTTGAAAGTCGATTTTATTATCAGCGTGCTTTCCGCCGTTGATAATATTCGCCATCGGAAGCGGCAAAGTGAAACGCTTATTTTTATGCAAATGACCGATATGCTTCCAAAGTGAAACTTTGTTGGAGGCGGCAGCAGCGCGGCAAACCGCCATCGATACGGCAAGAATCGCGTTCGCGCCAAGCTTGGCTTTGTTCGGCGTACCATCAAGCTTTATCATCAAATCATCGATGCCTTTCTGATTCGCCGCATCTTTTCCGGCAAGCGCTTTCGCGATGGCCGTGTTGACACTCTTCACAGCTTTAAGAACACCTTTACCCTGATAAACATTTTTGTCGCCGTCGCGCAATTCAACCGCTTCATATTCACCGGTTGAAGCACCGCTCGGAACAGCCGCGCGTCCGAGAATCCCGTTCTTTAAAATAACATCCGCTTCAACCGTCGGATTGCCGCGTGAATCTAAAATTTGGCGCGCGTTAACTTTCGCAATAATGCTCATGGTCGCTCCCTTTCAATAATTAACTCAAAATAATGGCTTTGCAAAACCTGGGGATTATACTAGCGCTTCTAAAAAATTGAAATAACGAGTTCGTTATTTCAAAGCAATGCTCAGCGCTGTGTCTCATCTCAGAAACAAACAGGAGGAGACGATGCAAGAGAGCTGAAAAAATTTAAATAACACCTCTCGGAAAGCCCTTTTTGGATCCCCGCCTTCGCGGGGACGACGGGACAAAAATCAAATCCGTCGATTATTTTTTCTTGTCCGGCCCATCAAAAGCCGGGCGCCCACGGCGCAAAATCATTTCTTCCGCTAAAATTTCCTGCCGCGAACGGATTCGTTCCAAATGCGCCGCGATCACAGCCGGCTCGGTACCCAAATGCTGCAGCAACTTCTGGTTCAATTGAATACTGGCTTCCCATTCTTCAAGCACGACCAAATCTGCATCCATTTCGTATAACCGCGCGATATCCGACTGATGGCGG
This sequence comes from Candidatus Omnitrophota bacterium, assembly GCA_043732705.1. Classification (GTDB taxonomy): domain Bacteria; phylum Omnitrophota; class Omnitrophia; order Omnitrophales; family Aquincolibacteriaceae; genus Multiplicimicrobium. The sequence goes on along the minus strand of JAYTHE010000002.1, from coordinate 42,093 downwards.
GTCCGCACCGCGATAAAAATATCTGACCGAATTTTTCGAACCATCCGTAAAGCCTGCATGGTTCCGACCGGATCACTGAAACTCACGATTACCGCACGGGCATCGTGAATCCCCGAACGCTCCAAAACTTCCAAGTTAGAAACATCGCCCGCGATCACGCGAATACCATCTTTACGCGCATGCTTCACAAGCTTCGGGTTCATTTCCAAAACAATCAGCGGAATTTTTTCTTCTTTTAAACTCGCCGCTAAATCCGCGCCCACCGTGCCGTACCCGCATAAAATGACATGCTCTTTTAAAGCCCCCTTTGTGGCCAAACCTTTATTCCATTCTTCGGGCCGCATGCTGAACCAGCGGAATTTTTCAAACAATCCCAAAACTTTGGGAACCATGGCAAATAAAAACGGGCTGAGAAAAAGCGTAATAAATGCGGCGGACATGAGCAATTTGTAAAAATCGTCCCCCACCACATTTTGCTGGCGCGCAACCTGAATCAGAACAAATGAAAACTCTCCGATTTGACAAAGCAAAAGTCCGGCCGCGATTGCGATGCGCGGCGAATAACCAAGCGCAATGACAACGCCCGAAACAATTGCGATATTAACGAAAACTACCAGACTGACAATGCCCGCGAGCTGGGCCGCGTGATGGAAAGCAAAGGAAACATCGAAAAGCAAACCGATTGAAACGAAAAAGAGGCTGACGAAGAGATGCCTCAACGGCGCGATTTCTCCGATCAGCTGAAAACCAAAATCCGTATTCGCAAGAATCAATCCCGCAAGAAAAGCCCCGATCGCCATCGAAAGTCCAAGCTTCGCGCTGACAAAGGAAATTGAAAGGCAGATCGCAATCACGAGCAGAAAAAACACCTCACGGCCACGAGTCAAAGCCGCTGTGCGCAGCAGAGGAAACAAAATGTATTTCGAAGTCAAAACCGTTCCGACCAGAAAAAGGCCGGCCTTAAGAAAAGCCCAGCCCAGCCCAAGAGCAAAATTGCCCTGCGCGCCGCCCAAACTCATAATCACAAGCATCATCGCGGGCACGGCAAGATCCTGAAAAATGAGAATCGCGAAGCAGATCCGCCCGTAAGGCGTTTCCATTTCGCCGCGGTCCATTAAATGCTTAAAAACAATCGCGGTCGAGGAAAGCGTGATCACAAAACCAAGCACCAAACCTTCATTCAACGATTGCCCCGACTTCCATGTAAATAAAAGCGAAATCAAAAGCGACAGCGTCACCTGTAAACTGCCGCCCCACATTGCAACTTTATAAAGACTGCGGACACGTTCGAGTGAAAATTCCAAACCGATGGTCAGCATTAAAAAAACCACGCCGAATTCGGCCATTTCATGGACGTGATCAAGATTGGTAAGCAGTTTCAATCCATGCGGTCCGACAAGAATTCCGGCGAGCAAAAATCCGAGAACTGCGGGAAGACGAAAACGTTCGAACAGTGCCGCGACTAAAGCTGCCGCTCCGAGCACGATCAAAACTTCATTTAAGAAAGCAGGTTCATGCATACCGTTTACTTCTCAGTTTTACTTTGCTCTGCGTTGCACGCAACCGCGGCTGGGCCACTCGCCGGTTGAATGAAACTCAGAGGCAAAAATATTACAGGTATCCGCCGGTTGCCTGAAGCGGCAATGGATTTCCGCTTTGCGTCACCCAAGCGGCAATTCCGAACTTTTTCGCGCGCGAATCCTGTGTGTTTAAATTTAAGGCGGCTGAAGGCCCCGACGTTCCGGCCATCGACGTATGCTGATAGTCTAAAACGACAAAATCATGTTTCAAGGTTTTCCCCGAGTTTTCACCTTTCTGCACACGTGACTCAATATCAAATCCAAGCAGTGCCAAGTGCGCCTCATAATTTTCAGGCGTCTTATCCTGCGGTAAAAAAACTATTCGATAACGCCCAGGCCCCGCGTTTTCCACTTTTAATACGCCCGGGCTCTCATTAAAAACCGGCAAAGTTCTCACCCTGTTCCAGCCTGCTCCAAGAGGCCTGCCGTTTAAAGCAACACAGGGCGTATATAACGTCTGTCCCCGCCAAATGCGGATATATTTTTCCTGACGGGCCGTAAAATCCGGTGACCCGAAGGGATCTTTCCAGCCGGCCCCGTCCCAATAATCGACATGAAAAATCACCGGAACAAAATCTTTCCAAAGCGTGGACTGCTCTCTGAATTGCCGCACCCAATCATCGGCGGGCGGACAGCTGCTGCAGCCTTCGGAACTATACAATTCCAAAAGTGCTGTGTTCCGCGCGGCACTTTCAAATGTCGCCGCAAATAAAGGACTTTGTAGTAATACCAAAATAACTAAAAACCGGATTTGTTTCATTTTGTACATACCCCATGATAAACCATGCTTTTCTGAAAACCAGTCACAAAAACAGAGCTGGGCTATTTCTTTATCCCCGCTAGAATAACTTCGGCAATTTTTATATCTATTCACAGGGAAGCTTTAATGCCCTTTCTACGCAGCTTAAAAACGCGCGAACTCACGCCGGAAATCATGGATGATTTATCCCTTGATGCTCAAAGTCATATTGAAGCGCTTCAGGGGCTTGAAAAAATAAATTCCGTTAGCTTTGCGGCGGCGCCTATCTGGGCTGAAATTAAACGGTATTTTGATGCGGGAAACCAAAAACCGGTAAGAGTTCTGGATATTGCCTGCGGCGGCGGCGACCTGGCAAGAGATCTCGCTTTAAGAGCACGCAAAGAAAATCTGCCGCTTATTATCGAAGGCTGTGATTTTAATCCCCGCACGGTTGAGTATGCCCGGGAGCAGACCGGAATAAAAAAAATCCCGGTAAGTTATTTTCTTTTAGATGCTCTCCAAACACCCATACCTGAAAGATTTGAAATTATTATCAATAGCTTATTCCTGCACCATTTAACAACCGATGAGCTTAGTTTATTTTTTAAAAAACTGGCATCTTCTCCGGCAAAATTGATCATTATTTCTGATTTAAAAAGATCCATTCGCGGCTGGCTACTCGCACATCTCGGCGGAAGAATTTTTTCTAAATCGCCGGTGGTCCATGTGGACGGGCCGCGATCTGTCCGTGCCGCATTGACAGCCGCGGAAATACTGCGCCTTACAAATGCCGCGGGATTTTCGAAGGTCCATATCCGCTCCGTCTGGCCGATGCGTTATATTCTTACTTTGACAGTACCATGACCAAGGACGCCGAAACGCTCGAAACTTATTCCGGCTTTTTATGGGATTATGTCATTATCGGCGCCGGGCCTGCCGGGGCCATGGCCGCTTATTTACTGGCACAGCGCAAACAAAGCGTTCTCTTAATCGATCAATCCGATTTTCCCAGAAAAAAAGTTTGCGGCGGTTGTTTCAGCAGCCGCGCCTTGCATGAATTAAAACTCGCTGGGTTGGAAAAACTACCGCAAAAACTGGGGGCGAAACCGCTTCATTCTCTGCGGCTTTTTTCCGGAAAATATTCCGCTCAGATCGCGATTCCGGAAGGAGCCAGCCTTTCCAGAAAACAATTTGATTTTGCGCTCATTCAAGAGGCGCAAAAAAACGGTGCTATTTTCTTTTCCAAGACAAAAGGCGTGCTCAAAAAAGAAACCGGCCCCGACGCCAAAATTCAACTTTTTCAAAGCGGAAAAGAATTTGAGGCGCGCGCAAAAGCAGTTTTAGTCTGCGACGGACTTTTGGGAGAAAGCCTTAAAAACTTTCCAACCTTTCAATCTGAAGTCTCATCCGGTTCACTCCTTGGAATATCGGCTTGCGTCCCTCAAAGTTTGATCCCCGTTGAAAGCGGCATTATTTTCATGGCGTGCGGTGAAGCGGGATATGCCGGGGTCGTGAGACAAGACAACGATGAAGTTGAAATTGCTGCTGCGATAAAGGCTTCCGCCCTTAAAGCTGCGGGCTCTCCGGGGGCCTGTGCTGAAAAAACTTTATCCTCCGCCGGTTTGCAGCCTTCTTTGAATCTTCAAGATATCGTGTGGCAAGGAACCGCCCCTTTGTCAAGAAAACGGATAAAGTTGGCAGGTCCGCGCTTTTTTATTTTAGGCGATGCTTCCGGATATGTTGAGCCTTTCACAGGCGAGGGCATATACTGGTCTTTGCTGCAGGCGAGGAAGCTGGTTTCTCTTCTTCAAACAACTAATTTTATATGGGATGAAAAACTTCAAGCCCGGTGGCAAAAGCTTTATTCTGAAGTCATGAGCCACCGCAAAAAAATATGCCGAATGATTACTTTAACTCTCAGGCACCCCTGCCTTTGCCGGATGTTGATTTCTCTTTTGAATAATTTTCCCGGCCTTGCTGCTCCTTGGGTCAAATTCATTCATGGAGCGGCCGATGAAAAATAAAACTACCCCTGTTCTCTTGGGTATCGGGCTTGCTTCTCCCAAACATTCCATTAAACAAAACCATTTAGCTCGGCATTCGCTTGCCATCTCAAGCCATTCGGAAAAAAACCCCGCTCTTCTCAAACTTCTTTATAAAAAAGCACGCATTCAAGAACGCGGCTCTGTTTTGTTTAAAACCCAATCTTCTCAAGAATTTTTCCAGCCTCAAAAAAATTCCGCGGATGTGGGCCCGGGCACACGTGAGCGTATGCAAATTTTTAAATCCGAAGCACCGCGCCTCGCTTTGGCCGCATCACACTCGGCCCTCAAACGTGCCGGCATCAAAAAACGGGAAATTTCGCATTTAATTTTTGTTTCCTGTACGGGTTTTTCAGCACCGGGCGTAGATTGGGATTTAATACAAAACCTTCCCCTGTCTCCCCAAGTGGCTCGGACACAAATTGGCTTCATGGGCTGCCACGGACTTCTAAACGGATTGCGCGTCGCACAGGCTTTCGCAAAAGAAAACCCCAAAAATAAAATTCTTCTTGTCTCAGTTGAAATCGCTTCGATTCATTATTCTTACGAATTAAATAGCAGCTCGCTGATCTCGAATGCTCTTTTCGCGGACGGCTCCGCGGCCTGTGTCATCGGTACTCCGGTCAAGCCGCCCGCCGCACCATGGACTTTAAAAACAACCGGCTCTTTTCTTTTCCCGAATTCGGCCCATGCCATGTCGTGGGAGATCGGTAATAACGGTTTCGAAATGACCTTATCGTCCCAAGTCCCGCAGCTTATCGAAAACCATTTAAAAAAATGGCTCGAATCCTGGCTGGCCCAGCATGGTTTAAAAATAGAAGACATCGGTTCCTGGGCGGTTCATCCCGGCGGGCCGCGAGTTTTAGATTCGGTGGAAAAAGGACTGGGCCTGGCTAAAAAAACTTTGGATATTTCGCGGAAGGTTTTAAATCAGCACGGCAATATGTCTTCGGCAACAATTTTATTCATTTTGGACCGTTTAAAACGCGCCAAAGCTTCGCGTCCGTGCGTGGCCCTGGGCTTTGGTCCCGGCTTAGCGGTAGAAGCCGCCCTTATCGGATAAGTTCGCTTTCCTTTATCTCACGCCATTTTCCGGCGTCCAAATTTCCGAGCTTTGAATTTCCGATCGCGGAACGAATCAGCCTTAAAGTTGGAAAACCCACCGCCGCAGTCATGCGCCGCACTTGACGGTTTTTGCCTTCGATCAATTTAATTTCAATCCAGCTTGTCGGAATATTTTTTCGTTCACGTATCGGCGGATTGCGCGGCGGATATTTCGGCTCCGGTTTAATCCAGCCGGCCGTGCAGGGCTTTGTTTTGTATCCTTGAATTGTTACGCCCGCCTCAAGCTGTCTCAATGCCTCGACTGACATCTTGCCTTCAACCTGAACATGATAAGTTCTTTCATGCGCGTTTTCGGGATTCAAAAGCGTGTCATTCCAAACTTTTTCATTGCTTAAAATCAACAGGCCTTCACTGTCTAAATCAAGCCGTCCGACAGGATAAACATTTTTTGGAAAATCAAATTCCGCGAGAGTTTTCTGCCCCGGCTGGTCGGGCGTGAATTGACAAAGGACGCCGTAAGGTTTATGAAAAGCAAGAATCATTTATTTTTATAATGTTGATTAGTTCTCAGCTCGGAATGTCCCCTGCCGACAGGCTGGTTTTTAAAATATTTTTCGTTAATTTTAGTATGCGGCCATCCGTAAAAAAATAAAGCCGCCACTCCGATTAAAAAAAGCCCCCCCGCCGCAACAGCCGCCCACCACTGCAGAAAAATCATCAAGGTCCCAGCGATTAAAAGCAACAGCCCCTGAAAGAGAAGCGCGAGATAGTTTTGTTCAGATAAATTTTGAACCGTTGCCGCGCCAAAATTTTTAAGCCGTTGATTAAGCACGATTCGAAACGCAATAAAAAAAAGTCCCCCCGCGAGTATAAATACAAATCCCGCGATCTCTGCCGCGCGGTCCGCAGGACTCGTTTGCCCATGCATCCCTGACCATAGCTTGAGTCCAATGACAACGGCCCAAAAAGCAACGATTCCTTGATGCGGCTTTTTCATTTAATCGTCCTTAGTTTGCATCTCCACTACCTCGTCATTGCGAACGAAGTGAAGCAATCTTAGTTCTGAGATCGCCACGTCGACCTTTCAGGTCTCCTCGCGATGACGAGCTAGAGTATTTTTTTGATAAAAATCGAAAGTGATGCTATTTTAGCACACGCTTATGAAAGAGCTTCCCGCAAATCTTCCTCAAAATTGGCTCGCGCAACACACTCAAACCATTTTGAACTCTTATAAAAAATGGACTGGCCGGAATTTATTAAGCTCTGAGCTTCGCTCAACCGCATCCGCTGCGGAATTAGCCCGTCAGATTTTTTGGGCGCCTTTTGTTCTTGTAACTTCAAGCAATGCACCGGATCCCATTTTGACTTACGGGAATCAACAAGCTCTGAATCTTTGGGAAATGCCGTGGGAAGTTTTAACTCAAACCGCGGGCCGTAAAACCGCCGAGCCCATGCATCGCGAGGAAAGGCAAAATTTTCTGGATACGGTAAAGAAAAATGGTTTTATCGATAATTATTCGGGGATCCGGATCTCAAGTTCAGGCAAACGGTTCAAAATCGAAAAAGCAACCGTTTGGAATTTGGTGGATGAAAAAGAATTGTTCCTCGGTCAAGCAGCAACATTTTCTGAATGGAAATATTTATAGAGACTAGCCACGCAGCAAAGCCGTGACAAAAAATATTTTCTCCTGGTACGGCTTTGCCGGGCCAGGAGAAGGCATAACGGGAAGCTAGATTGCTGGGGTTGAAGACTATATGGAGCAAGTTTTTGGGAGCGCATTCGAGTGATTGGGGTTTCACCGCCTTGCTTCTCCTTTCCAGGCCCCACTGCTTATGGCATGGATGTCCTTAGAAAAGGAAGTTCAAATGCGAGTTCGCCGCCATCGGACGGCGCTGTCTGAGCATTTAGCTTCCTTTTCTAAGGACCCACGCTACTTTGTCGCGCTTTAAAACCTTCGCCAACTCAGGATGATCGCGCAAAACTCCGTAATAGAAAACAACACAGCCGCGCGCGCCAGCCTTCTCACAAACCTCAAACTGTTTTTGAAAAATGTCGGGCTTATCCGTCAATTTATAAGCGCCGATCGCAATATTCACTTTTTCAAAACTTGATTTTTCTTTCAGATTTTTTAAATATTTTTCGAATGTCTCCACATCGGGAGGATAAGTCATGACGGTCACAAAATTCGCCAATCCGCTTGAACCCCATGCCGGCCAATCCTGAAAACATTCATGAATCGCACGTGAATACGGCGCGCAACCCGTCGTTGTAAATTGAATCCCGGGATGGATAGCGGACGCGCGGCGTTTTAAGATTTCAACCAGCTCCGTCACTTGACGGCGGCGCCAATCTTTCCATTTAAGATTTGATTCACTGATATCCGACTCCCCCGTCATTTGCTTAAAACGCGCGATGCTTTCGGGAGAATATCCGTAAAACGGATGGCTGTCGGGGTAGCGAATATAATCCAACTGCACGCCGTCCAGCTCCGGGTAAGCTTTGACAATCTCTTCGATAATCTGCGACGTTTCTTCGCGCACGCGCCAATCCGCGGGTTCAAGAAAAAATTGATTATCAATTTTGTAATCGCGGAGTTTTTTCTTTTTGGGCCCCGGCTTTTGCGTCAGAATTTCGGGCCCGTATTTTTTTAAAAGCGGCGCTTTTTCATTGTCGCTTAATGAAAGCATATTGACCCACGCATGCACTTCGATTTTTTGAGCATGCGCGAGCCGTATCAAAAGCGCCAGCGGATCTTCCCCGACTTTTTTGGCCGCATCATTGTAAGGTTCGGAATCCGCATGCTCGGAAGGAAACCAAGCTTTGCCGGAACGGTAAACCTGCACAAACAAAGTATCCACGCGCGCGGATCTAGAAAAATCAATCAACCTCGTCATTTCTTCACGGCTGGTCAATACCACCGAATTTTCGATCACGGAAACAAATAAACCGCGCTTCGAAACAGTTTGCGCCTGCATCTGGTTTAAAAAACAAAGCATGGCTATCAAACAAAAAAGGATCGTCTTTTTCATAGGTTAACTTTTTTTATCCATCTCATCGTCATATTTTTCAAATCCGACTTTAAATAATCTCCCCATGAGCGGCCCGACCAGAAAACCGATCGCGGTCAGAACAAGGCTCACGGATATGAAAGCCATAAAGGCCGCATACACTTTCCCGGCATCCGTCGCGGGCGTCGTCGCCGAGCCCTGGGCGGTCGCGATCATACTCATAAAATAAAACGCATCCATCCACGGCATTCTTTCTAAAAGATGCATGCCGATTGTGCCGGCGGCCATAACTCCGACGATAAGGCCCAAGGAGTAAAAGATACGGTTCTTTAACGAATGAAAATGATGCCGCTTTTTCATAATTATTCTTTCGGTTTACGAAGATACTCGATTAACAGCAATGTTGATTTCCCAATCAGCCAAATCACAAACAGGCAGAGGAAAACCGCAATAAACAGCCGCAGGAAAACGCCCAGGACAAGCAGCAGCGGAAATAAAAGAAAGCCCGCGAGCGATACCGCACCCATCATCACAATCACAACTAAACCCACTAAAAATGCGATCATATTAATTGTCTCCGCTGGTTGAAACGATATCCGGTTTTTTGTTCGCTGGCATACTGTTAGAAGACCAAGCTTCACAGCGCATAATTTTTCTGATGGTTCCCGTGAAGGCTCCCATAGGGCCCCGCTTCTCCGCGTCAAAAAAACCCTCAATCACCACATACCGGTCCGTTAATTTTTCTTCGTGATTGCGCATATCATCTGTCGTGTCTACCCAAATGCTGTTTCCTAAAAGAGCATGCGTATAATCCTCTTCGTGCAAATAAAGCGCGTCATCGTAACGTTTGAGATGAAGATATCCGACCACCCGCACTACTTTATGATGATACTTAACCGGATCGGCAAGAATTTGAAGCAAAGTCGCGTCAACTGTTTCAGCGTGCAGATAAACAGCCAAGTAAAAAATTAAAAAGGTCAAAAAGGCCGTGATTTTTTTCATACATTATGATTGCTCAAAAATAAGGCGCGAGCCAGCCTTTTTTTTAATTTACAACTATGGCTTTATGGCGCGCCGCTTAAAAGAAGCGACTGTCTTTTCGGCGTCCGATGAATATCTTTCAAAAGAACCGTCATCCCCGCCAAAGGTAAACCAGTAATACATCCCGTCATCCAAAAGCACAATCGCTTTATAACGCGTTTTGGGCCCGGCAGTCGACTTGGGAATCGTATAAAGCACAGTTCCCGCGTCTTTGCGGTCAACTTTCGATTTCCACTTCTCTAAAATTTCAACGCCTTGCGTGTGGGAAATAACCGGCAAACAAACCTGTTCCATAAATGCATCCACGTTTTCAGGCTGCTCGGGATGCGGCCTTTTATCGTATCGCAGTAAAACCCGGAAAAACGGATCTCTGCGCGGCGTGATTCGAATCTGTCCAGCTTGATCGGCGGGCTGATCCATGGTCCAGCTTGCGGGGTAATCGATGCTAAAGCCACTCGGGTCAAGATAATGCATCCCCTCCTCACCGCGAGCTTGGAAACTGGCTAAACTCGCTAAAATAATCAACCCCAACCCCAAAATTATTTTTTTCACACAATCCGCCTGAGGTACGGAATTTTTTGAAGCACAAGCACCGCACAAAGTGAAATCAAATACACAACACCCGTTGTTGCTAAAATCATAAGCGCCGGCGGATGCATCTTGGGCGCAAGCATAAAACCCCAACGTCCTTTTTCAACCGCCTCCATAATCATGGGGTGAATAAGATAAATTCCGAAACTCGCTTTCGAAAAAAGTAAGATCATTTTTTGCTTGCCCTCCGTCAAACGCGCGAGCGGCCCGGCAAAACTTTTGACAATTAAAAAGAAAGACGCGACATAAATCGCGACATTCGGCGCCATGTTTTCATAAAACAATCCGTCATAATGCCCAAGCTTGGTATTCAACCAATACGATCCGAATAAACAAACCGCCAAACTACCCGTCCATGCTATCCAAGCCCAAGCCATAAATCGCGGTTGAGCCGTTTTATCTCCCAGAGAACGAAAATAGTAACCGAGGACAAAATAACCGATTAAACCTTCTGCGATATTCACCGGAATCTTTAAATGAAAATCAATATGCCAAACCAGCTGAAGAAGCCCTTCGATAAAAGGCATGCTCGAAGCGAAGAAAAACCATAGCAAAATAAAGTAGATGAGATCGCGCGGCCTTGCCTCTCTTACAAAAAGACGGAGAACCGGTGTCGCGAGATAAATGCCCGTCAAAGCATAAAAAAACCAGAGGTGGAAATGCACTTTGTTTGCGGCGGCCCGGCTTAAAGCTTCGGCCAAGCCCAGGTCCGGCTGGAAAAGAATTTTTTTCCAAACAAGATAAATCGCCGTCCAAGCAAGGAAAGGAATCAAAATGCGGTTGGCGCGTTTTTTAAAAAAATCACTTATGCTTTGCTCGCTGGGCATCAAAAGCAGCGCGCCGCTCACCATCACAAAAAGTGAAACGCAGCCGCGTACAAGCGAATCATAAATATGTGCCGCCCACCACTGCCCCATCGGCACGGCTTTAAACTCGGTAATCACATCCGCGGCAACATGAATTAAAACCACGCCAAGCGCCGCAACGGCACGAATAACATCAAGCCAAATTAAATTTTCGCTTTTCGTTTGCAAATTTGTTGTCATCTTCAATCAACCTGCTTTAAAAAAGGTTCTCTGGCGCTTTTTATTCGACTGTCTTATTATCGGCTTATTCGCGTTTGTTTCGATTATTTTTTCATTGAAAGCCGGTTATGGAAATACTTCTTTTTAATTTAATCGCCGCTTCCATCGCTTTTTTAGCCGGTATTGTCGCGGCCGTTTCGGGGTTTGGAATCGGCAGTTTAGTGACCCCTTTGCTGTGCATGGCTTATGACATTCGAATCGCCATTGCGCTGGTCGCGATTCCGCATGCCTTGGCAACAGCCTTGCGTTTTAGTTTGATTTACAAAAATCTCGACCGCACGCTCTTTATTCGTTTTGGTTTGGCGAGTGCGGCAGGCGGATTGTTTGGCGCCTGGATTCATTCCTTCCTTGAAGGCCGCTGGCTAGGATTAACGCTTGGAATTTTAATGATCATTGCCGGAGCCACAGGATTTTCAAAAAAATCTTGGCGGCTAAAAGGCCCGGCGGCAATCATTGGCGGGATTCTTTCGGGTGTGTTTGGTGGGCTGGTCGGCAACCAAGGCGGCATTCGTGCGGCAGCTTTGCTTAATTTTGATTTACGCCGCGATGTTTTTGTCGCTGTTTCAACGGCTTCCGCGCTGATTATCGACGCGGCAAGACTTCCTGTTTATCTTTGGGCTGAAGGCCACAGCATTGCGGCAGAATGGCGGCTTGTGCTTCTGCTTTGCGCGGCAGTGATCGCGGGAACAGTAACAGGCATGAAAGTGCTGAAAAAAATCGACGACGCTTACTTTAAGAAAGTGATTTCGGGTTTACTGCTCGCTTTGGGCGGCTTGATGCTGTTCAGATCAATCCTCTTTTAAAACTTAGGCCTCGTCCCTCGTCCCTAGACAAAAAAAAGAGGGGGCTTGAGGCCCCCTCTTTTAAACCCGTAAAAAACAACGGGTCAGCTAATCAATTAGCCAAGATTAACGCCGCCATCAGGAAGCGTCATTTCTGCCGGGATCGGGAAAGTCAAAAGATTGAAAGCGCCGCCAACTGTGCAAACAACGCCATCAACGAGACCTTTTCCAACGCCTGCCCAAGGATTTTTCTTTTCTACTTGGTAGTCATGGGGAACTGAAAAAATCTTAGTCCAGCCCAAAAGCGTGTTTGTCAATCCACCTTGAAGCTTGCTGCTAACTGCATCTGAATAAGAATCAGTTGCGAAGGCGCTAACTGGAACCAACATTACAGCCAACATAAGCACAAGACCAATAATTTTCTTCATTTTTATTCCTTCTGTTGATAAAGAGTACAAAACAACTTCGTACCTTTATAGTATTTTCAACCAACCCTAAACAGCTAACAATTTACTAAAAAAAGTATTCACATGCAACCTTTCTTAGCGCCTTAAATTAAATTCAAGGCTTACGGGATCCAACCGCAAAAATTGACCTACCCTCTTTATCGGATCGCAGCTTATTTTCTTTATTGAAATTTAAGTCCATTACTTAAATTAAACCGCTGTCACACCTTATTAATCGCGCTACTCTTTCAGACCATTCAACTCTAAACAGATCTGATAGCCGTCTTTTTGCCGCCCGATTAAAAAAAGCGCGTCCTCTTTTTCTTGGCGCGACATACCAGAATAATCGGTTAACTTCACACGGCTTCGATAATAGTTAATAATTTTTCGTCTCGCGATCGCCCCGCCGTTCTTCGATTCAGTGAAAGCCGCGTTCAACGAAATCGATAAGCAATCCGCTCTTATTTTTTTGGGACGGTATGCAAACCAATAGAAAGGAACTCCGCTCATGATCAGAATAAAAAACATGGTCCATGCCATAAATATTTGCTTATTCATATTCCACCCCCTTAACATCACACATTCCGGCTCTCCGTACTATTAACGACCGGAACCCCATTCTTTACAGTTCAAGGAATGCTGCTCCCAATCCGTAAAAACCATCCCGAAGAAGCTCTGCTTTAAATATACCCTGATCTCCTATGGGTTTTCTTTCGGCAAACCCTTTATTTGCACAAATAGGCCATTTAATGAGTTCTTACAAGAATTTAAATGCTTATTTTCATGAAAATAAGCGCATTTGAAGGAGTTCGACGCGGAAGAAAAATCGCGCACCGGAAAGGGCAATTATCGCGGTTGTCTTAAAATAGAGTTAATTTCTTGATTTTGTGCTTTGATTTGTTGTGAAATTGAATCATGCAATAATTGTTGTTCTTCACGGCGGCGTGTTTCTTGGTAGTCCTGATAAGCCTGTATTTTTAAATTATCCGCTTCTAACTGCGAAATTTCCCCGCGCGCGGCTTTCTGATCCAACTCTGCAGAGTAAGCCTCATACTTTACAAGCCGGGAATCCCTCGCTCCCACACAAGCTGAAATTAAAAGACTCAATACTAGGTATCCGATTAAGATTTTCATTTGCCTCAATAAAAAAACGCAAGCCGCGGAAAACCGCGGCTTGCGTTTAAAGAAACGTTGAAATTACTTTGTAACAGCAGCGGGTGTCGTTGCCGGCTGTGTTTTTCCGCCTTCCCAGTCTTCATTTTGAGGAGTGCCTTTTGAATCTAAGTCAACGCAGCCATCAACACTGCTCATTTCCGCAGGCAGCGGAAAGGTAAGCAAGTTAAAAGCTCCGGTGACGGTACAGTGAATCGCGTCCACAACACCCTTGCCCACGCCGGCCCAAGGATTTTTCTTTTCTACTTGATAGTCATGGGGAACTGAAAAAATCTTGGTCCACCCCAAAAGCGTATTTGTTACGCCGCCTTCAAGTTTCTCTTCGGTCGCGTCCGAATAAGAATCAGTCGCAAAAGCTTTTGCCGGACCTAAAGCCATCACCAGCACTAAAATTAATCCCAAAAAAATTTTCATTTTCATCCTTTTTTTTATTTTAAAAAACCACAGAAACATCTCAATCAATTACACAGAGTATCACCTCAAAATAACCCCGGAAAATCAGCTAAATGCTTTACTTCTCAAAACCGTTCGCGTCAGCCTCCAGCATCTCAACTCTGGCTTTTAATCCGCCGATCGTTTTCGAGCTCATGTCACTCTCGGCAAACTGAGCTTTTAATTGCGCTATTTCAGACATCAGCGCTTTGATCTCTTTGCTTTGGATTTCAACCGACTGCTGCAGTATTTGAATTTCCGCTTCCAGCTTCATTACCTGCTGATCCGCGGTTTGTCCGTCGCCTTTTCCGCGCCCGCAGCCCGCTGCCAAAACAACTAATACCGCGATAATTATTTTCTTCATAGCTTGACCTCTGTCATAAATTATTTTTTACCGATTGATTGAAATAAATCCGCGGCAGCGGGCGTCGTTTTTAAATGCAATTCCCGCTGAGGAAACGGAATTTCGATATTATTTTTATTGAACGCGGCATAGATCGCATAATTTAAACTGCTGCGCAGCGGCCCCTGCCTGTCAGGCGACGCCGTCCAAACTACAAGTTCGAAACTAAGTGCGGAATCTCCGAAATTCAAAAAAACAACATCCGGGTTCGGAGTTTTGAGCGCGTCTTTGCTTTCCGCCGCGACTTGCAATAAAATTTCTTTTACCTTGTTAACGTCCGAACCATAAGCCACTCCGACGGGGCAATGGACGCGCACCTTCGGGTCACCGTAAGACCAATTTACCACGCTGCTTTCAATAAATTTGCTGTTCGGAACAATAATCGCGACCTGATCGCCTGTCTCGATAACAGTCGTACGCATATTGATCTGCAATACTTTCCCAACTTGATTTTCAACCGTAATCATATCGCCGACATTAATCGGACGTTCAAATAAAAGAATTAATCCGGCAATAAAATTGGAGGTTACATTCTGTAAACCAAATCCGATACCCACACTCAAAAATCCAAAGACAACCGCAAAGCTGCCGAGATTAAGTCCCACGCATTGCGCCGCCAAAACCGCACCGCAAACTAGCATTCCATAATGCACGACACGCGAAAGGGCATAAGTCATTCCGGATTGCATATGTAACTGCTCTGCAATTCTGCGGATCAAAACCTTTTGAACTAATCCAGAAAGCATAACAAAAACCATAAAAACGATCAGCGCCGTAATAATGCCGCTGAATGTCACGGGTGATGCCCCGATGTGAACAAGCGGCATATTCATCCATCGTAAAATTTCTTCGTAGATATTGGTCTGATTCATTTTTTTACCTCATTAAAATAATAACTATACCGCGCCAGCCGAACCCGGCTTATTTTAGATGATTTTACAGGGAATAACGGCGTCTTCGTCATAATAATAAAGCGCGCAAAGCCGGTGATAACCGTCGGCAACAATCACCTTTTCAGTTTTTCGTGACCGCACCAAAAGAATCGGCGACAAAGGAATCTTTGCTTTGATTTTTTTTCGGTCTTTTTCAATTCTGGAATTACTGATACCGAGTAGTGAAAGCCCCGATGCTCTAAAAATATCTTTGGCTTTAAACTGTGCCATGGGTGCCCGATGCAGTCGGACAATATAGCGCGCCGCTTCGCTTTCGCTGAAAAGCAAAGTCAAATAGGACAGCGCCGAAGCATAATTTGATTCTTGCGGGTTGTCGTACCAGTGAATTTGATATTTCTTTTTCATACGCTTAATCCTTATAGCCGGAGTCGCATTGGGCCCGTTTAAATCAACGCCCAGGCCGCATTTCTTTTGATATAATATCGAGTCATACGGATAAAATCTAAAAAAACTGCGGCCTCTCAGCTGGCGCGCGCAAGAGGAGGATAATATGAAATATCCCGGCTTACTTAAATTATTTCCGCTTATTTTTTTACTCGCCCCTGCAACTTTACATGCCGAGACTGATTCCGCTAAAAATCATTCGCTGGAAGAAATGTCGCCGGAGGAATTCCGGGCGGCGTTAAAAAAGTCGCATTCCGAAATCGAGGCGCGTCTCGGATCAAGCGGCACCGAAGAAACCACAACGGAAAGTGATTCTGCCGCGAAAGGCAAAACCACGTCTCTTTCGGAAAAACGCGCCTATGAAACCTCGGCGCAAAGCCGGATCGACTTGCTGGGTTACAAAATTCAAACTCTGGAATCCCGGCACAAGGACAATTGGGGCTACTCGGAAAGCGACGCTGATAAATTAAGAAATATTAAATCTAAAGCTCAAGACCAGCTCATCAAAATTAAGTCCGATAACACGGAAGGCTGGAAAACTAACAAACAAGCTTTGGATAGTTTACTGCGCGAAGCTTCTTACTCTTACGGCTGAGCACTCCGAAAAGATCAACTCTTCCTCAAAGCTTAGCTCGGCACGCAAGCCACTAAAATTTTCTCATAGTTGCGAAAAAAAGAATCGCGGTAAGCCGAACCTTGTTCGCTATTCAAGGCTTCTGCAAATTTTCTCACGGCTATTTGAAAATCCGTGAAAAACCCCGGCAAGTTGACTTGCAATACTTTATCGAAAGTTTTTCCAAAGGCGGCGGTATCCTTATCATCCGTAAAAATAACCGCGTGTTCGGCTTTGTGTTCATGCCCCAAATAATGTAAAAGCCCCTGCTCATATGCCCGGTAAAGCTTTTTATATTGCCAACGGTAGGTTTCGGGAAAATAAAGGCTAACAAAGTTTTCAACATCGTCGCGCAAATCTGTTCCGAAATTGTGAAACTTGGTGAGCGTTTTAAGCCCCGCAAAGATCAGCATGCACGCGGCGGATAATAAAGCTGTGCGCTGAACCGAGCCCGGAACCGTCCCAACGGCATCATTCAAAAGTTCCTGCACCGGAAGGTCAGAGCTGGGAAAACCTTCTCAAAAGCATACCGGGACGCTTCTTGAAACCGGATGTCTGTTGTTTTCATAAACTCCTGCTGTTTCAGATTTTGAATTCTTCGGTTAGAATACGGCAAAATGAATTCTATGCCTATGCTAAAAAATCCAACCTTCTTTTACGTCAGTTTTTTTATCCTGCTTCTTTTTGCGACATTCGCAAAGGCGGCTTGTCTCACCGAATGCATGAATGTGACGAATTGCTGGGGCGGCGGAGATGACCCGGGCAGTTCTTATTGCCGCGGCACCGAAGGGCGATGTGAAGCCGAATGCCGCGACTCGGGAAATAATCAAGCCAACAGTAACCGGAAATCCTACGGTGCCATCGCTTATAGCAAAAAAGACGGCGGATACGGTTACTCCGACACCAAAAGAAATCAGAAGCAGGCCGAAAGAACCGCCCTGGCCTATTGCCGTGATCACGGCAAGCATTGCAAAATCGCAATTTGGTTTTACAACCAATGTGGCGCGGTTGCCGCAGACGGAAGAAAAATCGGAACGGGACTTGGCGACAATAACACCGCCGCGAATGAAGATGCTTTGGAAGAATGCCGCAAAGGCGGCAAGAAAAACTGCGAAGTTAAAGTTTCACACTGCTCGTTCTAATTCGGCGCTTTCGGACCCGCCGCGCTTTTTGCTTCCGGATATCTCTGTATCAACTTATTCACGATCTCAGGCAACTGCTGATTCACGGACCATACAAATTGACGGATTTTGGTCCTGAATAATTCCTGAAATTCCGGTGTCAAATTGGAATAGCTATATTTTTTAAAAAGCGCAATGCCTTTGGCCGTTAACTCCGCGCTTTGAGAATCCGTGCGCTGCTCGTCTGTCTTTAATTTTTCAAGTTTCGCTAAATTGCCTTTTTCCAATTCAAACGAGGTTTCGACGTCGCCCGATTCCCCTTGGCCTTTCATACCCCAACGCTCGGGGGAAAACGAAATCGTAAAAGTATGCTTAACCTCATAAACATCCGTACGAATTTCTCTTACCGCTGTTTTCATGAGCAGTTTTGCCAAAAGATCAGCGGCTTGGCCTTTCTCCAAAGCATCGCCGGTACAAATCAAATCGGTTTGTCCCGCGGATGTAATCACGACACCTTTGGAGATTTTCTGTTTTGTGACGGGATCCTTTCCAAACTTCTCGCCCGCGAAAGTCATCAATTTAAATTCGCTGATTTTCAATTCATCTTTCGCCAACACCAAACCGGCCGCAAAAGTAATTCCGCAAAAAACAACCGCTATAAATATTTTTTTCATTTATTCACCTATCCTGCGGTATTCGATGCTCATTTAATTAAGGCCCGCCGGGTCGCCTGCTTCTGATTCCTGAGGATCTTTTGCGGCCGCCTTGGGCTGAATCTTTTTCCGTAGCCTTTCCCGGAGTTTACTATTTGCCGACGACGCCGCTTTGTGAATTACATTGGCCTTAAAAGCATCAGCGAAGTTTTTTCCAGCATTCTTGCAATCACCTTCCAAAAGCTCATGCATGCTGCGTATATATAACGTGCGCTGCTCCGGCTGAGTTGCATAAAGAAATACCAGAAATGCCGCAACCAAAAATACCGCAACGGCAATATCCCGCGCAATGTTCAAAATAGTAAATAGCCCGGCATTGACCAGATTTACATTGCAGCCCTGGCACGTTTTCCAAACAGAGCCGTATAAAAATCCGCATTTCGGACAAATCCGTGGATACTTCATTACCCCTCCCCGAATGGCAAGCTCAAAAGTTAAAGGTCAAAACTTAAAACCCTGCCTACCGGCAGGCAGGCATGACCCAAAATCTTTCAGCTAGCCCTTAAGTTTTCAGATTTAACTTTTTAGCTTTTCAGCCCGGCCCTTTTACCTGCCCGTCTCAGGCAGAGAAATTTTCCGATCTCTGCTTTCTCATCTTAATTCCACGCCGCACCGGCTGCAAAAGCTCAAATAATAAAAATCCTTACCGAATATGCGGTTGCAATTGGGACACCGACAATAAATCATAGACATGCTAAAAGCGGCAATAAAAATAACCCAAAGAACAATCATCCGGCTTTCACGGGGGAATATTACACCGGCTTTTTGAGCTAAAACAAAACCTGTGAATAGAAAAACAAGAACGAATGAAGCAATGGTAAAAATAATTTTAGCACGTTTAAATTCCGTTTTAATTTGCGCATTAGATTTTTGATCCATTTACCCCTCCCCGCGTCGCCTGTCTGCCGATAGGCAGGGACGGCGTCCGATTTTCCTAATTAGCTATTATTTATTTTTGATGAGTTGCCAGCCAGCCTGCGGTACCAAAAATCAAGATAGCAGCAACAATGCCCCACAAAATTAGTTGCGCTAAATCAACCCAATAACAAGGCGGGCAGAAGTAACCGCTCTTGCCCTGCCGCAGCTTTCCTTCTGGGAAAGTTTGCTTGCAGCGCCGGCAAGTCGTGCGGTAAGCCTGCAGCTCTTCTCCACTGAGAAAAAATTTCTTAAAAAAATTCAGACTCATATTTCAATCTGCACTTTTTTCAAAAATTACCTTCCGCGACCTGGCAGCAAAGAATTCCGAGACTGCGCCACATTTCAACCACCTTGTTCCGGTCATCAAAAATACACAACACTTCTTCCGGCTTACAAATTGAGAGCAACAGCTCTTTTTTAATCACCTGATCAGGACGATAGTCTTTGGACGCACGCATAAAAAGATTATCGTAAATCACTCCGTTTTCTTTTAGCCATTCTTGCGTTGCATTGCGGGCATCTGAGTTCCTTCCGGAAAGCAGCATGATTTTATACTTCTCGGTTGCTGCCAAAATATTCAAAAGCTCAATGAGAGCCCGGTTCGGCTTATCTTTGGCAATATTTAAAGGATGCTCAAAACTCGTGAAGTCTTTTCGATGGCCTTCCACATGATGCTTACGATGCTTAATA
Source organism: Candidatus Omnitrophota bacterium (assembly GCA_043732705.1). GTDB lineage: Bacteria > Omnitrophota > Omnitrophia > Omnitrophales > Aquincolibacteriaceae > Multiplicimicrobium. The sequence continues at coordinate 22,313 of JAYTHE010000002.1, read as the reverse complement.
TCCGCGAGCGTTCCATCTAAATCGAAAAAAATGTATTTCATTCGTTTTTATTTAACCCGGCACTTTTGACAACTCAAAACTTAAATCGAAAATCTTAAGACTATAACTTAACGGTGAAAAGTTATCCGTTACCTGTGAGATTTGCGCTTTTACCTCTAATCTTTTTTACTGGCCCTTCCCCTCCGACTGTCTACATGGGGAGAAGACGGTGTCACGGCGACGCGCTCATTTACGCAATTTTAAGCGATCCAGAAACATATTTATGCAGAATGCTCGCCACAAGTGTTTGATAAGGGATACCCTCTTCAGCGGCTTTGGCTTTCAGCCGTTCTAAATCGACCTTGGAAATACGAATATTCATCCGTTGATCTTTGCGAAAGGTATTGCGCGCAATCGTCGCATAATACTGTTTTTGCTCTTTTGTGACAGGAGTCATGGGCCATTTTCCTTTTTCGATTGCCTCCAAAATCTCCCGCTCTTCTTTATCAAATAACAGCTTTTTCATTTATAAATCTCCGGTCAAATATCGCTTTGTTAACTTACGATTAGGCATGATTGTCTTCAAAAAAATCTTTTCTTCACTTTCTACAAACGGAATAACATAAACATAATTATCCATCACGAGAACATACTGCCGCTGATGGCTATACTTCCCTTGCCCCTCAATAATGGCAAGCAATCCCCCTTGCTCAATCTGAGAAACCACCGCTTCAAATGAAACCCCGCGCTCTTCCATGAGCCTAGTGTTTTTAGCATCATCCCAATCAAAAACTTTTTCCATAAATAACTCTACTTTAGCGTGTGCCTTTTGTCAATACATCGAATATGCTTTATAAATATAATATATTTGATTATTTATAAATAATCAAGACAAGAAAAAACCGGGCTAAGCCCGGCACCTTTGATAACTCCAAACTTAAATCGAAAATCTTAAAACTATAACTTAACGTTTTAAGCTCCGGAAGTCCCCGTCTTCACTTTTCCGGCGCGTTTGTAATTGGCCATAATAACGCCGGTTGTTGTAACAATACTGTCCGTTAATTTAAACGCGGCGGGAATCGCGCCACCGTCAAACAACTTTTTTCCTTTGCCCAAAGTCAGCGGATGAATTTTGAGCCGCAGTTCGTCCACTAAATCATTCTTAAGCAGCAGGTGAACCAGCTCGCTGCTGCCCCAAACCTGCAGATCATAACCCTGCCTGCCGGCAGGCGTGCCACCTTTTGAATTTTTGATTCTCTTAATATCCGCCACGCTCTTGATAAAAACCGTGTTTTTCCAATCCGACTTTTTTCTCGTCTTGGACAGCACGTATTTTGTCCCGTTATTAATGCCCGGCCAAAAGTTTGCGTGTTTCGGCCAGTAGTTCTCCCAAATCTCAAATGTCTTTCTGCCCAGCAGATATTCCGCAGGCTTCAGCTCTTTTATTATGATCTTGTGAGAAATTTTGTCATTAAGGGGCGCAGACCAGCCGCCATATTTGAAACCGTCGGATAGATCTTCCTTCGGCCCGCCCGGAGCCTGTATGACTCCGTCTAATGTAATAAACGATAAGACAATTATTTTTCTCATTTAGCCAACCTATCTCCGCCGAACGGCGTCCGATTTTTATTCTTTACACATTATTCATCATCTACAAGCGCAGCGAATCTTCTTTGCTTCCATTCTTGCGAATCCAAAATGCTTAAGTCTAGAATATCTGCACGTATATAAAAAGGGATTGTATGCGTTCTCAAATGTTTAGAGTAAACACTGTCATCGCTCACTGTCACCAAGTCTGCAAAACCTGGATGCTGGATATGTTTTTTTAAAATAATTGCCATTTCATTAAAAATTTGTTTCTCTCGAAAATTATCTTCCCGGATAAATTCGATTCCAATTAAATAGTGCCAGCTATCTGCCTCGCCAAGCTGCATCGAACAAATGTACCCAAATAACGCATCAGGTACAGTGGCGAGATATTTTTTTAATTCTTCCGTCAATTCCAGAGGATGCTTTTCCTTATTTTTAAACCGAACAATTTGTCCGGCTTTAGCAGTTTTAATTTCCAGGTTCTTGTCCAACTTGTAATCCATCGTGACTTCGCTGTTGGATGCAGTCACATTCAGATTTTCTCTTGGACTATTTTCAACCATCTTAAATCTCGATTCATCGATCAGCTCCGAAAAAGCGTGTAATTTATCGTCCCGCCATAAAATCGCATAATCCGTCGCAGCGTTACAAAATAAGCCGGTCCGGTCCTGGCGTTTGAGTCCCTTGGACACTTCCATAATTTGCTTCATGTATTGAAAAAGCTCGCCGCCTGTCTTGCGATAAAGCCAGCAAGTGTCCTGCACATCTGGGGCAAAGCCAATGCGAAAATGTTCGGAAGAAAAAGCCATAAGAAAATCGACTGATTTCAGACTTGCGATCGGTAAATTCCTCAGCGGCAAAACCGGTCCTGGATTGGGTTCTTTTTCAATATTTGCGCCGACAAAGATAAATTCGTGTTTGAAAAATAAATATAAAAACTTTTCAACGCCCTCTTTGCTGGCATTTTGCCATTCTTTCGAGATCATGTCGGCTAGGGCTATTTCAAAAATATTATTCGGAACTCCTTCAAGTTTTTTCCTTACGACCTTGTTCTCTTTCTGCGGGGCGACTTTCTTTGCTGCTTTAGGCGCTGTGTTCCTGTTTAAAGCCAGGAAGAGCAAGAGTACGACAAAAATAATGCCCGTTAGCAATATGAGTTCTGGCAGAATGGTTCCCAATGCTTTAATCGAATTCATCTATTTTAATGTCCCCGCGGTACCCGGTACCTTTTTTTGATCTATTTTTGACCGAGTTCTTTTTGCCAATCAAGCGGCATCACCGGCGCCGCAGATTCATACTTCCCCCATTTAGATTTGGGCAGCAGCACCATGAGTTCGAATTCATTGCCATCGGGATCGGCGCCATAAACCGATTTGGTAGCGCCATGATCGCTTTCACCCGTGAAAGCATTCGCTTTAAGCAATTCTTCACGAGCCAGCGCGAGCTCTTTGATGCCGGGTAATTCCCAAGCTAAATGATAGAGGCCAATACTGCCTTGAGGTGGCTTTGGAAGGCGCGCACCCACTTCCATTAAGCCCAGATCATGATGATTCTCCGAACCCTTCGCCCGCAAAAAAGCCATACGCCCTTCCCACGCCACAAGTTCAAAACCAAAAACATCGCGATAAAACGCAACCGACTTTTCGAGATTAACGATAAACAAAACCGCGTGATTAAGCCGCCGGATAGGAATCATGTTGGTCTTTCATTTTAATTTTTGATAATTATCTGTCGCCCTGATAAACAGCACCCTTTTATATCTAACCCATCCCCGCCGGACGGCGTCCGGTTTACGGTTTATAAATTAAAATCCCCATTTACTTCGAAAATCATCATCATCAAAAATAGCGCCAGACCGTTCTAGTTTGCCGCTTATTTTATTTGCCCTACAAACTTGGCCATCTTTCAAAACAAAAAAATCATACTTTGGAAATGCAATATACAGAATCAACCCCATTAGTAAAATTAAACCCGCTTTTTTCAGAAGTTCTCCATTCATGCCGCCTCCTATGTGGTTCAACTCGAATTTGCTTCTTTACATCGCCAATCTTGTAAAAATTGCCTGCGTTTTTAATTGCCATTTTCGGCCCTTGCTGTCTTCAAACCGAATTATCAAAATCACTTTACCTAAAAATGGCTCACTTGCTTTTGTGGAAATTTTTGTTTCTAAAATAGCGCTTACTGTTTTAAAGCCATCGACATCCTTCGGAGAAGAATAATGCAAGTTCGCGGTTATACTTTCGGCGGCAAGAGGCCTGCACGAAAAAAAAGACACCTTGCTAATTTTAATTGGTCTACTGCTTTTGTTTTCAATCCATACATCGGAGATATCAAAACTTGTAAAGCAATTATCTCTAGGACTATTCGTCCATCCAAAACTTAGCCTTTCTTTGCTTTTTAAACGAATTTCCAGTTTTGGAAATGACTCTTGCCAAGTCTTAATCAGAAATAAAAAAGATATAATGGCAAATATTGGCCCGATGATTGCCCAATTCAAGTCCATTTGCTTCCTAAACCTCTCCCGCGGCGCGCGGATTCGTCCTCGCTAAGCGAGGCGAAAAATATAACTGTAATTCGAGACAAAAAACCCGGTGATTTTCCTAACTCTCTCGGCACTGCTTTGCCGGGCCGGAGAGTAATTAAACGGGAAACTACTTAAAAATTCGAGGCCATCATCGGCAGATCAAATAAAGAATCTTCGATTAACTCTGAATAGACCGCCTTGTTTCTCCGTTTCTAGCCCCCGCCCCTCTTTGATCGAAGGGTTCAAGTCGATTCTTTCGGGATGCGAGTTCTGCGCCGTCAGGACGCCGCTGTCTGAGCAGATCGAAAGAATGAATTGAACCGAGCCACTTATGCCGAACTGGATTCCCGCCTACGCGGGAATGACAAACAAAAAAGCCGATGATTTCTCATCGGCTTTAGATTTTAAAATTCTTTCTTTCGGCCGCTACTCTATGGCTTCCTAATTTTCAATCTTCAAACTGGATTCCCGCCGGAGTTTATCCTCGAGCAACATCGGGGACAGGAATGACAACGAGCATCATTACGACGCCTTCGGTTGGCTATTTACAATCTCAAAAGCTTTATGCATGGCATCAAAGCGATCTGAAAAATCAATTTTTTCTTCACGCATCTTTTGCATGAGAAGCTCGTGATATTTTGTGCGCAAAGCATTCGCCTGATCCTTAGCTTTATACTCATCAGATGGAATTTCTTTTTCTAGCCGGACCAAATCCGTATATTTTCTGGCTAGATCAAACAATGTCACGCGGCTTTTTTTGAAGATTCTTTTTGGCGAGATCATATAAAACATGCGGAGCCATGTCAGCGCCGTTCGGCCAAACAATCGTGCCCATTTCCGCATCAACGCGAAATTTTTTGAACTCGCTCGAGTTTATTAACAATTTAAAAACTCCACGACCAATCAAAGGCTTTAAATCAACAACCCCCTTTTCAAGGGTGTCAAAAGTCAGTTCGACCTCATAACCGCGCAGCCATTTTGCTGAAACAATTTCTCTAATTTGCATATTTATTCCAAAGGTTGAATAGGAACCAACGATTTGTCATTCTGTGCTCGATCCCAATCCTCCAACAATTCTTTCTCGTGTTGTTTTGCCCAAATCTGAATCAATTTCATCGCTTGTGACGGTAACTCTCCTGCCAAAATTTTGCGGCTTCGAATATCAAAAACCGCGATCTGCCCTTCGTATTTTGCGTGAAAATGCGGCGGGTTATGATCTTTGAAAAACATCATGATCACAATTCCATAAAATCTAGAAATAACAGGCATACACTAAACCTCTTCTTTGATGCAAGGAATTCTACTCGCCTTTTTCGAAAGAGTCAAAAAAACCGGTGTTGCCACCGGTTTTCTGATTTCTAATTTTAAGATCCCTGCTTTCGCAGGGATGACAACTCTAGATTCCCGCCTGCGCGGGAATTACAACCGAGCCTCGGGGCTCCGGCCTTAAATTGGGATTTTCAATCCCAATTTAATGTGCCGCCAACTTGGTATTCGGTAACCCTCGTCTCAAAAAAGTTTTTCTCTTTGCGCAAATCAATCACTTCGCTCATCCACGGAAAAGGATTTTCGGTTTTGCCGAATTGTTTCGGGAGATTCAATTTCTCCATGCGGCGGTCAGCGATGTGATGGATATATTGTTCCATCATTTGATGCGTGAGGCCCATGAGCCCGTTCGGAAGAAGGTCTTTCGCGTAAGCGATTTCAAGCGTGACACCTTCGCGGAACATTTCAACGCATTCAGCCTTGAACTTCTCGGTCCAAACTTCGGGGTTTTCGCCCACGATGGAATTGATCAAATCGATTCCGAAATTCAAATGCATGCTTTCATCGCGGAGAATATATTGAACTTGTTCGCAGGTACCGGGCAACCGGTTCTGGCGGCCGAAAGAAAGCAGCATCACGAATGCAGCGTAAAAGAAAACGCCTTCCATTACGCCTGAGAAAGCGATCATGTTACGCAAAAGGCGCTGCTTGCCTTCGAGCGTGTCGGTTTTCAAATTGGAATTGCAAAGGTCTTCGGTGTAGCGCGCTTCAAACTCCGCTTTGTCATGCATCGATTTGCATTCACGGTACATATTGTAAAGTTCCGCTTCGTCGAAACCGAGCGACTGCGGAATATATTGATAAGCATGCGTATGGATCGCCTCTTCAAAAGCCTGGCGCAAAAGATATTGGCGGCATTCAGGCGCGGAAATCTGCTTATAAAGGCCAAGTACGAGGTTGTTGGCGACCAAAGTATCCGCTGTCGTGAAGAAGCCGAGGTTGCGCTTGATCATGAGACGTTCATCGTCGGAAAAAGCTTTGGGATCTTTCCATTGCTCGATGTCGCGCTGCATGGAAACTTCCTGCGGCATCCAGTGATTGGCGCAACTGTCGAGATAATACTGCCATGCCCATTCATACTTGATCGGAATCAGCTAATTCACGTCCGACTTATTGTTAATCAGCGTTTTATCTTCCTTGCTGATCTTAGCCGTTGTGAATGGGATGATATTTTCTTTTCTATCTAACATACTGACTCCTAAGGGACGCGGCCCAACAAACATTACTAATCAAAAATTATTACAAGCCTAGCAATCTTCCAGTACATCTTCCATGCCAACTCAATATCCGCGTAAGCTTGCGGTTGAGCTTTTAAGCTCAGAGCCTATACAAGATCGTGTGTGCCAAAATTTCAGCACTACTATCTACATAAGCTGCGGTCAAAAAAATAACCGGGCTTTGAGCCCGGTTATTTCAAAATTACTTACTGACAGGCTTCATATCAATAACGCTTGCTGTTATTGGCATGCTTCACAGTCAGGACCGTTCTCAATACTGCAAACAATCTTGGCCGCTGCCGCAGCATCTGCGTCCACAACAACATCAGTCTTCTTATTACGGCCGAGCGGATCGCCATATTTGTTGGCATCCACGGTTGATTTTTCAATGCGTGTCGCGCCGAGTGAACGGAGATAGTAAGTTGTCTTCAATCCGCGTGTCCAGGCAAGCTGATACATCTGCGAAAGACGCTTACCATTCGGTTCTTCCATATAAAGGTTCAGCGACTGACCCATGTCGATCCACTTTTGACGGCGACTCGCACATTCGATGATCCATTCATGGCTGATTTCAAACGCAGTCGGATAACGTTCTTTGATCGTGACCGGGATACGGCCGATTTCATTGAGATTACCGTCGAAGTATTTGAGATCGTCGATCATTTGCTGATCCCAAATTCCGAGCGCTTTCAATTCATCCACGAGATAAGGATTCGCGATCGTAAACTCACCCGACAAATTGCTTTTCACGTAAATATGTTTGTACATCGGCTCAATCGACTGCGTAACGCCGGCAATATTGCCGATTGTTGCTGTCGGAGCGATGGCCATACAATTGGAGTTGCGCATGCCGAATTGCTTGATATGGTCGCGCACAGGCTGCCAATCCAATTTGGCGCTGCGGTCCATATCCAAATAACCGCCGCGTTCATCGGCCAAGAGCTGAATTGTGTCAATCGGAAGCATACCGCGCTCCCATTTGGAACCCTGGTAGCTGCCATAGGCGCCTTTTTCTTTCGCGAGTTTACTTGAACCCAAAATCGCGTAATAAGAAATGGCTTCCATGCTTTCATCCGCAAAATTAACTGCTTCCTGCGAAGCATAGCTGATCGCTTGAATATAAAGCGCATCCTGGAAACCCATGATGCCGAGCCCTACGGGACGATGCTTGGTGTTGGCGGCTTTCGCTTCAACGGTCGGATAAAAATTAATGTCAATCACGTTATCGAGCATACGCATCGCAGTTTGAACGGTATCAGCCAAAAGTTTTTGGTTGAGGCCGGATTCAGTTGTGTGCGCGGCAAGATTGACGGAACCCAAATTACAAACCGCAGTTTCATTGTTCGATGTGTTCAGCAAAATCTCAGTGCAGAGATTCGAGCTGTGAACCACGCCGGCATGATCCTGCGGAGAACGAATGTTGGACGGGTCTTTGAAAGTGATCCAAGGATGGCCGGTTTCAAAAACCTGTGTCAACATTTTGCGCCAAAGCTGAACGGCCGGAATCTTTTTGAAAAGATTGATTTCACCGCGCGCGGCTTTTTCTTCATAAGCGGCATAGCGCGCTTCGAAGTCTTTACCATAAGTGTCATGCAGATCTTTCGCTTCATTCGGGCTGAAAAGAGTCCAATCTTCGTTTGAAAGCACGCGCTTCATAAAAAGATCGGGAATCCAATTCGCGGTATGCATGTCATGCGTACGGCGGCGGTCATCACCTGTGTTCTTGCGAAGCTCAAGAAATTCTTCAACGTCAATATGCCAGCACTCAAGATAAGCGCAAACCGCGCCTTTGCGTTTGCCACCTTGATTCACCGCCACCGCGGTATCATTCGCAACTTTCAGGAAAGGCACAAGCCCTTGGCTGCGCCCATTCGTTCCTTTAATCACTGCGCCCATACCGCGTACACGTGTCCAGTCATTACCGAGACCGCCCGACCATTTAGAAAGCTGGGCGTTGTCCTTAATACATTTGAAGATGTGATCGAGATCGTCATCTACCGTCGTTAAGAAACATGAGGAAAGCTGGGAGTGTAAAGTACCGGCGTTAAAAAGTGTCGGCGTTGAGCTGACGAAACGGAAAGAAGAAAGCACTTCATAGAATTGAATCGCGCGTTCTGTTTTCTGTTCGCCTTCCACAAGCGCAAGGCCCATGGCGACGCGCATCCAGAAAGACTGCGGCGTTTCAAGCCGGCGGCCCTTTTCATGAATGAAGTAGCGGTCATAAAGTGTCTGAAGCCCGATATACCCGAAAAGAAGATCGCGCTCAGGCTTTAAAGCCGCGCCAATTTTTTCGAGATCGAATTCCAACAATTCAGGAGAAAGACGTTCGAACTTCACCATCGCGGTTAGCGCAGTGACAAAAGCAACGGGATACTCTTTCTTCATGTCTTTCATTGTCAAAGGACGGCCGACGACTTCAGCATACAGCTTCCGGAGAAGAATACGCGCGGCAACGGAGCTGTACGCGGGTTCTTTTTCAATCAATGTGCGTGTCGCAAGCAGCATCGCCTCAGTCAGCTGGCTTTCTTTAATACCGCTGAAACAATTGCGAAGCGTACCCTTTAAAATTTCTTCAACCGAAACTTTGTCTTCAAGGCCATGGCAAGTTTCCGCGATGACGAGTTTTAATTTTTCAACATCAAGGCGTTCAGTGGTGCCATCTTCATGCGCGACGCGTAAATTCGGATTGAGCGCAGTCGGCGTAGCATCCACGGCAATTGCGGCCAGGCGCTGTTGACGCTGCTTTTCGCGGTAAACAATATAGTCGCGCGCAACATCATGCTGTGAAGTTTCCATCAAAGACAATTCGACGATGTCTTGAATCTCTTCAATATCAATCGTATGTACGCCGGCATATTGGTTTTTAAGATAGTTCACAACCTTATCGGAGAGCGTCAAAACGATTTGCTGCATTTCAGGCGAAAGCGGATATTGATTTTTTCCGGCGGCGAAAGCTTTAGCAAGCGCGATCGTAATTTTTTCAGGCTTGAAAGAAACTACACGGCCGTCGCGTTTCTTGACCGTCAAACGTTCATGTTCAAAACGGCGCAATTCATGTTCGCGGCGGTAAGCATCGTACTCTTTTGAAATTTCCTGGAAGCCGGCGGCCTGAAGTTCGCGCACAACAGTGTTCTGAATGTCTTCAATGAAGACAATCGTGCCCTTAGCGCCTTCTGTTTCGCACCAAGCAACGACTTTACCGGTGATTTCTTTGATCTTACCCTGTGAAACAAGGTCGAGCTCTGATTCCTGCGGAATTCCGAGGTGAGATTTAAACGCCGCCTCAATCGCATTAAAAATTCTAACGTCAAAGAACGGAACTTGCTGCCCGTTACGTTTTTTTACCGTAAGCGATGAGCTGACATAAGACGGGGTTTGCATGCTTAAAATCTCCTCGTTTTCAAAAGCGAAAACTATTCGAAAAATCTAAAAAATCGGGTCTAAAAAGTCGTTGTTTCGCAGCGGGTGAAAAACTCGAAGAAGTGAAAATAAAAACTATGCTTTCGAGCCTTAAAAAATGATCGTTTTTCACACTAGCCGCCCTTTGCCTGAGAAAGCTTGATGATTCTGCATACTCCTATTGGTAGTACGTAAAACTCACTACACATCAACATCTAGTACTCCATAACTCATTATTCGTCCAACTTGGGAGAATCTTGAGAATTGTTTTTGCAGTTCGGATGTGTGCTTTCAAGCGTGGGAAATTATGTCAGAAATTTAATCAATCGCAAGCGCTTTTTTGCACTTTTTTGCACTTTTTTTTAGCAAAATCTTTTTAAAACATTTTATCTAAATCAAATGAAAATTTCTGCTAGTTTTTACGTGTTGACAAAAATATTTTTTTGGAATTTTTTCTGAATTTTTTTGTAAAAAAATTTTTCCGCGGATTTTTTTATTTTTCTAAAAAATTCGCTGCTCAAGCAAAATTTTCTTGGAAAAATAATCCTGTAGAGGGAGAAATCTGAAAAAAACAATTTCGTAGACTAAAAATAGTTTCTAAAAATGGAAAGCTATTCAAAAAGGTTCAGATGCAAGGCATGCGCTAGCGACTGAGGAGGCGGATAGATGCGAAGAAGCGACGCGCATAACGCCGCAGATGAATCTTTTTCAATAGCTTACTGAACAAATTCCCAAGCGCTCAGATATCCGTTCACCTTTTCCGCATACGCGAGAAAATCTTCGTAAAAAGGCAGCGCGGAAAGCGTCGAGCTGTCACCGATCACGATTAATTTTCTCTTCGCGCGCGTCATTGCGACATTCATACGGCGCACATCTTTCAAAAATCCCAAATCACCTTCTAAATTCGAACGCACAAGCGATAAAATCACGGCTTCTTTCTCCCGGCCCTGAAAAGAATCAACACTGTCGACTTCAACATCCAGACCGCCAAGTCCTTGTTCATCCATTTTCTGTAAAATCCACTTCGCCTGAGCCTGATAAGGGCTTATTACGGCAATATCCTCGGCGTGTACGCCCTGCGCAGTTAAATCTTTGATTTGACGGATCACAATCTGCGCTTCGCCCGGGTTATAGCGGCTGAAGTTACCGTCTTCGAACTCTTCGTCATAGCCTAAACCGGCCGTATCAATGAAAACTACCGGCTTTTCAGTGATCTCATGCTTTGTCACGAGCGGAAGGTCCTGCAGCGTATGGCCTTTATTGGCTTCAGCCGCTGTCAGCGCGCCGTCATAGAAGACATCCGATGAGAAACGCATAATATCTTCATGCATGCGGTATTGAACCTCCAAGCGCAGCCGGGATGTTTCCGGTAAAACGTCGTGGAACCGTTCAAAAAGCGTGTAAGCCAGGCTTCCACGGCCCTGATAGCGCGAAAGAATGGTCGGGGGCAGCTGTTCATGATCGCCCGCCAAAACAAGTCTGCCGGCGTTCATGCGTCCGCTGGCCGCCGAAACATGCGCGGCCGGAATCCATGTCGCAGGCTCAAAGCCTTGGCCCGCTTCATCGATAATGACCCAATCAAATTTTTTGGATTCGAGAAGCGCATCGCCGCAAACCACATGCGTTGCGACTACAATGTCCGTGCTGTTCCAAACTTCATTAAAAATCTGCGCCTTAATGTCTTTATTCTCTGCTTTAAGCGCGTCAATCTCCGCATTTTGCGCTTCTTTTTCTTCCCAGGACATTTCGCGCCGGTCACGGCGGCGTACGCGCTGTTTGAACAGCTGATCAAGCTTGGCATGATTGGATTCAAGTAATTTAGCGTAAGGATGCAGGACCAGCTGAAATGAAAGCGTATGATCGCGCACGGCGGGCGAAACACGCGCGGGATGTCCAAGGCGCGTTATTTTCATCTTTTGGTTCTGTGACTTCGTCCCAACCGCATTCATGGTCGCAAGCTGATCAACTAAATGATCGCAGGCCGCGTTACTCGGCGCGGAAATCAAAACGGTTTCACCGCGTTCTTTAGCTTGACGCACCATTTCCACTAACACGCTTGTCTTGCCTGTTCCCGGAGGGCCGTGCAACACAAAAACATCTTTGTTTTCCAGAGACATCGCCACGGCTTTCTTCTGTTGCGCATTCAAAGACGTATTAAAAAATGTAAGCGTTTCAGGTTTCACGGGATCGCCCATTTCGGGTGCTTTGAGACCGAGCGCAATATCACGCAGTTTGGCGATACGGTTATTTTTGGCGTCACGCACGCGGTCAAGCATGCTGAACATACGTTCAAAAGAAGTTTTGCTTTCGCCGAGCGTCAATTGGAACTGGTTTTCATGCTGCACCCAATCGGGCAGCTCGGCGCCGGAAAAGGCCACCGTGATCGCGTTTGCGGAACGCGTATAGACAACACCGGCCGGCCATTCACTTTCGGGAATGCGTTTACCTGAGAGGCGGACAATATCGCCCGAACTCAAATTGAAACGCGGCAGGCGCTTGCCGCCTTTGGCGTGAAACGTAATCAAACGCTGGCCTGATGGATTGTAGTTAACTTCATGCAAACTGAGGCCCATGATCGCTTTGCCGCGCTTTTCGCGCTGTTCCGGAGTAGGCTTCAATACTTCTTCTTCGTATCGCGTACGGTCCCGTACTTGCTCGGCCACAAGCAAATTCCGCATATGGCTGAAATGCTTGCGAATGACACGCTCTTCGCCAACCCAAACTTTACGGGTTTTCTTCTTGCGAAAAGGGTTCTTGTGCCCTGCTTGCCCGGGTTTTTTGGTGAAATATTTACGCTTCATAGGGGCGGTATTGTAGGTTACAGGTTCTAAAAGTACCAGACCGTTTTTGCTGTATTTTATTTACCTCTGCGCTACCCGCCAACCGATAGGCACAGCCCAGGGGGTATTTTGACTAAGCGCGGTTGGACTGAGTTTATGCTGGTTGTGTGTTAAACACAGAGGCAAATGCAAAATAGCGCAGAGCTCAATTAACTAAGGGACATTGATATTGGCAGCGAAGCTGAGGCTTCTTGCCGCTTGTGTCCACTTTTTCGGAAGAAAAAGAACGGATCGGACTTTCTGAGAGAAACGCAGAACTGATTTCAAATTGGCCGAACGAGTCGGAAAGCGCCATATAGTTGAAAGAACGTTTTGCTTTCTCCGGAATTTTTATTTCAAAAATCTGCCACTTGCCGGACGGGTCAAGTTTAATACTCATTTTCTGACCCAGCAGTTGATTCGACTCATGCTTCATCTCAAGGCCGAAGCAATTGCAAGCGCCGCTCTTATTTCGCACTTTCAAATAGAGATAACGGTATTTATGCACATCCGTGTAAGGCAGATATCCGCCGCGCCAGCCCACGCCACCGTCAAACACAAGCGACCCCTGCCAGGGATTTTCTTTATAAATCATGTCACCATGCGTGAGGCGCCAAAATTTAAGCATCGGAATCTCGGAAGCATTCGGATCCGTCGGGGTATCATGTTTTTTATTGGGAAGAAACGGGTGTTCGCGTGAAAGTTTAATCGAATTGATCACCACATGTCCGCGCCGCGCGAAAGCTTTCAAAGGCCCTGACGAATAACGCGGATCATTCAGCGAAATCGATAAATAATTAAACGCTTTGTAATCGGATTCGGGAATAGGATGAATCGGGTAAACAATTGTTTTTGTTTTGCTGCCCGGAGGAATAAACCCCTGGTCGGTCGTTTTCACTTCCGCGGCTGCGAGCGTAATATCATCGCTCTTCAACTCAACCTGATATGTCGCCGGACTCGCCCTAACGGGAATTTCAATCATCAAATAATTCATATTTGCGATCCTTACGGCCTCATCAATATAAGTTCCGCGAAAAGCCCATTGATCAAAGTAAATAAACTGCGGCGGAATTTCGTAATCAAAGGCCATGGGCTCACCCGCACGAACATCATCTTCAAGACTTTCCTCTCCGGCGGAAGTTACATTTTTTCCATGCAAATGCCCTTGTTGAAAATGATCCGTCACATCAAAGTCTTGTCCGGGGCTGGGTGGTTTTTGAGAATGCGGTTCAATGGAATTGTCGGGCGGAAGCGATATCGGATTTTTAGGAATAAAAACGGGGCGATTTCCGCGCTGCGCTAGCATTTGCTGATATTTTGCCTCAAAAAGCTGCATCAGTTTTTCATAAAGCGTCAGGCGTGTATCCAAATAGCGGCGTGATTTCAAATAACGTTCGATCTCATGGCTGATGCCGCCTGAAGCCGCAAGCAAAGTCATGCCCTTGCCGTCCGCCGTAAAAATATCCGCGAATCCGTCCGGCCCCAAGGACTCCACCGCGCCGTAAGGCGTTACCAGCCCTTTGCTCTCGTATAAGTTTTTAAGCCAAACACTGCCGACTGAAGGAGAAATCAACATGGCGATCGAGGTTCCAAAAACAACCGACACATCATCACGGTCGACTTTTTGGCCGGCAAGAGCGGGCACGCCCATTTGGCGGTAAACACCCTGCGCGTCAAAACCGGTGGAAGCAAAGCCAGGCGATTTTTTTCTGATGGCATGATCAGCTTGCGCATAAAGATAATTATAAAAAAGCGGCGCAAGATTGCTTTGCATATAAGGTAAAAATGCGAGCGCCCACCATTCGTGAAAAGAAGAGCGATAACCTTGAAAGGTCGTCACGGTTTCGCCCTGAAGCGTTTGATAGTCGACTGTCGGAATTTTCAGATTCGTCCAAGCGGACTCGGGAACTTGTCCGTGTAAAACAGCCCAAAGCACGGCCATGGTGCCTTCATACATATCATTTAAATAATAGCTTTGATCACCGACCCAATGCCCGTCTTTAAAGGAAACCTGGATTGTTCCGTGAAGGAGCCCGGCCTTTTCATCATAAAAATTGGCATAGTTTTGAAAAGCCAAGAGGCTTTCAGCCAGCGCTTTAATCTCATGCTCTTCGTCTGTATCCGCGTCATCAAAAACAGAAACCACGCCCGCAAGCGCCCAAGTTAATTGGCCGTTATCGAGCGAAGGAATTTTTGTATTGGCCGGAGCAATGGTTCCGTTAGGGCGAATATCAACCCAAGGTAAAAACCCGCGATAATCGGAAAATTCACGATTAAACTTAGTAAGTGTTTTTAAAACAGCCAGAAGCTTATGACGAGCAATCGCGGGAGTCCAGCCTTCAAGCCCGTCAAAAGCAGGTTTCTGTTGAATAATATTTAATAGGAACGGAATCGACAGCGACAACTTGGATGCGGCAGTATAATTTCCCACCTCGGTCATAATTTTTGATTTCAAACGATAACGAATATGATCGAAAGGCAGCCCTGTGTTTTCGTCCATGCCCAAACCCAATTCGAAATATTTCGCTTCATTGGGAATTAAAACTTCTTCAATAAAAGCGCGGATATTGGGAACCATTTTATTTCCGAAACCAAGGCCTTCAAATTCCACGCCGGAAAACTGTTCCGGAATCGACGGATAAAGGGAAATCCAATCACGCAATTCCAAGTCCATGGCAGCTAATCTTTCCGCACGGTTTAAAAAGGGCCTGCCGGGAATGGGAACAACCAAGGGCGGCAAATCATTTCTTCCGGATGGCGCCATGCCGCCATTCACGCCAAAGGCAGGTTGAATTTTTGAGTCGACAATTAAAGCTGAGTCTTTTTCAACAGCCGCGTTTGCCGCGACCGTGGCAACAGGCGTTTGTGAGAAGGCAACGGATGTTGATAGAAAAAAACAAAAAGCTCCGCTCATCCATCGGCGCGCAATGGAGAGACAGGTCCCCCGAGGTAAGTTTAAAATTGAATTCATAAAATCGAAAATTAACCGTTGCGGATAAAGGCAGAATACAGCCTGAACGTAAGCTCCATTATATGACCGGGTAACAAGCCTGTAAATTGATTCATACTATATTTTGTCTATAATTCCCCACAAGTACATGGTCAAGGAATGTAAAGCAAATCTGATGCCAAAACACAATAGGGATAAAAACAACTTACTTTTGGTACAAATGATCAAGAATGATCAGTCATGTTGAGCGGCGCTGAAAACCAAAAGTGCGGCTTATTTACCTTTTATGAAGGAATACCTACGCGGCTACTGAAGGCCCAGGCCTCGTCACGACTTGCTTTCCAGGGGCTCGGCACGGGCCTGAGAAAAATATGAAATGGCTTAGCCATTTCGGTTTTATTGAAGTCCCAGGCCGACATGGTCTTTGACACGCTTTAAAACACCCTGGGCGACGGGGCGGACCTTATCCGCACCTTCCCGCAGAAGTGACTCAATGTAGCCGGGTTCTTTTGAAATTTGAGCGTATTTTTCACGCACGGGACGCAGCGACTCAATCACTGTATCCGCTAATTTGGTTTTAAACTCCGCGTAACCTTTGCCTTCAAATTCGCTTTCGATTTGCTCTTTTGAAAATCCCGTCAGCACTTGATAAATCGAAAGTAAATTAAAAAGGCCTTTGCGGTTTTCATTAAATAAAATAGCGCGCTCGGAGTCCGTCGGAGCTTTCATAATCTTAGGGCGAATCACATCCGGCTCATCCAAAAGAAAAACGGCATGCCGGCCGCCCACTTCACTTTTGCTCATTTTCTTCTCGGGGTCATCAAGGCCCATTACCCGCGCGCCGATTTTGGGAATCACGGAAACCGGAATTTTAAAAGTTTCTCCAAAATTCGAATTGAATTTTTCGGCCAAGTCCCGGGTCATTTCAATATGTTGCTTTTGATCTTCACCCACCGGAACATAATCCGTGTCATAAAGCAGGATATCCGCAGCCATTAAAACGGGATAAGCAAAGAGCCCAAGGGTAATATCTTTCTCTTTTTGTTTCGCGGATTTATCTTTGAATTGAGTCATGCGGTTCAACCAGCCCATGGGCGTGCTGCAGTTGAGAATCCAGGCTAACTCACTATGCTCAGAAATATCGGATTGAACAAAAAGGGAAACTTTTTTGGGATCGAGGCCGCAAGCAAAAAGAATTCCGGCAAGCTCGCGAATGGAAGCGCGCAGTTTTTTGGGGTCTTGCGGCGTCGTAATGGCGTGAAGATCAACAATGCAGAAAAAATTATCGTGGTCACCCTGGGACTTCACCCAGTTTTGAATCGCTCCGAGATAGTTTCCGAGATGGATACTGCCCGAGGGTTGAATTCCCGATAAAACGCGTTTTTTATTTGTCATATGAAAAAAAGCAAGAAAATGCCCGGCTTGCTGTTTTTATAGTGCGGTTGAGCTTTGCTCAGAGCTTTAATAAAATAGCAAGCCGGGCATGAATAATGAGACGATAATTTATTTCGCGGCAGCTTCTGACGCAGTCAGCCATTCCTGGTTGCCATTATTATAAACGCGGTGGATCTTTACAGTTCCATCAGCCGCTTTGTATTCATAATCATTAAAGCCGCTGCCCATAATATGGGTGCCGCATGTTGATGAACAACCGACTAAAAAAAGAAGCGCAAGAGCAGTTAAATACTTCATATCGTTAATTCTCCGTTTAATTAAACCCATCATAGGGCGGTCTGGTTTTAAATTTATTCAAAATAACGTCCCATTATAGCCCAACACATTGGGAAAGCAACATAGGGTTAAAACCTACCTAAGAACGTTATTCAGAAGCGGGTTTATCCGAATGTCCCAGGTCTTTATCGGGAAAGACGCGGTCGCGGATGATTTGTTTGAGCTCTTTCATTTCCGGAAACCCACCCTTTTCCTTGCGGCACCAAATCAAGGCTTCGTCCAAAAAAATCCGGAAAGTCCCGCCTGCCGCTGGTTCCATTGTCACCGCGCCAAGCTCTTCTTGAAAAGTCGTCAAAAGCTCCTGCGCTGTCCATGCCGCGCGCAAAAGCCAGCGGCATTGCGTGCAGAACTCGATTTTAATTTTGGGTTTAGAGTTCATATTGTTTTAGCTCCGTGTTTCACCCGACCTCCGTTTACTCCCCTATCCGTTTTATTGGGGCTCTGACTTCGTCAACCGCCATGAGACCTATTCTCCAATTATCTTTACCAAAACACGTTTTTTGCGGCCGCCGTCAAACTCGCCGTAAAAAATTTGTTCCCATGGGCCAAAGTCTAATTTCCCCTCCGTCACCGCAACCACCACTTCGCGTCCAAAAAGCTGGCGTTTAATGTGAGCATCACCGTTATCTTCGCCGGTTTGATGATGCTGGTAATTCAAATCAGAGGGGGCCAAACGTTCCAGAAAAACTTCAAAATCTTTCAATAAGCCCGCTTCATCATCATTAATATAAACACTCGCGGTAATATGCATGGCATTGACGAGACAAAGGCCTTCGCGAACACCGCTTTTTTTGAGGGCCGTTTCAATTTGTGGAGTGATATTAATAAATTCGCGCTTCGCCTTAGTTTCAAACCAAAGTTCCTGCCGGAAAGTTTTCATTATTTGGAAACTCCATGAGTTTTGCTTGCTCAGAGCTGATTGAGACGGCATTATATCACTTCAAAAGAATCGAGATCAGCAATCAGTTTT
This sequence comes from Candidatus Omnitrophota bacterium, assembly GCA_043732705.1. Taxonomy (GTDB): domain Bacteria; phylum Omnitrophota; class Omnitrophia; order Omnitrophales; family Aquincolibacteriaceae; genus Multiplicimicrobium. The sequence goes on along the minus strand of JAYTHE010000002.1, from coordinate 3,808 downwards.
CAGTAGTCAGAAAAGATCTCTCTGGCCGCTGACTACTGACTACTGACTACTGACTACTTTATTATGTCTGAAGAAAAAAAATATCCTTTTTTAAAAGATCTCATTTATCGCATTGAATATGCGGGCGCTTTGCTGCTTGCCGGGTTCGCCAATCTTCTGCCGCTTGAAGAAGCATTGGCGCTTGGCGCTTTTCTCGGAAGAATGTCTTTCTATCTTTTAGCTAAAAAACGCCATACCGCGCTTGCCAACCTGACCATGGCTTTCCCCGAAAAAACAGACGCTGAGCGCGTGGCAATCGCAAAAAAATCTTTTGAAAGTGCCGCGATGAGCATGGGCGAACTTTTCATGATTCAGAAAATCGTCGATACGGCACAAGAACGATTCGACGTCAGCGAAACTCAAACTTTTGACAAAGCTCTCGCCGAAAAAAAAGGCGTGATCCTGGCCTGTTCTCATTTGGGCGCGTGGGAATGCCACGAATTGCTCTGTCATCTCAAACATACGCCGCTGATGGTTATCGTTAAAAATTTAAAAAATCCTTACGTGAACAAAGAAATCAACCGCCTGCGCGCTTTAACTTCTGTTATTCCTTACGACAAAGACCGCGCAATTCGCGGCGTTTTCGCAGCCGTAAAAAAAAAGGGCATCGCGGCGATTCTGCTTGATCAATGGGCCGGTGGTGAAGGTATTTGGGTTCCTTTTTTTGGGAAAGAAACTTCCACCACCACAATTGCCGCGCGTTTCGCTCAGAAAACGGGCGCTTTGATTATTCCTTCGTTTTGCATTCGTATGCGCCCCGGATATTACAAATTGGTTCAATTGGCTGAAATCATTGTGAGTGACGAAAGCAGAGACACCGAAATGGAAGTTACCAAAAAACTGAACTTGGTATTAGAACAAATGATCCGTCAATATCCCGAACAATGGATTTGGGGGCATCGACGCTGGAAAAATAAACCGGAGCAGTCACGCACTCAATAGATTTTTGCCGCGCGGATCTTACAGGCTTTTACGAATGGCGGCCGTCGTCTCTTCACTGCTTACGGGCTTGGAATAGTAATATCCTTGAACATAATCGCAGCCGAGCTCTTTAAGTTTTTCAAGCACCTCGAGCGTTTCCACCCCCTCCGCGATCACATCAATTCCCAAATTATGCGAAAGCCCGATCACACCTTGAACGATCTCAAGACTTTCACCGTCTTTTTCAAGCTGACGGATAAAAGACTGATCGATTTTTAATTTTTCAATATCCAGCTTTCTGAGAAGTGAGAGCGAAGAATATCCCGTTCCGAAGTCATCCAAATAAAGCTGCAAATTCATGCGCTTCAAGGCGTCAAGATTCGCGAGCACCACTTCATTGTCGTCAAGCAACACCGTCTCGGTAATTTCGATGCGCAGCAGCTCGGTTTCAATTTCATATTTTTTAAGCACATCCCGGACATTAGTCACAAAATCCGGTTGATGCAATTGACGTGCAGAAACATTCACGCTCACATAAAGCCCATAGCCCGCGTGAAATTCACGTTTCCATTCCGCGATTTGCCGGCAAACATCTTCAAAAATCCAATCTCCGAGCGCGACAATCATACCGCTGTCTTCAGCGACAGGAATAAACCGGACAGGTGAAACAAGGCCTTGTTCCGGATGTTGCCAGCGCACAAGGCTTTCAAAGCCTGCCAGTTTTCCCGTTTTAACCGAAACAATCGGCTGATAAAGCAGAAAAAATTCTTTGCGGTCAATCGCGCGGCGCAAATCAGTTTCAAGCCCCATCAAAGTCACAGCCTTGGAATACATTTGCTCGTTGAAAAATTCATGCCGACGCCGGCCGTTCGATTTCGCGACATACATCGCGGTGTCAGCTCCACGCAGCAAATCATTCGCATTTTTAAAACGCGGCCCGCCAATGACGATGCCGATACTCGCGCTTGTAAAAATTTCATGACCGTCCAAATGAAACGGTTCGCGCAAATGCGCCCGAATTTCTTCGGCGATATCACGGGCTTCCGACTCCGTTGCAATCCCCTCAACCAACACGGCAAATTCATCGCCGCCGACGCGCGCCAGAGCATTCATTTTTTGAAGTTTTTTGCGAAGCCGGTAAGCAACACTGATTAAAAGCTGATCGCCTTTGACGTGGCCAATGCTGTCATTCACGATTTTAAAACGATCAAGATCCATATAAAAAACAGCGAAGTGATATACCGTTTCACGGCGCATGCGGGATAATGCTTCCGAAATTCGATCTAAAAAAAGCGTACGCGTGGGGAGATCGGTCAGCGGATCATAAAACGCGTTGTGCAATAATTTTTCTTCTGCCTTTTTCTGGTCAGTAATATCCACGGCCACGCCCAAAACGGCAAATTCTTTTTGGCCGGGAACTAAAAACGGAATTTTGATCGTCTGCAGAAGGCGCTTGTTTCCCGAAACACCCACGAAACTTTGCACCGGAATAAACTTGGGCTTGCCTTCTTGAATCACTTCTTGGTCATCACGGATAAATTCATCCAGCTCATCTTTGGAACGGTGAAAATCTTCATGCCGCGCGCCCGTCAGCGCCTCGATTGTCGTTCCGTAAGCATCGGCCATGGCTTGATTCACCAAAATAAAACGTCCGGTTTTGTCTTTAGCGAAAATCATATGCGGCACAAGATCAATAATCTTTCTCAGCTTGCGTTCGCTTCCCCGCAAGGCACGCTCGCCTTCAACACGGCGCTCAGCCTCACGGCGCAGCAAAAACAGGATGACGCTCCAAAAAACGGCCAGCAAAAAAATGCCGCCGAATGCGCCCACAAAAAAAACAGCGCGCGTCTGCTGATAACCCGCTAAGCGTTCATGAACTTTTTTCTTCAGATCAATTTCATGCTTTTGAATCCCTTCACGGTATTGCTTTCGAAGCTGATGATATTCCTGGCTTGAAAGAAGACGCGACGCGGCAGGAAAATCTTTTCTTTGAACCGACTCAAAAGCCTGCCGTTCCATTTGAACTTTGCGGACATTGGCACGATAACTTTGCAAAACACCGTTTTTTTGATCCGCACGGGGAGTTAAATCCAACAATCTCCGGATGGATGTGCTTTGCTGCGGCAGAAACTCTTGATACTGAACTTCCCAATTCGCATCACCGCTTGTCGCAGCCATACGGGCGGAAAGAGTCAAAACTTCGCCCAGCTGAATGGTTTCATCCGTGAGGCTTTGAAGTTCAAGGTCATTCTCAATTTTGCGAACTAGGCTTTCACCGGTTTGCCAAAAATGCCAACTCACCGCGCTAAAAGCCGCCAAGGTAAGGATCGCACCGATTGTAATAAAACGCGATAAAAACTTCATCCCGTTAGAAGCTCTCTGAATAAAAACTGTAATTAAGCACTATAAATCAATCCCTTATTCTCGTTTTAACACGACTGTCGTTGGTTAAGCTTCTAACGGGATTCATTCGCCGTTTAAAAGCTGCTCAAATAAAAAATATATTTATTTTATGAAAGCCAAAAATGCCAAATTAAAAATCCGGCAATCAAAAAAATCAATGCAAATCGTATCAGTTTTTTAAAAATCCATAGGGCCAAAAGAATCGCCAAAACAACAAGGGCAATACGCAATGTCTCAAGGCTCAAAATATTAATCCCGTTCATTTATTAAAGTCTTTTTAGCGATTTTCGACATCTGTCTATTCTAGCAGGGATGTATAGAGAGGGACAAGACTCGATCATCTTGGTGTCATAAGCTAATGAAATGTCCCCTGATATTAGCACGTGAATTGTCCCCTTCAGCATTTGGGCATGGTGGAATGCGTTATTTAGACCCTCGGAGGATC
>JAYTHE010000001.1:0-27561 GCA_043732705.1 Candidatus Omnitrophota bacterium | reverse complement strand
TTTAAAACCCATGGACTCCAACGCACAATTACCGGCGAAGATCATTAGGTCGGCCCATGAGATCTTCCGGCCGTATTTCTGTTTGATCGGCCACAATAACCTACGGGCCTTATCAAGATTCACGTTATCCGGCCAACTATTGAGAGGCGCAAAACGCTGCATACCATTTCCAGCGCCACCGCGACCATCACCAGTGCGGTAGGTCCCCGCGCTATGCCACGCCATGCGGATAAAAAGCGGACCATAATGTCCGTAATCCGCAGGCCACCAGTCTTTCGAATCGGTCATTAACTTAAAAAGGTCTTTTTTTACCGCATCCAAATCGAGGCTCTTGAACTCCTTGGCATAATCAAAATCTTTGCCCATGGGATCGGAAAGATCTGAATGCTGATGTAAAATGCCAAGAGCCAATTGATTCGGCCACCAATCTTTGTTGGCGGTGCCGCTTCCGGCTGCGCTCTTTTGAGCTCCGTGCATGAAAGGACACTTGCCTTCACTTTTTTTGCTTTGGTCGGACATTACGGCCTCCTTTTCTATTAGGTTAAAATTTCAACATATAATCTCACCCCATCGCTTATTGACCTAATCAATTCTATACATTATTATCATAGAAGGTATCTATAATGGAACTTCAACAATTACGTTACGTCGTGGCTCTTTCTCAAGAGCGGAACTTTCTCCGTGCTGCAAAACGCGCCAACATCACCCAGCCCACGTTAAGCCACCAAATAAAGAAACTGGAAGAAGAACTGGGAACCCCTCTTTTTGAACGGTCTTCGCATGGCGTTCGTCTTACCGCTGCGGGTGAAAAATTTATCCCCCATGCCATCGCAACAATAGACGGTCTTGAAAAAGCACTTTCAGAACTCCGAGCAGGCACGAAAGACATTTCGGGGAAAATTGCCATAGGCGCCATTCCCACTATTGCCCCTTATTTAATCCCCGATATTCTCATAAAATTAAGAAAAGAAGCTCCGCACTTATCCCTTAAACTTTACGAGGAAACAACATCCTTGCTATTAGAATCTATTAAAGCGGGAAAGATTGATATTGGTATTTTATCTCTCCCCATCGCAGATGCCGGCCTTGTCAGCCGAAGTATTGGAAAAGAAGAATTTTTTTTAGCTGTCTCAAAAAAGCACGCGCTATCAAAGAAAAGACAGATCACGTCAAAGGAAATTAAAGAGGAAAATCTGCTCATCCTGCAGGAAGGTCATTGTTTCGCTGATCAAGCTCTTGAATATTGCGGTCACCCCCGAAAAGATACTCGGGTTGTTTTTGAAGGCAGCAGCCTTAGTTCAGTCTTGAAACTGGCGTCTGTCGGGAGAGGGCTTACGCTGGTTCCAAAAATGGCGGCAGCTGAAAGAGAAAACCCTAACCTTGCCTTTATTCGCTTCACCTCACCAAAACCAAGCCGTGAAATTGGAATTGTATGGCGTGTCACAGCGCCGCTCACGCCAGCGCATCGTTTTTTTATCGATGTTGCCGCAAAAACATTTAGACATTTAAACGAAAAATAGTTCCCCAATATTTGTTTCCGGACTTTGCTTGTCAGATTTAAATATAAAAGGCCCGAGTTTTGCAATCGGGCTCTTGGTCGTAAAACAGAAACTTTTACGAGCTTCTCAATTTATGTAATTTTACTGAATATCAACTCCATATTCCGCTCCAAGCCCGATCCCTCTCTTAATCACCTTTGGAAAAATCAAAACACCTTTCGCTTTATTGAGCATATCTTTCGCATCAAAAAATTTACTTTGAAACAACTCAAGGGCGGTATCAACACTCGCATCGATTTCTTTTGCTAACTGAGCATAGGAAACATTTGAAAAAAAGAATGTACTCATACAAGCAAGTCCAATTATCCAGCCATATGTAAAACGCTTCATTGCAACCTCTCTGCATCTATCTTTAAAAATCCCCTTGAAACGCTCTCTATTTTACACCTTAATAAAAAAAGCCACAGTCAGTTACGACTGTGGCTTTTTTGCATCAAACGTTAGATTGCTTTGATTAATCTGAGTCTTTTTTATCCCCTTTTTCACCGGAGAGCCCTGGAGGCGTGGCCTTACCATCCCAGCCTTTTTTCTTGCCTTTGCTCCATCCCGAAGGGGTCGATTTACCATCCCACCCCTTTTTGTCGCCCTTCGAAAATCCTGCTGGGTTTCCTCCCCCGCCATCATGTTTAGCAAAAGCTGGCATTGCATTCAATGTCAACCCCGCCGCAAACAAGCCCAAAACCAACCATCTTGTTATTTTCTGCATAATTCCCTCCCCTTTCTAAATTTAAGACTTATTTATTATAATCCGTCTTTTCTTGGACGAGAAATATATAAATTTTATTCAGCAAAGAAACTCTTCTGACAACTTCGAAAGAATTTGTTGTCAGTCGTTTTTTTATGAAAGCAGCATCATTACCGGAACACGTACGACTTTATTCAGTCTATTTCAGAGTCTACTTTAGTGCGGTTCTTTAAATGCAATGTTAACTACATTGGGATGGTGATCAGAGACTGGTTGTTTTAAATCAGTGTTCAATTCTTCCAATGTTTCACCAAAATACGGCGCAAAACGATAAGGTCCAGCTTCGTCATAGGGATCTTTTAAAAGCGATTTTACAAAAACCCAATCTAGTCTGTATTTTCCAAGAAATAAGATCGGGCGGTTAACACGCCATGTCGTTTTAAATCCTTTAAGTCCGCGTTCATTAGAATTGGCCAACGCACCATCTTTGCCATTCATTGAACGATCCGCGTTACCGCGAAAATCGAAAGCCCCACCATCGTTAAATCGATAATTCTGAATCATTTGAAATAACGGATGCAAAGGATTGGGCGCAATCACTGCAATGTCAGGCTTCAGAGGGTCGTTAAAATTTTTTGTGTAATTTCCGACAAATCGAGTGGTGTTAATCACAAGCGCTTGCGGCATCAAATAGCTAACAGCCGTCGAAAGCCATGTGGTTGGATTTTCAACCGTCCGAACTACCACGCGCTTGATTGAAGTCGCACTCAAATCATCAGGGGCCGCATTAAAATCACCCAGCATAGCCACCGGATGCTTGATATTTTTCATATAAGAAAGGATCTCTGCAACTTGTGCTTCCCGCTCCTTGGGCAGACAATTAATCTCAAGGTGAATATTAATAATCGTCAAAGTATTCTCGGGAAGTCCAGGCACATCTAGGTCGACACGAAAATAAATCTGCGTCCCGACTCTTACCTCGCGAGTAAACTCGGCTTTCAAAAGAACTTCGCCGCCTTTCTCTCGTGCTCTCTCCATAAATCCGGGCTTCTCTTTTTCTCTCGCATACCAATCATAGGGAACATGTTTTAACTGAAAGACCTGAACCTTTTTAATTGGATAACGAGAAAATACCGCATTACCTAATACTCCTTTGTAACGAGAGGGATCGGCAGCGTAATCACTCGTCTGCTCTTGATCTACAGTTACACCATCTTTTAAATAAATTTTTTCAAGGCCTAGAGTAACCGGATCAACTTCATGCTGCTCCGCACCGTAGGTGTAATTCATTTTTAAAGCTTGAGCAAATTCCTTGGCCTCATCCCTATATTCTGAACGCTTTGCCCCAATATTTACCTCCTGAAGCACAATGATATCGGCATTGGCAAGTCGCTCTCTTTGTTGAAGGATTTTCTTATATTCAGGAGCCCCCTCGGGAGCTTTCTCGGGATTGATCAAAGAGCGAAACTGATCCAAAGAAGAAAATACTTTTATCGTGTCGTTCAGGTGGAAAAGCTCTTCTTCACCTATATTCCAACTCGCGAGCCCGAGGTAAGAGCCCAACTTAGAATCTTGATGGGGGTTAGGTTTCATGCCTGCATAATAAGCTTCATTACTAATAACAGGAGTGGTCCTAAACTTTTCGAGCTTCCACCCCAGCAAACCGCTCGGATGCGGATTTATATAGAGCCTTTTAAGTTCTGCGAAAGTCAAAAACTCCGGCGTCTGATATCTAACAAACCGGTGCGGATAGAAAAATAATCCTACCATCAAAATTCCGATAACCAAAGCAGCCAGCAAGATTATATGAGACTTCATAAATACCGTCCGCAGACGACGACTAAGAATATTTCACGCCTGGTTTTTGCCAAACATATTCGGGTTCAACCAATGGCTTTTTCTGTTCGTTAGGAAAATTAAACGGACAGGTTAGAACATCTATGACACCTGCGCCAAAACGAGTAACCCCCTGCCCCAATCCCTTGACAAGTCCGACTGTCCATCCTTCACGAAGACTTTTTTCATCGGACGTAATCTGAACTTCTCGAGCAATCTCTACTGGCGAAGTCACAATATTCAGAGCGCCGCGCTTTAGCTTTGCTTGCCAGTCATAGGTCTGAGAGTCGGAACTTCCAAACCCTAACCCTTGAAAACATCCCATCCCAAAGCAAAAAATCAAGAGCCCTGCTACATATTGGCGTCTCATTTTACGCCTCCTTTTGAGTTGGAGAACGATTTAAGAACCAACTCTAGGCTAATCTTTAGTTTTTCATAAATCAAACAAAAAAATCTTTGCCTTTATTCGTGATGGGAGCTTGCTCAGGCCCACACAAAAATTAATCATATCCACCCAATCGTGAGAAAAATAATTCGGGTTGTCGACATTGCATAACAACTCCGAAATGTAAAAGCAGCTTGATGCTATCGTTGCCGTAATTTTGTTAACCACAAAAACAAAAAGCCCGAGTTTTGCACTCGGGCTCTCGGTCGCAAGACACGAACTTTTAAGTTTTGATTTGTCGTGACATTTTACCGAATATCTTCAGTATCAATCACTTACAGAAATCTCACAAAAAAGTTCGTATTTGCGACATCAAAACTCCCCCGCGTGGGATCGAACCACGGACACGGTGATTACCATCTGACTTCAGTTACCTGAAGAGTCGGACTTTATCTTTACCCATCCGTTTCCGGATTAGGGTAGTGGGTGTAGAGTCTCTGCACTTGCCCACAAACTGGATTCCCGCCTGCGCGGGAATGACAATCTGTTGCTAGCTCAGGATTGTCCTTCGCCGAAGCGTTAGGATTTCCCTGAATTAGCCCACTTATTCACTCACGCATTACTGCGTAAGGCTGCTAATTAAGTTCACAGTCACCTGCTCTACCAGCTGAGCTACAGGGGAATAAAATTTTCGAAGAAAAATTTTATTCAAAGAATCTGTTTTATTTTGCTTCGTTTCCTCCAAGGAAAAGCGAAGCCCATTTATTTACAAATCCAAATTGTATAAAGAACAACACACAAATCTAAAAGCCTGTGTGGGGCGATATTATAGGGATTCGCCCTAAAGGGTCAAGCAGCCGTTAGGCTGACACGGTTTGGGCGATTTTATGCTTACTTGCCAGAAAAGCATCCACCGCGGTTGCCGCCGCGCGGCCTTCGTTAATTGCCCATACCACCAAACTTTGTCCGCGGCGCATATCACCCGCCGAAAAAACACCTTCAACATTAGTTGCGAACTTGCCGTACTCAGCCTTCACATTCGAGCGCGGATCCACTTCAATATTGAGCTGCTTCATAATGGTGTCCTCTGGCCCCAGAAAACCCATCGCAATTAAAACTAAATCTGCCGGAAGAATTTTTTCGGAGCCCGCAATTTCCTTGGGACCGAAACGGCCTTGCTCATCTTTTTTCCATTCGATATTCACGAGATGCGCTTCTTTTAAATTGCCGTTTGCGTCGCCGACCAGCTTTTTAACCGTGGTTAAATAAACGCGCGGATCAGAACCGAATTTTGCCGCAGCTTCTTCTTGGCCGTAATCCATGCGGTAAATTTTCGGCCATTGCGGCCACGGATTATCGGGAGCGCGGTTTTCAGGCGGCTTAGGCATAATTTCAATCTGCACCAAACTCTTGCAGCCATGGCGCATCGAAGTTCCGACGCAGTCGGTGCCGGTATCACCACCGCCGACGACAATCACATTTTTTCCCTTGGCCGAAATTAATTCGCTGTCAGAAATTGTTTTCAAAACATGCTTGGTATTTTTAGTTAAAAACTCCATCGCATAATGCACGCCCTTAAATTGACGGCCTTCAACCGTAAGATCGCGGGGCTTGGTCGCGCCGCAAGTCAGCAACACCGAATCAAATTTTTTAAGGAGATCCTGCACGGGATAATTTTTTCCGACTTCGGTTTTCGTGACAAATTTAACGCCGGCTTCGGCCATCAAATCAACACGGCGTTGAACAATTGTTTTATCGAGTTTCATATTCGGAATGCCATACATCAAAAGCCCGCCGATGCGGTCTTCGCGTTCAAAAACGGTTACATCATGCCCGGAACGGTTGAGCTGTTCTGCTGCTGCAAGACCCGCGGGGCCGGAACCGACTACCGCGACTTTAAGGCCGGTGCGTTTTTCGGGCTTTTCAGCAACAATCCAACCTTCATCAAAAGCCTTATCGACAATCGAGCATTCAATATTTTTGATCGTAACCGGCGGTTCATTGATTCCGAGAACACATGAGCCTTCGCAAGGCGCTGGGCAAACCCGGCCGGTAAATTCGGGAAAGTTATTTGTTTTATGTAAGCGCTGGCTAGCTTCTTTCCAAAGTCCGCGGTAAACCAAATCATTCCATTCGGGAATAATATTATTGATCGGACAGCCGGATGCCATTCCCGCGACAAGATTGCCCGTATGGCAAAACGGAACGCCGCAATCCATGCAGCGCGCGCCCTGCTGCTGAAGCTTGTCTTCGGGCATGTGATCATGAAACTCGTTGTGATTAGCAACGCGCGTCAGCGGCGAAATATCTTTCGGCAGCTCGCGTTTAATTTCTTTGAAGCCCGTTGGTTTACCCACGCTGTTACCTTTTTGCTCTGGGCTGCGCCCAACTGCAAGTTCTGTTTATTTTTGTTTTCATATTTTTTTTAATACTGCTATGTGTCGCGGTTGCGCCAAAGGCGCAGAGCCGGAGGCAATTAAAGTCCGCTTTAATTGCCTCCCACGCGTGAAAGCGAGCGCACGTTTTCTTCAAAAGCGGCCATAACGGCTTCTTCGCCAGTAAGTCCGCTGCTTTGAACTTTCGCGAGCGACTGCAAAACATTTTTATAATCTTTCGGGATGACTTTCACGAAACGCTTTAATGCTGCCGGCCAATCTTTCAAAATTCTTTCGGCGTTTTTACTGCGTGTAAATTTTGCGTGCCTTTCGATAATTTGGCGCAAATCTTCAATTTCTTTTGTGTCTTCAACTGCTTCGAGCAAAACCATTTGTTTATTGCAGCGGCTTGGGAAAGTTCCGTCGATATCATAAATATAAGCAAGTCCGCCAGACATTCCGGCCGCGAAATTGCGTCCTGTGCTCCCAAGAATCACGGCTTTACCGCCGGTCATATATTCGCAGCCGTGATCGCCCACGCCTTCGACAACCGCTTCAACGCCGCTGTTACGCACGCAGAATCGTTCGCCCGCAAGGCCGGAGATATAAGCTTCGCCGCTTGTCGCGCCATAAAAAGAAACGTTACCGATAATCATATTTTTTTCCGCTTCAAAAGTCGCTTTCTTGGAAGGATAAATCATAATTCGACCGCCCGAAAGCCCTTTGCCGACATAATCATTCGCATCGCCTTCGATTTCAAGCCGTAAGCCCTTAGGAATAAACGCGCCAAAACTTTGTCCGGCGGAACCTTTAAAAATCAAATGAATCGTATCTTCCGGTAAGCCTTCAGCACCGTAACGGCGCGTCACTTCACTGCCGAGAATCGTTCCCGTAACGCGGTTAATATTGTGAATCGGAAGGATCTTGCCGACTTTTTTCTTTTCCGTTAATGCGGGCTCGCAAAGTTCAAGCAAAAGCTGATTGTCCATCGCGTTAATCAAACCATGGTCTTGTGTGATCTGCTGGTAACGGCCGACGCTGTCCGCAACTTCGGGAACATGCAAAATCTTGGAATAATCCAAACCTTTGGCTTTCCAATGATTGACGGCTTTCCTGAAATCAAGCAAATCCGTGCGTCCGACCATTTCAACCAAAGAGCGAAAACCAAGCTGCGCCATCAATTCACGCGCTTCTTCGGCGATAAAATACATAAAATTAACGACATGTGCCGGATCTCCGGTAAATTTTTTGCGCAACTCAGGGTCCTGCGTCGCGACACCAACCGGACAGGTATTCAAATGGCAAACACGCATCATAATGCAGCCGAGCGCAACAAGCGGCGAAGTCGCAAAACCAAATTCTTCCGCGCCAAGCAATGCGGCAATCACAACGTCACGGCCGGTTTTAAGCTGGCCGTCAGTTTCAACAACTATACGGCTGCGAAGATTATTCAGAACAAGTGTTTGATGCGTTTCAGCGAGCCCCAATTCCCAGGGCATACCGGCATGTTTTAAGCTCGAAAGCGGCGATGCGCCGGTTCCGCCGTCGTGGCCGCTGATCAAAACTACGTCGGCATGTGCTTTCGCGACGCCCGCAGCAATGGTTCCCACGCCGATTTCGGAAACGAGTTTCACGTTAATGCGCGCCTGAGTATTTGCATTTTTCAAATCGTGAATGAGCTCAGCTAAGTCTTCGATCGAATAAATATCATGATGCGGCGGCGGTGAAATCAAGCCTACGCCCGGAGTGGAAAGACGAACTTTCGCGATCCACGGATAGACCTTGGAACCCGGCAGCTGTCCACCTTCGCCGGGCTTCGCGCCCTGCGCCATTTTGATCTGAATTTCCTGCGCGTTCACCAAATAATGACTTGTGACACCAAAACGTCCGGAAGCAACCTGTTTGATTGCGCTCTTTTTCGAGTCACCGTTCGGTTCGGGCGTAAAACGAATCGGATCTTCGCCGCCTTCGCCGGTATTCGATTTGCCGCCAATACGGTTCATCGCAATCGCAAGCGATTCATGCGCTTCTTTTGAAATCGAGCCGTAAGACATCGCACCTGTTTTGAAACGCTTCACGATGGCTTCAATCGGTTCAACTTCTTCGATCGGAATCGCTTTCGCGGGAAATTTAATGTCCATCAACGCACGCAAAGTACAAAGTGATTCGCTTTGCTCATTCACCTGTTTTGAATATTCTTTGAAGACCGAGTAATTCTTGGTACGGACGGAAGCCTGTAATTTATGAATTGTTTCCGGATTAAAAAGATGAAACTCGCCGTCTTTGCGGTATTGATATTGTCCGCCGGATGAAAGCGCGTGTGAATTCTCAGTTTGTCTTTCCGGAAAAGCATCACGGTGACGCATGCGCACTTCTTCATGAATCACATCCAAGCCCACGCCTTCAATGCGTGTCGCGGTCCAGGTAAAATATTTGTCGATTAATTTCTGGTTGAGGCCTACTGCTTCAAAGATTTGCGCGCCGCGATAACTTTGGATCGTTGAAATTCCCATCTTCGACATGATCTTAACCACGCCTTTGGAAACGGCTTTCGTGTAATTTTTAACCGTAACTTTATGTTCAACGCCTTTTAAAAGCCCCTGACGGATCAAATCATCCAAAGATTCAAAAGCAAGATAAGGATTAATCGCGCCCGCGCCATAACCAAGCAAAAGCGCAAAATGATGTACTTCACGCGGTTCACCGGACTCCAGAATCAAACCCACCTTGGTGCGCGTACCCTGACGGATTAAATGGTGATGCAAACCGGAAACAGCCAGCAGGGCCGGAACAGCGGCATGTTCAAAATCAACGCCACGGTCTGAAAGCACGATTAAATTAACGCCTTTTGCGATAGCTTCATCAGCTAACTTGAAAACTTTTTCCAGAGCGGCTTCAATGCCTTTACTACCTTTTGTGATTTCATAAAGACTCGAAATCGTGGCCGATTTAAAATCAGGATGGTTCACATGGCGGATTTTTTCAAAATCTTCGTTCGAAAGAATCGGACTGTCTAATTGAATTTGGCGGCAGCTTTTCGGTTCGGGCTTCAAAAGATTTCTTTCGGAACCGAGTGTGGTCAAAGTCGAAGTGACGATTTCTTCGCGGATACAATCGATCGGCGGATTCGTGACCTGCGCGAAAAGCTGTTTAAAATAGTTGTAAAGCAGCTGCGGTTTATTCGAAAGCACAGCAAGCGGCGTGTCCGTTCCCATGGAGCCCACCGGTTCAACACCATCGCGGCCCATCGGGGTGAGAATCAAACGTAAATCTTCAAAGGTATATCCGAAAGCTTTTTGACGTAAAAGAACCGTGTTATGGTCCGGCTCATGCACATGCGGCGCCTCTGGCAAACTAGAAAGTGTGACCAGATTTTCATCCAGCCATTGACGGTAAGGCTGTTCATTGACGATTTGCTTTTTAATTTCTTCGTCAGAAATAATGCGTCCCTGTTTGGTGTCGATCAAAAACATTCTGCCGGGCTCAAGACGGCCTTTCTGCAAAATGTTTTCGGGCGGGATCGGAAGCACGCCGGCTTCGGACGCCATAATCACGCGGTCATCTTTTGTAACGTAATAACGTGAAGGACGAAGCCCGTTACGGTCAAGAATCGCGCCGATTTGAGTTCCGTCGGTGAAGGCGATCGAAGCGGGACCGTCCCATGGCTCCATCAAGCAACTGTGATATTGATAGAAAGCTTTTTTGTCCGCATCCATCGTTTCATGCAAAGCCCAGGGCTCGGGGATCATCATCATAATCGCATGCGGCAAAGAACGGCCGGACAGCGTGAGAAATTCGAGGCAATTATCAAACATCGCCGAATCGCTGCCATCATCGGCGATAACAGGCATCATTTTCTTCATATCATCGCCAAAAAGTTCAGACTCGCACATGGCCTGACGCGCATGCATCCAATTCACATTACCGCGCAAAGTATTGATTTCACCGTTATGCGCCACGAAACGGTACGGATGCGCGCGGTCCCAGCTCGGAAAAGTGTTGGTGCTAAAGCGTGAATGCACAAGCCCGATGGCGCTTTCCATCAAAGGATCGCTCAGTTCCGGAAAAAAATCTTCGACTTGTTCCGGCAGCAGCATACCTTTGTAAATAATAGTGCGGCTGGAAAGACTTGAAACGTAAAAAAACTCGCGGCCTTTCACATCCGGCGAATAACGGATCGCATTTTCAACGCGGCAGCGGATGACATAGAGTTTGCGTTCAAAAGCGAGCGTATCGGTAATCTTCGCGTCTTTACCGATAAAAATCTGGCGCACATACGGTTCACTTTCGCGCGCAGTTTCGCCCATCGAGGTATTAACAGTTAATACTTTTCTCCAGCCAAGAAATTGCTGGCCTTCTTCCTTGACGATTTTTTCAAAAATCTTTTCGCAGGCTTTATGCTGCTTGGCTTCGCGCGGCATAAAAACCATACCGACGCCATAAGCGCCTTCTTCAGGAAGCTCAATTCCAAGGCCGGGGCATTGCTCTTGAAAAAAGCGGTGCGGAATTTGCATGAGAATACCCGCACCATCGCCCGTGTTGGGTTCAGCCCCGCAAGCACCGCGATGACGGAGATTTTTAAGAATGGTTAGAGCGTCGCTGACAATATCATGCGACTTCTTGCCCTTCATGTTGGCAATAAAACCAACGCCGCAGGCATCATGCTCGTAACGCGGATCGTAAAGCCCCTGAGCCTTGGGACGTACCGAAAGAGGCTTATTATTCATATCTTTTATATTTTTACTCTGGGCTTCGCCCAACCGTAACTGTGTATTCTATAAATGAAATACCCTGTGGTATTTAGCCGAGTATTTTGCCCAAAAAAGACCGGGATGTAAACACAGTCTTCTAGGGGTGAAGATATTACAGCCTGATCGCCATTTTGAAAAGACTGCTTTTTTGCCGTTTTACCCAACCCCGGGAGTACAGAATTGGGTACAGTCACTTTTCGAGAGCGGTTATGGATGGGTTCTAGCTTTTCAGCGCCTTTTTCAGTAAGATGTGCCCGTTTTCATCTTTATATCTAACGGAGCATCTCAAGTGACAGCATTTATTCTTGACCCTCGGCGCCTTCAATTTAAAAAACTACGCCTCCTGCTAGCTTGGACCGGCGCCATTATTTTGGTCTTCAACGCCCATTTCACCCGTGAAAGCTATTGGCGCGGATTACCGCTTGTTTTAATTGGTGAGCTCATTCGAATCCTGGCCTCAGGCTATTTGGAAAGAAAAGGCACTAAACTCGCGACAGCCGGCACCTTTGCCTATGTCCGCAATCCGCTGTATGTCGGCAACTTTTTACTGGGGCTGGGCGTCGTGGTCATGTCTTCCAGCTGGATTAATATTGTGATCTTCATCGCTGGTTTTTCTTTTTTGTATTGGGGAACTGTACAAAAAGAAGAAGCCCGCCTTTTGCAGGAATTTGGCCAGCCTTACGCGGACTATTTAAAAGAGGTCCCACGCTTTATTCCGCGCCTCACGCCTTACTCCAAAAGAAGCCCCGGCTCTTTTCAGTGGTCTTTAATCATGAAGCATCGCGAATACATCACCATCTCCGGGGTGACTATTATTCTCTGCGGTGTTTATCTTTGGAGAAAATTCCTCGAAGACGGCCGGTTCAATTTTAATTTGAAGTCTGAGCTGGCCTTAGCTTTCATCGGGGCAGCGTTATTGGTGCTTCTCGCCGAATTCGTTTCCAAATTAATTAAAAAGCAACAGGCCAAAGCCGCCTAAGCGCTTTTTTCTCCAGCAGCATTCACGAACGCCGCGATCGGTGTTATCATTCTTATGATGACACAAAAGCCCGCGCTCGAACAAGTTCAGGTTTTCCCGCAAGTATTTAAGTGGTCTCTGCTTTCGATTCTCGTTGGTTTGCTCGCGGGCACCGCCTCCGCATTTTTTCTAATTTCGCTCGATTGGGTGACACATTTCCGCGAAAATCATAATTGGATGCTCTTTTTACTTCCGATTGGCGGACTCGCCATCGGTTGGATTTATCACACCATCGGAAAATCGGTCGAAGCGGGCAACAATTTACTGCTCGAAGAAATTCATGACCCAAAAAGCATCATTCCACTACGAATGGCTTTGCTTGTTTTAGTCGGGACACTTGCGACGCATCTTTTCGGCGGTTCAGCCGGCCGTGAAGGCACAGCCGTTCAAATGGGCGGATCACTTGCCGATCAACTGACACGGCCGCTGAAACTTTCGCGCGAAGATCGCCGCATTCTTTTAATGGCCGGAATCAGCGCAGGGTTTGCTTCCGTTTTTGGAACGCCGCTCGCGGGCGCAATTTTTGGTTTGGAAGTGCTTGCCATCGGCCGTTTGCGCTACGACTCGATTCTCCCCTGTTTTCTTTCTGCGATTATCGCGCACGTCGTCTGTCTTGCTTGGGGCGCAGCTCACACTGTTTATTTAGTTCCGGTTATTCCTGAATTGTCGTGGGTTAATCTACTTCAAATCGCAATTGCAGGAATTTTATTCGGCTTCACCGGCGCGGGATTTGCCTGGGCAACGCACAAAGTAACCGCGCTTTTCAAAAAGTATATTGCCTATGCGCCTTTCAGGCCTTTTGTAGGCGGTCTTTTTATTATTCTGCTGGCCGGAGCTTTTCAAACACATCGCTATCTAGGCCTTGGAATTCCGACCATGGTCGAAGCCTTTCAATCCCATTTACCCATTCATGACTTTTTGGCAAAAACACTTTTTACGGCCATCACACTCGGTTCAGGATTTAAAGGTGGAGAAGTTACGCCGCTTTTTTTCATCGGAGCAACGCTCGGCAATGCGCTGAGTTATGTTCTGACCTTGCCGACCGCGGTGCTTGCCGGCGTTGGCTTCGTTGCTGTGTTTGCGGGCGCGGCCAATACACCGCTTTGCTGCACCTTGCTTGCCATGGAAATGTTTGGATCGGGAATGGGAGTTTACGCGGGAATCGCTTGCGTCATGAGCTATCTTTTTTCCGGACATTCCGGAATTTATAAATCTCAGCAAATCACGGATTCAAAAATCTAACCTGCAGCCTTGTCTTTCTACCTGTCTTTAAGCGACATTCTGGTTTAGTCAGTAAAAAGTAAATTTAAATGCTCAAACAACGCCCTCTGCGCGGGGCGAACTCGCATTTCAATTTACTTTTTACTGACCTCCGCGATAGAGGGGGTGGAGGCAATCAGCAGAGAAACAAAGTTTAGAAATCCGCCTCTTTCGAAAGCTCTGTTATTTAAAATGCTGCGGCAGGCCCCAACCTCAACAATCTAGTTTCCCACCATACCTTCCCATGGTCCAGCATAGTAGCCGGACCATGAGAAAGGACTTTTCTTAAAAACTGTATTCGATAAATTTGTTTTTCCATTTCGGATTTTCCGAAATGGAAAAAGATGTGGCAGGAAACTTGCTTGCTGAGGTTGAGGGCTTTCGTGGAAAAATAAAATATAAGAGCATTCAAAAAATTGAGAACACTAACCCTTGTTTCTCCTTTTATTGCCCCCTCCCCTACAATGCGAAACAGCTCAAAAAAAGAATCCCAATTTACGAGTTTTGCCCGTAGAGGCAACTGTCTAAGTAAATGGGGATTTTTTTTGAGCGCAAACCAACATGGCTTTAAATCAAAGCAATGTTCCTCGGAGAATAAAAGCAGAGACAGAAAAGTAAATCAAAATTCCCGAAACATCCACAAGCGTCGCCACAAAAGGCGCGGACGCGCTCGCGGGGTCGAAACCTAATTTTTTAAGAATTAACGGCAGCATCGCGCCGGCCAAAGTTCCCCACATCACAACACCGATTAAACTAATCGAAACGGATGCCGCGATTAAATTCGCGTAGGTGCCGTAGGTATGAAAAATCCCCTGCCAAACCAAAATGCGCAGCAAACCAATCGAAGCCAGAATCACTCCCAACCCAAAGCCTGTCGCGACTTCGCGGCGAACAATACGCCACCAATCGCGCAGCTGAAATTCTCCGAGCGCCATCGCGCGAATAACAAGCGTCGAAGCCTGAGAACCTGAGTTTCCGCCGCTTGAAATAATCAATGGAACAAAGAGCGCGAGCACCACGGCGCGCGCGATTTCCGCCTCAAACTTCGCCATCGCGGTTGCCGTGAGCATTTCACCCACGAACAAAACCGCGAGCCAAACCGCGCGCTTTTTAAGCATTTCCCAAAAACCCATTTGGATATAAGGCTTATCGAGAGCTTGAACACCGCCCAACTTTTGAATGTCTTCCGTCGCTTCATCTTGAACGGCATTCAAAATATCATCCGCCGTTATAATGCCTTTCAGGCGGTAAAACTCATCCACGACGGGCAACGCGAAAAACTTGTGTTTTGAAAAATACCGCGCGACTGCTTCTTGGTCTTGGTTCTCGGTCGCGGCAACCACTTCTGTCTTCATAATATCGCGCACTTTTTTATCCGGCTTGGCTTTAAAGAGATCGCGAAAAGAAACAACGCCCAATAATTTTTGGGCTTCATCCAAAACATAAACGTAATAAATATTTTCTAAATGCTCTTGAACTTGCAGGCGCAAATATCGAATGGCTTCATCCGCGGTTAAATCGGGCGGCACGCGCGCGAAATGCGGATTCATGAGCCCTCCGGCGACATCCTGTTTATAAGTCAGCAGCACATTCACTTCGCGGCGATTTTGATCATCCAGCAAGCTCAATAGCAAGCCGCGTTCGTCCTCTTGCGTATGTTGAATCAAATCCGCGGCGTCATCCGGCGCGAGCAAGCGGAACCAAAGTCTTTTCTCGCCTTCGGGCAAGCGGTGAATAATCTGCGCGCGGTCATCCACGGAAATTTTTAGAAAGAAATCCTGGGCTTCTTCGCGGCCGAGTAAAGAAAAAGCTTCCGCCCGCTCGTCAGCGGAAAGCACTGACCAAGTATCTTCGATATCGCTTTCATTGGGCATATCTAAATTGGGGGGCGTCATATAAAGGGCATTCTAATTCATCCCCAGAGGAGCGACACGCAAAATCTGGTTTTAAAATGATGTTTTTTTCGTTACGCTATACGCCTCGAACTTATTTAAACCTCACAGCAAATGCAGATTATGCGATTGCGCCGCCGGCGCAGAGCAAATACGTAAAAGAAAGGCGGTACTTATGACAAGACAGAATATCTCAACGGGCGGAAAATGGGAGCCTCTTTTAGGATATTCACGCGCGGTTAAAGTTGGCAATGTGGTGCATGTCTCCGGCACAACGGCAACGTCGCCCGAAGGGCTTGTCGGGAAAAATGATCCTTACGCCCAAACCGTTCAAACTCTGAAAAATATTGAAGCGGCGCTCAAACAAGCGGGAGCGAAGCTGAGCGATGTTGTCCGTACGCGCATGTATCTGAAAGATATCACCCAATGGGAACTGGTCGGAAAAGCACACGGAGAATTTTTCGGGAAAATCCGCCCGGCGACAACCATGGTCGAAGTCAGCAAGCTGATTGATCCCGATATGTTGATTGAAATTGAAGCTGAAGCTATTCTCACGCAATAAGAATCTTGCCTCTCTCCAAATATATTGTTTCGATGTTTAGTTGAGAATAAACGCAAAAATGCCGAAGCTTAGGCTGATCGTTTAATTATTTTCAAGCAAGGCTTTATAATTGAAATGGAAAACTAATGCTGTTTCCTCAAAAAAAAAGAGACCTCTCGATGCTGGTGGATCACCAGAAAACTTCGTTTTTTAAACATCGTCCCTCCCTTTTAGTGCTGAGCATCAGCATTATTGTTACGGCCGTAACTTTTTTCAAAATGCTTGAGCTTGAACATGTCCGGCTTCAAAACGACTTTGAACACCTTTCAAGAAACATCATCTCAACTTTTAAAGGTTCTCTGGAAGACAACCTGACCGTTTTGAATGACTTGGGTGGATTTTATTCCGCAAGCGAGCATGTCGCACGCGGAGAATTCAAGCAATTCACGAATTATCTTTTTCAGCGCAGAAATGATATTTACATGCTCAGCTGGGCGCCCCGGATGCACTCTGAGGAAATAGAAACACTTCGTCAAGCGGCAATAACCGATGGCTTCCCGGCTTTTACGATAACTCAATACGACCACCGCGGATTGATCGTGCCGGCGAAAGAGCGCGGCGAATATTACCCCGTTTTCTATGTTGAGCCTCTCGAGCCCAATGCCAGCATACTCGGCCTTGATCAAGCGTCTTATCCGATTACTTGGACAGCCATGAAAAAATCCGTGCAAACCGGCCGCCCGACCGCAACGATTGTCATGTCGCTGCCTCAATTTGAAAAAGAACCTCCGGCATCACGAAACGGAATTCAAGTTTTTGCGCCGATTTATAAAAACAATACTATTAATGAAACTCCCGAAGCCCGCGAAAAAAATCTCGACGGCTTTGTTGTCGTCGCCTTTCATATTCGTCGCATGCTGGAATCCGTGCTTAGAAACATTGATAATCCCGATCTTGAAATGCGAATTTTCGCGGAAGGAATCCGCGACAAAAAAAAATTGATTTATACTTACAACCCCCAAAGCACAGATAAACTTAAAAACGCATGGACGTTCACTCAAGAAATCAATGTCGCTGGCCATCCCTGGACTATCGTTTGCTCAAGCACCGAAATCTTTAAAAAAAATAATTATCGCTGGGAAGCTCCCGCCGTTTTTATCATCGGAATTTTACTGGGGTTCCTCTTAGCCATTTATATTTTCTCGTTTGAACGGAACCGCATCCGTGAAATTATGGTTGCGCTTTCATTAACCGATGAACTGACAAAACTTTATAACCGCCGAGGATTTTGGCTGCTCGCAGATGAACAGGTTCGTTTAGCGCTACGCAACAAGCGCGGGTTTTGGCTGATAATGATGGATGTGGACGGTCTCAAAAAAATCAATGATACTCTGGGCCATCCCGAGGGAGACCGGGCCCTTGTAAGAACCGCCCAATTTCTTCAAGCCACTTTCCGAAAATCAGACATTGTTTCGCGAATCGGCGGCGATGAATTCGCTGTAGCCGCGCTTGATGCCGGGCCGCAAACCTTATCCACGCTGCTTTCACATCTTCAGGAACAGCTCAAAAAACAAAACACCTCGAGGGAACATTTTTACCCGCTTGCCATCAGCACGGGTACGGCTTATTTTGATCCGGCGAATCCCGTCTCTTTTGAAGACCTCATGGCCGCTGCGGACAAAGAGCTTTATGCCCAGAAAAAAATTCACCACAAAGAAACAACCCCTCCGCACGCTCCGCAATGAAAAAAATTATTTGCTTGGCTGCCGGCGCGTTAATCACAGCGGCGATCATCGTTGCGCCCGCTTTTTCCAAGCTTAATTTAAACCAACTTTCTCCCGCCGAGCAAAAACAGGTTGATTCGATTCTGCTGAAAACCGAGGTTAAGCTCGCAAAAATGAAAAGCGAAGGAACGAATCCCAACCGGCTTGAACTTTACGGTCTCAAATCAGGCCTGGCATGGAAAGAAAAATTATTGCTCGGGAAAATACTCCGTCTCAAACCCGCTGATTTGGGCGCACGTACCCCTGCGCAGTCTCTCGAAGAAATCAAGCCGGTGTACAAAGAAATCAAAAATCAGCCGGTCAAACAAAACGGCAAGCCGCTTGAGTTTTTAGCGCCGCTGGTTTCTCTTCCGACTTATGAACCTTATGAAAAAATGATGACGGCCATGGAAAAAGATTTGGGTAAGAGACTTTATATTGAATCCGGCCATCGTTCGCGCGGGTATCACCTTTATAATTTTTTAAAATATTTGCGTGAACACAAATATTCTTTGCGTGAAACCGGAAAACTAAACGCATTACCGGGCTATAGCGAACACAATTTATGGTATGACCACGCAATTGATTTAATCAGCGCAGAAGGCGTTGATGGGGAGCCGCATGTCGAGGATTATGAAAATCTGCCGGAGCATCAATGGATGCTAAAACACGCGGGAGAATACGGCTTTGCGCTTTCCTATCCGCGCAATAATCCCATAGGCATCTCATTCGAGCCATGGCATTGGAGACGGATTAAGGTTTCCCCGGAAACTGCAGCGAAGTAAAGCCCACCGTCAACCGAAATACGAAAGGAAATGCGCACGAAGCAGCGCCACCGTCACGAAAAAAATCAGGATGTAGAACATTTTTTGAGCTCGCATTTTTATCTCCTGTTTTATTCTCTACGGCAATTTTACGCCCCGACTGAATCAAGAAATAGTTATTTAATGTTTTAATAAGAGCTTTAGAAAATACCCCGGGAATCCTTTATTTGATTCCATGCCGCTTCCCGATTAACATACAGCCTCGTATTTTTCCAAATACGCTTAAAAAATGAAAAAAGACAAATTAAAAAATATGGCTCCATGGGTCGGCCTCTTTCTTTTAACGGGCTGTGTTTGGGTGCTTTACCACCAGCTGCGGGAATACCGGCTCAGCGACATCCTCGCTAATCTCAAGGCCATCCCTCGCGGCAATTTGATCTACGCTTTTTTAATTACGCTTTTTGATTTCGTGGTACTGATCGGCTGTGAAATCCTCAGTTTTCAATACGTCAAAAAACCTTTGGCGGGGCATCGAATCGCGCTGACTTCTTTCATAGCCTATTCTTTTTCAAATTGCGCGGGCTTTTCCGGTTTTTCGGGGGCATCCGTGCGTTACCGTTTTTATTCCGCTTGGGGGCTTTCCGGCATTGATATCGCCAAATTAATCGCTTTTGTGAACAGCTCTTTCGCCTTTGGATTTTTACTGCTCGCCGGCACGGCATTAACCTGGAGCCCCTTCAATCTTCCTGAAAACCTCCATTTTCCTTTTGCGTCTTCGCTGCCGCTCGGAATTTTTTTCCTGGCCATTGTTGCCGTTTATTTTATTTGGATTTATGCGAGCAAAAAATCATTCAAAATCAATGACTGGGAATTCGAACTCCCCGCCTTCCGTCTCAGCTTTTTTCAAACCTTGCTTTCCGCTTTTGACTTTCTTTTGCTCGGCGCTATTTTCTATGTTTTGCTTCCCGCTCACACGGATATCCCCTTCGCGAAATTTACGGCGATTTATTTGCTCGCGCTCGCCGCGGGAATTATCAGCCAAATTCCGGGCGGCCTCGGAGTTTTCGAAACAGTAATCCTCCTGACTTTTCCCGCGATTGATAAAACATCTCTCATGGGAAGTTTGCTGGCTTATCGCACGATTTATTATTTATTTCCATTTTGCCTCGGCGCCTTCATGCTCGGAATTCATGAACTTCGCCACCGCCGCGAGCAGCTTAAAGAAATGGGCGATTACTTCACAAACATGACGCTGCACTTTTCGCCTGTTTTTATTTCCATCGCTATTTTTTTGGGCGGAATTGTTTTACTTGTTTCAGGCGCAACACCGCATGCGGTTGAACGCGCAGCCTGGTTGAAAGATATTCTTCCGCTGCCGGTAATGGAAATTTCGCATTTTCTCGGCAGCCTTGCCGGCGCATGCTTATTAATTTTAGCCTGGGCCATTCAGCGCCGTTTAAACGCCGCTTACCTTCTGACAATTGCTTTGTTGGGAACAGGCATTGTGCTTTCTCTCGCGAAAGGATTGGACTATGAAGAAGCTCTGATTCTTTCGCTAATGCTGGGGATGATTTTGCCTTGCCGCCGTCATTTTTACCGCAAAACATCTTTGGTCAATGAGCCTTTCTCTTTAAGCTGGCTATTGGCAATCCTGCTCGCTTTTTCTGCTTCGGTCTGGCTCGGGCTTTTCGCTTATAAACACATTAATTACTCGCATGACCTCTGGTGGAAGTTTGAATTGCATGCCAACGCACCGAGATTTATGCGCGCTTCCGTTGGCGCCTCGGTCGCGCTTTTACTTTTCGCGTTGATCCGCCTTTTGACTCCGTCCAGGCCAAAACGTTTCCTTTCAAATAACGAGGAGCTGGAAAAAGCGGTCGTCATTGTTTCTCAGTCCGCATCCACTTCCACCAATCTTGCGCTGCTCGGAGATAAGCGTTTTTTCTTTAATGAAAAGCAAAATGCTTTTGTTATGTACGGCATACAGGGCAATTCCTGGGTTGCCTTAGGCGATCCCGTGGGGCCCGCGGAAGAAACCCAGGAATTGATTTGGCGTTTTCATGAAGAGGTTGATTTGAACGGAGGGCTCACTGTTTTTTACAGTGTTTTCAAAGAAAACTTATTCCGCTATCTCGATCTGGGCCTTTCTCCGATAAAAATCGGCGAAGAAGCGCGCGTGGACTTAACCTCTTTTTCGCTCGACGGCGGTCAAGCCAAAGGCCTGCGTTTGATTGCCAATCAATTTCAAAAACAAAACTACGTCTTTGAAATTATTCCAGCCGCTGAGGTTCCACGTTTCATGCCCGCGCTTAAAAAAATATCGGACAGCTGGCTCGCTCACAAAAACACGCGTGAAAAGGGATTTTCACTCGGGTTTTTTGATGAAAGCTATCTAAACCGTTTTCCGGTGGCAGTGGTTCGTTCCGGAACACAAATTGTCGCCTTCGCTAATCTCTGGGCGAGCGCTCAAAAAGACGAGCTTTCAATCGACCTGATGCGCTATGAAGCCGGAACCGCTCCACTCGGCGTCATGGATTATCTTTTTACCCAAGTCATGCTTTGGGGCCGCTCGCAGGGATATCATTGGTTTAATTTAGGGCTTGCGCCGTTTTCAGGCATGGAAGACCGGACTTTGGCGCCCTTATGGAATCGCCTGGGTTCTTTCTTGTTTCAACATGGTGAGCACTTTTATAACTTCCAGGGCTTACGCCAATACAAAGAAAAATTTCATCCTGTGTGGGAACCTAAATATCTTGTTTCGCGCAGCGGCTTTGCCTTGCCGCGCATTCTCACGGATATCGCGGCGCTTATCGCCGGTGGCGTCAAAGGCATTATAAGTAAGTAACTGCGCTTCGACGAATCGCACAAAATCTTTTTTTCGGATAAAATAGCCGTATGCGTATACTTTTAGCAGAAGATGAAAAACGGGTTTCTTCTTTCATCCAGCGCGGACTGAAAGAAGAAGGTTTTGTGGTCGACGCCGCCGCGGACGGCGAAAAAGCTTTGGCCTTTGCGGAGCTCAATCCTTACGATCTGATTATCCTCGACGTCATGCTGCCCAAACAAGATGGCATCCAGATTTGCAAAGCCTTACGCGCCAAAAAAATTGATTCGCCGATTTTGATGCTGACCGCGAAAAACACCACCCAAGATAAAGTTCTGGGGCTGAACGCGGGCGCGGATGATTATCTGGCGAAACCCTTTGAATTCGAAGAGTTTATCGCGCGTGTCCGCGCTCTCACACGCCGCAAGTCCTCTTCCAAGCAAACTGTGCTGCAAGTTGAAGATTTAGTTTTGGACCCCATGACGCATAAAGTCTGCCGCGGAAAAACCGAGATTCAGCTCACCGCGAAAGAATACACTTTGCTTTATTACTTCATGCAAAATGTCAATCAGGTTGTCACACGCACCATGATTTCAGAACATGTCTGGAACGAAAGTTTTGATACGTTCACAAACGTGATCGATGTCTATGTGAATTACTTAAGAAAAAAAATTGACGACGGATTTGAACCGATTCTGATTCACACCTTGCGCGGTTCGGGTTATACGCTCAAAGGCCGCACGCCTTGAATCCCGTTAGAAGCTTAACCAAATTTATGTATAAAATTTATAGTCAAGGGCTATGAAAATAAATGCTCGCTAAAATTCTTTTTTATAAGAGCTTCTAACGGGATGAAAACAAACACTATTCAGTTCAAAGTCGGCATCCTTTACACGGGAATTTTAGGCGCAATCCTGCTTGTTTATAGTTTGATCGTGATCGGAATTCTCCAGCACACTTTGTCCCGTGATATTGATAAACAGCTTGAGGTGAAAACCCATGAAGTCGCCGCGCTGGTTGATTCACTCGTAAAAATCCGTCTTGGCTCACCGACTTATCATGTCACGGCCTTCAGCTCCGCTTCACAGCGTATCATGGAACTCCACCGCATGAATTACGCGGGCGCAGTGAATGCCCTTGAAACGCGCATTCTTGAAATGATGGACCGTTACGAGCTGCATGACGACTATTTTTCGATTACGAACGCGGAGGGGCGATTGATTGCAAGCTCACAAAACACTCCTCCCGAGCTTAGAAAAATGCTGCTCGAAAAAATTATATTAAACCTTAAGCAAGGTGAACGTTTCTCAACACTCAAGCTCGGGTCAAAACAAGTCCGGCTCATTACCGCACGCATTCAATTGCCGCAAAACCCCTCCTATTTTATTCAAATCGCTTCTTCGCTCTCGGCTGTTGACAAGGCATCACAAAAACTTTTTTTTGTGATTTTATTTATTCTGCCGGCAACTATTTTTTTAACCGGTTTTACGGGACGCATCCTGGTTTCAAAAATCTTAAAACCCGTCAGAGCCGTCGCGCGCGCAGCCGAGTCCGTGACGCACGAAGATTTGGGGCATCGCGTTCAAGTTAAGCATGCGGATGCTGAAATGCAGGAGCTTATGCTGGCTTTCAACCACATGATCGAACGGCTTGAAAAAGCCTTCGGACATATTTCTGAATTCAGCACGCATGTCGCGCATGAACTCAAAACTCCGCTTGCGGTCATTCGAGGCGAAGCCGAGTTGGCCTTACGCAAGGATCGCAGCCCGGCGGAATATCGTGAAGCTTTGGAGGCTAATTTACGGGAAGCGGCACGCATGGTCCGCATCATTGACGATATGCTGCTTTTAGCGCGCGTCGATTATGACCCGCAAAGCTTAAGCTTTCAGCCGCTTGACCTCAAACTTTTTCTGCAAGACATTCTTGAAAAGGAGCTCTTGCTTGCGGACAAGAAACAAATCCGCATTCAAGCGCTTTTCACGAGTGAAAAAATAATGATTCAAGCCGATGAACTCCATTTGCGGCGTCTTTTTTTTAATATTTTCGAAAACGCCTTAAAATTTACGCCGCCTCGCGGCGAAATTAAACTCCATCTGGAAACACAAGATCAAAAGACTTTGGTTCAAATCAGCGATTCCGGCCCCGGGATACCTCCCGATGAGATTCCGAAAATTTTTGATAAATTTTTCCATAAAGACCGCAATAGCGGCGAAGCCGGAAATGGCTTAGGCCTCAGCATTGCCCTCTCCATCGCAAAAGCTCATCAGGGGACAATTTCAATTGAAAGTCCTTCTGGCCGCGGCGCCACTTTTACCGTTACACTTCCTCTGTTAGTAGAGTAAATACATTTTCCCAAGTGAGTTCAAAAGGGTTTGAATGCAAGGCGCGCACAAGCGCCTGCGGAGGCGTAGTAGAAACCTACGCCGCACTAGCGCTTTTACCAAACTTCAAATGGCTCACTGCCATTTGAAATAAAATACTCAGTGCTGTGTCTCATCTCAAAGACAAATCGAATGAGACCAAAGAAGCGCCGTGCGCAACGCAGCAGGCGAGCCCTTTTCAACTCGCTCAGATTAGAGAATTCTAATTTAGTTCTAACCTTCCTCTCATCCGCCTTCAGTTAGATTCTTATTCGGAAGCGGCAACGCCGCACATGAAAAGGAATCATGAAAGCAAACATACTTTTAATCGATGATGACGCCGGAATCCGAAGTCTCTACGGAAAAATCCTCCGCGACGAAGGCTATGAAGTTTATTTGGCGCCGAACGCAAAATTAGCAGCGGAACCTTTATTCGTGCTGAATTTAGACCTTGTCCTCTTGGATATCAATTTGCCGGATTTCGGCGGCGAAATGATGTTTGATGTCATTCGCGATCACAACCCCACACTTAAAGTCATCATCGCAAGCGTTTATCCGGTTGTGCGTCAAAAAAAATGGGTGCGCGGAGCAACAAATTATTTTGATAAAGCTCAGGGCGCCGAAGCGCTTTTAAATATTATTCGTGAAACTCTGGGAAATCCATCAATCAAACAATCCGCTTAACTTTTACAACAAAAAGAAGTCTGTTTGGGAACAGACTTAAAAACCAAGGGGAACACAATGAAGAAAAATAAAATGCTCTGGCTTTCAATCACCGCCGCGGCTTTGCTCGTAACAGGCAGTGCTTTTGCTGCTGACACGACCACACCGCCAGCAACTTCTGCCGGTGCGACCGTCGCTGAAACAGCAAAGCACCACGGCCAACATCACCGCAAAGGAATGCATCATGCGGGCATGAAAGCTAAAGATGCCGTGGATTCCACAGTAAAAAAAGTCGCCTAGAAGCTTCTTTTTCCCTCTGGGGTTATTCCCGGAGGGAATCTTTTCTGATCATCAGCCGGCAGAGGAGGACAATATGAAAAAGTTTATTTTGTTTATCAGCGCAATTGGATTTTTTTTGATCGGACTGTCCACTCATGCCCATGCAACCCCCGTCCCGATTCATAACGAAAGCTCAAATACTCCTCAATTAAATAATGCTTTGGAGGATCCTTCTCAAAATTTATTTTCAGATTGGGATCCCGAGGCAGAAATGGCCCGCATGGAACAAAACATGCAAAAAATGATGCATTTTGCGGCATCAGCACACTCTCAAGCTTGGAATAACCCCAACTCTTTTTCCTTAAGCTCTCAATTTGAAGACACCGGCAAAGACTATCAATTACGGTTACGCCTGCCGGGCATAGAAAAAGATAAAATTGACATTGAATCATCTCGTCACCAAATCCGGATATCCGGCAAACAAACCAGTGAAAATCAATTTCAAGACGACCATTCACAACGCATGGAAAAAAATCAAAGCTCCTTTCAGCAAATCATTCCTCTGCCCGAAAACGCCGACGAAGATACATTAAACGCGGATTATCATCAGGGTATTTTAACCGTTCATTTATCAAAAATTTCTCCACAGGGGCTTCCCCAAAAGCCTGGAAGGAAGGTGGCTGTCAAATAAGCCAAAACCAAAATTACTCCCCAAACAAACCATGAATGGCCCAGAAAAGCTTAACTGTCTGCTTTTCCGGGCCGTTTATGTTTTATAACGTTTATTTTCCATCCTCCTGCTAAAATACTGCTCATGAAATTATTTATGGCTCATGCGCTTGCTTCCGCCGAAGGCGGCATGGTTCGCGGCGAAGGCGGTCCTTTTGGCGCTTGCATAACCAGAAGCGGAAAAGTGGTGGCTTCAGCCCATAACCAGGTTTTAAAAAACCAAGATCCAACTTGCCATGCCGAAATTCAAGCCATCCGCATTGCGACAAGAAAATTAAAACGCTTTGACCTTTCCGATTGCGAAATTTATTCGACCACCGAGCCTTGCCCTATGTGCTTTTCCGCCATTCATTGGGCGCGCATTCCCAAACTTATTTACGGAACAACAATCAAAGATGTCGCCAAGCGTGGCTTTAATGAACTTGCCGTTTCGAACGCGCACCTCAAAAAAATCGGTCATCTTAAAATCAAAATTACAAAAAATTTTGAACGCAAGGCATGTCTCGATCTTCTTAAAAAGTGGGATCAAATTGACTCTAAAAGAACCTACTAATTCGCGCAAAAAATTCTTTTACGGGCTAACCGCAAACGTTATTGTTTTCGGATTTGTCAGTTTTTTAACCGATGTTTCCGCAGAAATGATTTATCCGCTGCTGCCGCTCTTTCTGACTCAAACGCTTGGGGCAGGAACTATTTTCCTGGGGCTCATAGAAGGCGTAGCCGAATCCACTTGCTCCTTTTTAAAACTTTATTCAGGTATTCATGCCGATCACGCCCGCGACCGCAGCAAACTTGTGCTTTTCGGTTACACCCTTTCATCCTTTTCGCGACCGCTAATGGCGCTAGCGCAAAGCCCTTGGGCGGTTTTGTTTGTCCGCGCAGCGGACCGCACGGGCAAAGGCATTCGCTCTTCACCGCGTGATGCCCTGCTTGCTGACTCCACACAATCAGAGCACCATGGCCGCGCATTTGGATTTCAACGCTCAATGGATAATGCGGGTTCCGTTGTAGGCCCCTTGATTTCAACCATCCTTTTGGCTTACTTCATTAAAGATCTACGAATCATTTTTTGGTTAGCCGCCATACCAGGCGTCATGGCTGTTTTTCTGATTATTTTCAAAGTCCGTGAAGTTAAAGAGCGCGACCCTCAACTGATAAAAAAATTTTCCTGGAAATTTCCGCGCGGCAAGCTTGGAATCTACCTCATCATTCTTTTTATTTTTACCCTAAGCAACTCTTCCGATGCCTTTCTTCTTTTACACGCACAAAATTGCGGCATCCCTATCGCTCAAATCCCTTTACTCTGGATGGTATTACATATCGTTAAAACATCAACTGTCATGCCTTTCGGGGCTTTATCCGACCGCCTAGGCAGACGCCGTTTAATTTTGTGTGGTTGGCTGATTTACGCTGTTGTTTACACTCTGTTTGGTTATGCCACATCCGCCTCACAAATTTGGCTAATCTTTATTATTTACGGGCTTTTCTCAGGATTTACGGAAGGCACCGAGCGCGCTTTCTTAGCAGACCTTACAACTTCGGGCGTTCGCGGAAAAGCTTATGGCTGGTACAACTTTATCGTGGGTGTGGCCGCTTTGCCAGCCAGCTTGCTCTTTGGAATTTTCTGGAAAACATCCGGCGCACAATTCGCTTTTTTGATGGATGCCTGCTTGGCGCTCACAGCGGCGCTTACGCTTTCTTTTTTTATTCGCCACACAAAACGACAGCGATCAGCGGTCAGTAGTCAGATTTCAGAAAAAACTGTTCGCTGAACGTCGTTGTTCGTAGCACGTCAAGATGTCCCCATTTGTTAGCAAATGAAATGTCCCCTGGTTGTTGATAAGGGAGATAGCCTCGGAGTAGCGATTTCTTTGTTT